>JBOGKK010000054.1:0-13152 GCA_050745425.1 Terriglobales bacterium
GCACCGCCGGCAAAGCGCCGGGTGTTTCATCGTCCGCCGCCGGGGCAACATTTTCATTTTCAGCCGACAGAAGCCACCAATCCGCCGCGGCCGTCGCCGGAACCGCCGCCGTTCCCGACGATTGGTGCGGCGGGGCGGGAGGTGGAGCAGACGACGATGGGCACGCGGGCGCCGGCGCGCCTGGTGACGAGCTTTGACGGATTGGGCTACGGGTTTCAGGGGCTGCATCCGGCGCCGGTAAGGAAGGGACGATTCGGTCCGCGCGGGGCGCTGGATTTGAGCCTGGCGGTGGGGCCGAAGCAGGTGGTCGAGATCATCAACTCGGAAATGGCGGTGTTCAACAAGCAAGGCAAAGTGCTTTATGGAGCGGTGCCCACGAACACCGTTTTCGAAGGGTTCGGCGGCCGCTGCGCGAGGACGAACAACGGCGATGCCGTGGTTCGCTACGATCAACTGGCGCACCGCTGGCTGTTCGTGATGCCGATTTTTTCGCGGCCTCCCGGTCAGCCCACGGGCCCCTATGGCATGTGCTATGCGGTCAGCACAACGTCCAATGCGCTGGGCACGTATTACCGGTATGAGTTTCAGCGCAAGCTGTTTCCGGACTATCCGCGACCGGCGGTTTGGCCCGACGGCTACTACGTGCCGACGAGCTCGGGCGACGGCGTGATCCAGAAAAAAGACTGCATCGCCGATCGCGCCAAAATGCTGAAGGGCGAGCCCGCCACGGAGCAATGCGTGGTCATCGACGGCGTGAGCTTTTTGAACAACGCCGACCTGGAAGGGACGACACTGCCGCCGCCGGGGGCGCCGGATCTACTGTTCGCGGCCGGTGGGACGCAACTGAAGGGCGTATTCGACAGTGACGTGCTCTATTGGTTCAAGGTGCACGTGGACTGGAAAAACTACAGGAAAACCAGTGTCACGCCGGGACAGGCGATCGCGGTTGCACCTTACCATTTTCTCTGCAACGGGCAGTTGAGTAACTGCGTGCCACAACCGGGGGCGAAAACCTATCTCGATGCGCAGGGGGACAAGATCATGCAGCGTGTGGTGTACCGGCGCTGGGAGGGGCATCAGTCGATTGTGCTGGAGCACTCGGTGGATACGGCGGCGCATGCGGGGGGCGTGCGCTGGTCTGAGTTCCGGCTCAATAGCAAGGGGGATCCCGTGCTGTACCAGCAGGGCACATATGCGCCCGATGGGAACTATCGGTGGATGGCGAGTATGTCGATGGACAAGTTCGGGGATATTGGCGTGGGCTATTCCTATGGCGGGCCGACGGTGTATCCGGGCCAGCGCTTTGCGGCGCGGCTGAGCGGGGATCCGCTGGGGAAGCTGACCACCAAGGAAGCCGTGCTGGCGCAAGGCCACGGATCGCAGCACGGCAGCAACCGCTGGGAGGATTACACGACGACGGCAATGGATCCGGTGGACGACTGCACCTTCTGGTACGTGGGCGATTACCTGAAGGCGGGCGCGCCGGCTTCGACGACGAAGATCGGCGCGTTCCGCCTGCCAGGATGCCGTCAGTGAATTGCGGGCACGCGGCCGGCCATGGCGTGGTTGAAGGCCGGGAGGGCAGTCTGTAATAGGCCGTCGTAGGCGGTTTTGGCGGCGGCGAGTTTTTTCTCGATGCCGGCGAGGATGGTGTAAGAGACGTCGGTGGGCTTGTAGTCGGCGCCCCCGGCGACATCGCCGGCGCCGGTGCCGATTTCGCCGTTGAACCAGATCAGATTCATATAGACCTTGAACTGCTCGGGGTAATACTTGTCGTCGCTGAGCAGGCTCTCGTGGTTGAGGAGCTGCATTTCGACGTTCATGAGCTTGGTCTCGAAGCTGTCGAGCGCGGTTTTCTGGTCCGGGTGCGTTTTGAGGTCATCCTGGACCTGCTTGCGCATGGTCTCGAGATGATTGATCATCTTCACCGCTTCATCCATGTCGTTGCGGACGCGGATTTGCATGGTGGTGGAGGCGGTGAGATCGGCATCGGAGGAGGAGATGGCCGGGTCTTTCACGACCGCGAAGGGCTGGGACCAGGTTTTGCCGTCGTAGGTGAAGCTCACCGTGTAATTGCCGGGCGCAGCGAGCGGGCCGGCACGTTCCGCCTGCTCAATGCCCCAGTGCTCGACGGGGCGCGATTTCTGGCCGTAGAAGCGCGACTCGGACCAGATGTAGGGATCGACCTTGGGCGTGGTGCGCAGTTTTACGGTTTGAGGCGCGGTGTAGCGCAGATCCCAGCGCACTTGATTGAGGCCGCCGTGGACGTGGACCGGGAGGGTGCGGATGAGCGTGCCGCTGGCATCGTGGATGGTGAGAGCGAGGGGACGGGTGGGATTCGGCGCCAGCGAGAAGTCGAAGGCGGCATGGCCGTTGCGCGGCATGCGGATGCCGTCGCGGGGGCGGAAGAGGCGGGTGGTGGTGGAGAGCGGCGAGGTCTTGCCGGTCTGCTCGAACATGGTGATGTCGGGCAGGACGTAGAGGCCGCGGCCATAGGTGGCGACGAGGACATCGTGGGCGCGTTTCTGGACGGTGATCCAATTCACCGGGGCGGCGGGGAGATCTTTATTGAATTGGGTCCAGGTGGCGCCGTCGTTCATGGAGTAGAAGAAGCCATGGCCGCTGCCGGCAAAGAGCATGCCCTTGCGGTTGGGGTTTTCGGCGATGGAGCGCAGGTAGTCGAGCGGGTTGCCGTGCGGGAAGCCGGCGCTGAGGTTGGTCCAGGTCTGGCCGTAATCGTTGGTCTTGAACAGATAGGGGTTGCGATCGTTTTCGAGGTGGGCATCGAGGACGACGTAGGCGGTGCCGGGATCGAAGCTGGAGGGGGCGATCTGGTCGATGGTGGCGTTGGCGGGGGCGCCGTGGATGTTTTTGGCGACGTCGACCCAGTGCTGACCGCCTTTGGTATACCAGAGTTGGCCATCATTGGTGCCGGCCCAGATGAGGTGGGCGTCGATGGGTGAAGGGGCGATGTCGATGATGAGATCACCGTAGAACTGGCCGAGGTTGTCGCCGACGAGGCCGCCGGAGGAGACCAAGTGCTGGGCGCCACCCTGGGACAGGTCGGGGCTGATCACCTGCCACGACTGGCCGCCGTCGGTGGTGTGGAAGACGACCTGGCATCCGTAGTAGACGCTGCCGTCAATGGGATCGACGGCGAGCGGCGCGGCCCACTGGCAGCGATACTTGAGCTTGTTGGGAGGGGAATCGAGGGTGTGCATCCAGGGTGAAACCGAGCGCGCCACGCCGGTGAGGGCATCGTAGCGCGTGACTTCATCGGCGTAGCAACTGGCCCAGACGACGTTGGGGTTGTGGGGTTCGGGCTGGATGAAGCTGGATTCGCATCCGCCGAGGGCGTATTGCCAGGGCGGGGCCTGGGGGCGGCGGAAGGAAAAGCCGCCGAAGTGCGCGGTGTGGGGGGCTCTGGGGTTTTGCGGGACGCCCTGGACGAGGCCATTGCCGGTGCCTTCGGGGCCGTTACTGGGGCCGCGCATGGTGCCGTTGTCCTGGCGGTCGGTGTAGACCCAGTAGGGGGTCTGGTTATCGGTCGCGACGTGATACAACTGGCCATTGGGCAAGGTGACGCGGAGGACGGTTTTGCCGGTGGCGATGCTGGCGCCGGCGTCATCGGTCAGGATGTAGCGGCCTTTGATGTCGGGATCCATCCAGATGTCGTGGCAATCGCCACAGTTGGCCTGCAGACGCGGCTGGCCGGGCTGCGGGCGCGTGGCGGGGCCATCGAAGGTGTGGCCGCCGTCGAGTGAACGGTGAAAGCTGCTGTTGGTGATGAGAACGTTGTTTTCGTTGAAGGGATCGACGGCGATGCGGATGTAGTAGCCGGCGCGGCCGATGAGGGTGCGGTTCCAGTTGACATCCTTCCACGTCGTTCCGCCGTTATCGGAGCGCCAGAGCGAGCCCTGGTTGGGGGTCTGGATGAGGGCGAACATGCGCTGGGGGTTGGAGGGAGCAATGGCCACGTCAATTTTGCCGAGCGGCGGCTTGGGCATGCCCTGGGCCTGAGTGATGTGGGTCCAGGTGTCGCCGCCGTCGTGGCTGATATACACACCACTACCGCGGCTCGCGCCGCCTAGAGCCGGGGCTTCGCCCCGCGCCTCCCGTTGGTCGGCTTCCCCGGCGTCTCCGGCGCCGGTACCTGGTAAAATGCCGCTGAACTCGCCCCAACTGTGCATGAGGACCTGCCAGGTGCCGGCCAGAAGGGTGTTGGGGTCATGCGGATCGATGGCGAGACCGGAGCAGCCGGTGTAGGGATTGACGAACAGCGTGCGTTTCCAGGTCTTGCCGCCGTCGGTGGTCTTGTAGACGCCGCGCTGCTGGGAAGGGCCGGTGATCTGACCGAGGGCGCACACGAAGACGGTGTTGGCGTCGGTGGGATTGACGACGATGTGGGCGATGCGGCCGGTCTTTTCGAGGCCCATGTGCTGCCAGGTGCTGCCAGCATTGGTGGATTTGTAGACGCCGTCGCCGATGACGTCGATGCCGCGGATGGCCCAGGCTTCGCCGGTGCCGGCCCAGACGGTTTTGGGGTCGGAAGGGGAAACGGCGAGCGCGCCAATCGCCAGGGCGTCCTGCTTGTCGAACACGGGCTTGAAGACGTGGCCACCGTCGGTGGATTTCCAGACGCCGCCGGAGGAGGAGCCGAGATAGTAGACGTTGGGATTGCCGGGCACGCCAGTGGCGGAGGCGATGCGACCGCCGGGCTTTGGCCCCAGATAGTGAAAGTGGAGCGCTGCGGGCGTGCTGGCGGTTTGCGGGCCGCCGCCGCGACCGAAGCGCTGCGCGAAGGCGAACATTCCCAGTCCGGCAAGGATAACGGTCAAGAGACGAAGGTTGGATTTCATGGTTGCGTTCCTTTCTGATTCCAGAGCGGGGGTTCGACGTGGAGGAGGTTGTGAACGAAGAAGTCTTCCATGCGGTGCTGATAGTATTGACCGCCAGCGCCGTGGCCGCCGCCGGGGACCTCAAGCAGACTGAAGCGTTTGTGGTGGTTGATGAGCTGGTTGACGACCTGGAGGGTCGAGGAGGGATCGACGTTACCGTCGAGCTCGCCGAAGACGAGCAGGAGCTTGCCGCGCAGGCGCCAGGCGTTCACCGTGTCTGAGTTCTTCGTGTATTGCGGGCCGACGGGCCAACCCATGTACTGCTCGTTCCACCAGATCTTGTCCATGCGGTTGTCGTAACAGCCGCTGTTGGCGACGGCGACGGTGTAGAAATTGCCGTGCCACAGCAGCGCAGCGAGGGCGCTCTGGGCACCGGCCGAGGTTCCATAAATGCCAACGCCATGACTGATGTCGTACCAGGGATAGCGAGCGGCGGCGGCTTTGTGCCAAAGAATGCGGTCGGGGAAGCCCGCGTCGGCAAGGTTCTTCCAGGCCACGTCGTGGAAGGCGCGGGAACGATTGTTGGTGCCCATGCCGTCAATCTGCGCCACGACGAAGCCCAGCTCGGTGAGAGGAAACTCGCGCGAGCGGAAGGTTTCGGGCACGAAATTGCCCTGCGGGCCTGCATAGATGCTCTCGACGACAGGGTATTTCTTATGCGGATCGAAATTCGAAGGACGCCAGATGATGCCCCAGATATCGGTTTTGCCGTCGCGTCCCTTGGCATGCAGGATGATGGGCGGCTTCCAGCCGGCGGCGAGGAGCTTGCTGTCGTCGGCTTTTTCCAGCGTCATGAGGACTTTCTGGTCGCTGGTGCGGCGCAGCTCGGATATCGGCGGCTGATCGACCGTCGACCACTCGTCGGTGTAGTACTTGTGGTCGGGCGAGAAGCTCACCGTGTGGTCGCCATCGGCGCTAGTGAATTGCGTCAGGCCGGTGCCGTCGAAGTTGATGCGGTAGTACTGGATGTAATAAGGGTTCTGGCCGGGGATGCGTCCGCTGGCCTCGAACCAGATCTGCTTTTTCACCGGATCGACGTAGTTCACGCCGCGCACCGGCCAGTCGCCTTTGGTGATTTTGTATTCGACCTGGCCGGTGGTGCCGTTGTACATGTAGAGATGTTCCCAGCCGTCGCGCTCGGAGGCCCAGATGATTTGGCGGCCGTCGTTGAGGTCGTAACGGAAGTACTTGCCGGTATCGGTGGGGTTGGGCACCAGCGGGCGGTAGTCAATGAAGGTCTTGCTGTCTTCCTCGATCAGGGTACGGGCCTTGCCGGTTTGGGCATTCACCTCGATGACGCGGTAGACCTGATGGCCGCGCTGGTTATATTCGAAGGTGAAGCCGCGGCTGTCTTTCCACCATTTGGGCTGAGTCAGGTTGAAGGGGTTGGGGAACAGGGTGTCGGGAATGCGAATTTCGCTACGGGTGGCGAGGTCGAACAGAGCGGGATGGGCGATGGGGAGCGTGTCGCCGGGCTTGCGGTAGAGCGGGCCTTTGAAGGCGATGGGCTGGAGCTGGGTGGTGGGGGATGACTCGACGTACTGAATGTGCCGGTCGTAGCCCGGGCGCGTGGCGTAGGCGACGAGATGAGTGGAATCGGGCGACCAGGCGAGCGAGCGCAGCGAGTAGGCGTTGCCCTCGGAGCCATCGGTGCTGAGGGAGAAGCCGGTCTTATCTCCCGCACGGCGCACCCACACGTTGAAGTTCTGGATATAGGCGATCCAATCGCCGTTTGCTGACGCCTTTTCATTCGGCCGTGGCGGCCGTTGCGGGCGCTCCGACGGCGGTTGCGCCGTCTGCGGGCGGTAGGGCACCAGATACTCCAGTCCGTCCACCGGCTCGTTGGCCATCATGGGCGGCGGGTACGAGCCGGGGTCGAGCGCGAGGCCGCCGTTGGCGCCGACATAAGGCGGGGGCGGAAAGAAGCGGCGCCGCATCGGTATTTTGCCGCCCTTGCTGCAGTCGTAATCGGTGAGGCTGCAGGTCCAGTTGAATCCCTGCAGACCGAAGGTGATGGCCTGTTCGTTGTTGATGAACTGCAATCCGCCCGGCCGCGGAAACTTGCGGCCCAGATAAGCGGCGTTTGCATCGACAAACGGCAGCGTCACCGCGGTATAGTGTTTGCCGCTGGCGCTCGAGAGCGCCGCCGCCAGGCGTGCATGATCAAAGGCGGGGCGCTTGCTGAGAGTGGAAGCGTCGACCCAGATGAACTCGCGGCCGCCGAGGACGGTCTTGTGATACCAGAAGTGATCGGTGCCGGGAATCCAGTTGGTGGGGCCGGGAATGTTGGCGGTGAGGTCCGCATAGCGCCGGTTGAGAGAGTTCGCCCGGGCGTAGTCGGCGGCGGTGCCCTGGGCGGGTGCGATCAGCGGCAGGGCGCAGGCAATAGCGAGCGCCAGAGTAAGCGTGAATCGGCGGTTGACCATCATAGGGCATCTCCCCCAAAACGGTATACTTTATCCGTTCAGGATTCAACTACTCTGTTGCGGAGGGGAACCGATGCGTACCTGCAAACCTTATTTATTGATAGCACTGGCCCTGCTGTTTCTCGCAGCCGCGCCAGCGCCACGGGCTGCCGCTCCGTCGCAGTTAGCAGGAACCTGGCGGGCGCAGCAAACCTACACCTTCCGCGGGCACAGCCATCAGGTGGACCTCGAGTACGTGTTGCAGATACGCGACGGCAACCACATCACCGGCGTGGCCGCAACCCAGCAAGGTCACAACGGCGCCATCAAAGGAACGCTCGCCGGCAACCGCGTCCGTCTCGAAGTCTATGATCCGTTTCGCCCGCGGGCGCGCGGGCGCACCTATCGTGGCACGCTCCAGGGCGCAAAGCTGACCCTGACCTTCGTTCCCGGCAAGCGCCGTTCCCCCAGCTACGCCGGGTTCCGCCGGTTCACCCCGCACCCGATCACGTTTCACAAGGTTTCGGCGGATACGGTGTACGAACTGCCGCCGGAGCTGCGCCATCCGCCGCTGCAGCCATTTCATCCGATTCCGCCGAATGGGCTGGCGCTGACGCCGCCGATGGGATGGAATAGCTGGAATCACTTCAACGTCCATGTCAACGCCGAAGACATCCGCAAGACCGCCGACCTGCTGGTCTCGAGCGGCATGGCGGCGGCCGGGTACGTGTACGTCAATATTGATGACACTTGGGAGGGCAGCCGCGACGCGCAAGGCAACATCCAGCCCAACAGCAAATTCCCCGACATGAAGGCGCTCGCCGATTACGTCCATGCCAAAGGGCTGAAGCTCGGCATCTATTCTTCGCCGGGCCCGAAGACCTGCGCCGGCTACACCGGCAGCTATCTGCACGAAGCGCAGGACGCGCGCACCTACGCCAAGTGGGGCATTGACTATCTGAAATACGACTGGTGCAGCGCGAGCGAAGTCTACACGCCCGATCAGATGCAGGCGGTGTATGAAAAAATGGCACGCGCGCTGCGGGCGACGGGACGGCCGATCGCCTTCAGCCTGTGTGAGTACGGCTGGGAAAACGTCGGGCAGTGGGGCGCGCAGGTGGGCGGCAATCTCTGGCGCACCACCGGCGACATCGAGGACAATTACGCCTCGATGGCGCGCAACGGCTTCAGCCAGAACGGACGGCAGAACGCGGCGGGGCCGGGGCACTGGAACGATCCCGACATGCTGGAAATCGGCAACGGAGGCATGAGCGACACCGAGTATCGCACGCACATGAGCCTGTGGTCGATGCTGGCGGCGCCGCTGATCGCCGGCAACGATTTGAGCAAGATGACGCCGGACATCCTGGCGATTCTGACCAACCGCGAGGTGATCGCCATCGATCAGGACAAACTCGGCAAGCAGGGCTACCGGGTGGCGAAGGATGGCGATCTCGAGATCTGGAAAAAACCGCTGGCCGGCGGCGCCACCGCGGTGGCACTGTTCAACCGCGGCCCGCAAGGGGCCTCGATGACGGCAAGCTGGGCCAAGCTGGGGGCCGGCAACAATCCCGAAATCCGCGACTTGTGGGCTCATCGCAGTTTCCGCTCGCCCGGCCATTACACCGTCACCGTGGCCTCGCACGGCGTGGTCATGCTCCGTGTCCACTGAGATGGGCCTGTGGCGCGCGCCGGGGCGCATCAACCTGATCGGCGAGCACACCGATTACAACGACGGCTGGGTGATGCCGGCGGCGATCGATCTCGAGGTGCGAGTGGCGATCACGCCGCGCACGGGACGATTGATCCGTCTCCATTCCGAGCATTTCGCCGCGACGGCAGAGTTTTCGCTGGACGATCGCGGGCGCGAAGCCGGTGTACCACCCTGGAGCCGCAGTCTGCGCGGCGTGGCGCTGCTGCTCGACCGTCTGTCCTCGCTGCCAGGGGCGGACCTGGTGCTGACCAGCACGATTCCTGTCGGGGCCGGCCTGAGCTCGTCGGCTGCCGCCGAAGTGGCTGTGGGCGTCGCGCTGGCCGCGACTGCGGGCCTCGCCATCGACTGCACCGCGCTGGCGAAGCTGTGCCAGCAGGCGAGCCACGAGTTTGCCGGCAGCCGCTGCGGCATCATGGATCAATACATCGCCTGCCACGGCCGCAAAGGCCATTTCCTGCAGCTCGACACGAGCCGCCTCGCCGCGCGCTGGCTGCCCTGGCCGGACGATGCGTGCCTGCTGGTCTGCGACACCGGCGTACGCCACGACAACGCCGGCGGCGAATACAACCAGCGCCGCGCCGAGTGCGAAGCGGCGGCGGCGCGCCTCGGGCTCAAATCGCTGCGCGAGCTGGAGCCGAAGCATCTGGAACGCAGCACCCGGCTGCTTCCCCCGGAGCTGGCCGCCCGCTGCCGTCACGTGGTCAGTGAAAACGCCCGTGTGCTGGCGGCCGCCGAGGCGCTGCAGGCCGATGACTTGCGGGCGCTCGGCCGCATCCTCGATGCGTCGCATGCCAGCCTGCGCGATGATTATCAGGTGAGTTGTCCCGAGCTCGATGCCATGGCCGATCTCTGCTCCCGCCAGCCCGGCATATACGGCGCGCGCATGATGGGCGGCGGGTTTGGCGGATGCGTGCTCGCGCTCGCCGATCCCGGCGCCTTGCCCGCGCTGTGCCAGGCGCTTCCCAACCTCCGCCTATGCCGCAGCGCTGACGGGGCAGGAGCCGTAGCACGTGCCTGACCGGTTCTCGCAGCCGCACCGCCGCTACAACCCGCTGCTGGCGCAGTGGGTGCTGGTGTCGCCGGAGCGGCGCGAGCGTCCCTGGCAGGGGCAGCAGGAGGGGCCTCCGCCCCCTGCGGCGCCGGACTACGACCCACACTGCTATCTCTGCCCCGGCAACGAACGCGCCCACGGCAATCGCAACCCCGCCTACAACGGAGTCTACATATTCGAAAACGACTTCCCTGCTCTGGTTCCGAACCCAGGGCCCGAGCCGCCCGGCGAGGACGCGCTATTTCGCACCCAGCCGGAAGGCGGATTGTGCCGCGTCATCTGTTACTCGCCGCAGCACAATCGCACCCTGCCCCACCTCCCGCTCGACGCGGTAACGGCCGTGGTCGCGGCCTGGGCCGCTCAATACCGCGAGCTGGCCGCACGCGCCGATCTCGAGTCGGTGATGATTTTTGAGAACCGTGGCGCCATGATGGGCGCCAGCAACCCCCATCCTCATGGCCAAATCTGGGCCAACGCTCACGTGCCGAACGTCCCCGCGCGCGAACAGGCATCGCTCGTGGACTACCGCAGCCGCCACGCGGGCTGCCTGCTGTGCGACTACCTGGAGCGTGAGCTGGCCTCGGGCGAGCGCGTGGTTGGCCGCAACGACGGCTTCGTTGCTCTCGTGCCGTTCTGGGCATGCTGGCCGTTCGAGGTTCTGCTGCTGAGCACCGCCCACATCGGCGGCCTCGGTGAGCTTGACGAAACCGGCCGCAGGCAACTGGCCGATATCCTCATGCGGCTGGGGCAGCGCTACGACAATTTATTTCACACGCCGTTTCCCACCTCGTGGGGATTTCATCTGCCGCCGTGCGATGGGGGCGGGCATCCGGAGTGTCATTTGCATGCGCACTTTTTTCCGCCGCTGCTGCGCTCGGCGACAATCCGGAAGTTTCTCGTGGGTTACGAGCTGCTGGCGATGCCGCAGCGTGATTTGACGCCGGAGGAAGCCGCGGCGCGCCTGCGCGCGATGCCGGAGGGTTGATGCACCATCTCATCACCCTGCATCCGGTGGACGTGGCGATCATCGCGCTGTATTTCGCCGCGACGCTCGGGCTGGGCTTCTACCTGAAGCGCTTCAGCGGCACGGGCGAGGATTTTTTCCTCGCCGGACGGGAAATGACCGCGTGGGTGGCCGGGCTCGCGTTTCTGGCCGCCAACCTGAGCTCGCTCGAGCTGATGGGATGGGCCGCCTCGACGTATCAGTACGGCATTCTCACCGTGCACTGGTATTGGATCGGCGCGGTGCCCGCGATGCTGTTTCTCGGCGTCGTCATGATGCCGTTCTATTACATCTGCAAGACGCACTCGGTACCCGGCTATCTGCACCTGCGCTACGGCGAGCCCACGCGAGCGCTGTCGGCAGTCTGCTTTGCGGCGATGACGGTGCTCGTCAGCGGCGTGAACATGTACGCGATGGCGCTGGTGCTGAAGCTCATGCTGGGCTGGAACATCAGCTTCAGCATCTGGGTGTCGGCGGCGACGGTGGCCATTTACGTCGGTCTGGGCGGGCTGCGTTCGGCGATCTTCAATGAAGTGCTGCAGTTTGTGCTGATCTGGGCGGGTGCGCTGGTGATCTCGATTCTGGGCCTGATCGAGACCGGCGGCTGGAGCGGCCTGGTGGCGCGCATTCACAGGAATTTTCCCGGCCGGGATTACACGCATCTGTGGCGCGGCCTCGGCAGCTTCAGCAGCAACCCAATGGGGATTCACTGGACGGGGATTGTCTTCGGGCTGGGCTTTGTGGCCGCCTTCGGATACTGGACGACCGACTTTCTGGTGGTGCAGCGGGTGATGGCGGCTCGCGATCTGCGTTCCGCGCAGATGGCGCCGATCATTGCCTCGGGGTTCAAAATGCTGGTGCCGCTCATCGTGGTGCTGCCGGGGCTGCTGGCGCTGGGCGTGCTGCCGTTCAAGCTAGTCGGGGCGAATCAGGCGGCCATTACCGGCGGATACAGCTACAACGAAGTGCTGCCGCTGATGCTGGCGCGCTATTGTGGACCGGGACTGCTGGGACTCGGGATCACGGCGCTGATGGCTGGGTTCATGTCGGGCATGGCGGGCAACGTCAGCGCGTTTTCCACGGTTTGGACGTATGACCTGTACCGCCCGTTCCAGCAGCGCCGCGCAGCGGGAGCACGGAGCGATCAGCATTATGTCCGCGTGGGGCGGGTAGCGATTCTGGCGGGCGTGCTGATCAGCATCGGGACGGCGTATTTCGTGATGCAGTTTGCCAGCATTATGGATTACGTACAGGCGCTGTTCAGCTTCTTCATCGCGCCGCTGTTCGCTACCGTGATCTTTGGGATGTTGTGGAAGCGGACGACCGGACCAGGAGGATTCTGGGGCCTGCTCACCGGCACGGTCAGTTCGGTGGGCATGTGGCTGTGGGTGAAATGGGATCCGGCCGCGCTGGCGACGATTGCATTATCGCCACACGCGAAGACCATGGCGGAGGATATGTACCGCGCGCTCTGGTCGTGGATCATCGCGGTGATTGTCACCGTCATCGTCAGTTTGGCCACCGCCCCACGGCCGGAAGCCGAGCTCGAAGGGTTGGTCTATGGCTGCACGCTGTTGCCGGATGAGGGCGAGCTGCGGCTGAGGCAGCGGCCGTGGTTCTGGGCGGTGGTGATGATCGTGGTTCTTTTTATTGCCAATATCGTCTTCTGGTAAGCCAATGCCCGAACGCCGCCAACAAATCTCGATTTGGTTCTTTATCGGCTTGCTGCTGACGATCTACGGCGCGCTGATTCTGGGCGCAGGAATGTGGCAACTGCACCACCCGGCGCGACCGGTGGTGGTCCTGGCTTCGCTGCATATCGGCATCTGGTGGGGCGCGTTGCTGCTGGCGGCCGGCGTTGTGTACGGCGTTGTATTCCGGCCGGGCCGGTAGCCGTTTGTTGGCGCGGGCCCCAGCGCGGCTACGCCGCGCGTCCCGCTTATGCTCGCGGCGGACTGGGGGCCCGTGGCCCCAACCCGCCGCTGCGCTTCGCTGGGGCCGCGCCTGCATTGCCTGCCGGGGGCGGGCCGCCGTGCCGAATTTCGCGGCCCTTCGCGCCGATTTTGCCCACAGTGCAAAGC
>JBOGKK010000055.1:0-18864 GCA_050745425.1 Terriglobales bacterium
CCGTCGGTGAGGTTCACGGCGTTGCTCGATCCCACCACCACCAGCATCACAAAAAGGATGAAGGGCAGAAACGCGAGCACGTACAGCCCGGGATGGATCAGCCAACTGTGAATGTCGAGCTCGGGCCGGTAATGCTTGAAAAAGGGAACCACCAGGCGCGTCGAATACCGCCCGGCATGCGCCATCCAGATCAGCGCCAGGGCAATCACCAGGCCCACCAGCGCCTGCAGCCCCAGTTTGTGCCGCGAGCGCAGGCCCAGGTTGCGGCGATGCCGCACCTTGGCGAAATCATCGACGAACCCGATCGCCCCAAACGCCGCCACGCTGAACATCGCCAGCCAGATGAACGGGTTGCTGAGATCGGCCCACAGCAGCGTGGGTACGATGATGGCGATGTTGATCAGCAGGCCGCCCATGGTGGGCGTGCCCGCCTTCGCCTGATGGCTGCGCGGCCCTTCCTCGCGGATGTACTGCCGAATCTGGAACTGCTGCAAGCGCCGGATCAGCCACGGCCCCAGCACCAGCGCGATCACCAGCGCCGTAATGCCGGCGAAGGCGGTGCGGAAGGTAATGAAGTGGAACAACCGCAACGGCCGGAAGTAGGGAAACAGACGTTCGTAGAGCAGCCAGTAGAGCATGTCGACTTAGCCGTGCAGCAGCGCCTTGACGGTATCCTCCAGGTGAATGGCCCGCGACGCCTTGAACAGCACCGCGTCATCGGGACGAAGAAACACAAGCAATTGTGCCGCGGCCTCCGCCGCCGTGGCACAGAAAGCAGCCGGCCCGCCGAAGCCCGCCGCCTGTGCGCCTGTGATGATGGCGCCTGCCTCGCCGCCGACCGCCCACAGGGCATCGACACCAGAGCCCGCCGCCGCCGCGCCCACCTCGCGGTGCAGCGCGCCCGCCGCCGCGCCCAGCTCGCGCATTTCCCCCAGTACCGCAATATGGCGCGTGCCCGGCGTGGCCGCCAGCACCGCCAGCATGCGCTGCATGGCTTCCGGATTGGCGTTGTAGCAATCGTGGATGAACGTCATGCCGCCATGCCGGATGATTTCGCCGCGCCCCGGCAGCGGCTCGAGCGCCCCCAGCACCTCCGCTGCCGCCGCGGCATCGACGCCGAACAGCTCGCCCACCGCCATCGCAGCCGCGGCATTGGCGCGATTATGCTCACCTGCCAGTTGCAGCGGTGTGCGATAGGTGCGGGCGCTGTAGTAGAGCGTGCGCCCGCCAAAGCCCTCTCCGAACGCCGCCACGCGCGCATCGTCGCGGTTCAGCACCAGCGCGCCGGAGGCGGGAATCGCCAGCGCCAGCTCGCGCTTGGCCGCGGCAATGTCGTCGATTGTGGCGAAGTTTCCCAGATGCGCGGCCCCCACATTGGTGAATACGCCGATGTTCGGCCCCGCCATCACGGCCAGCGCCGCAATTTCACCGGCATGGTTCATCCCCATCTCCACCACGGCAACTTCATCGTCAGGCCGCAGCCGCAGCAGCGTCAGGGGAACACCCAGATGATTGTTGTAGTTCCCCTCGCTTTTCAACACGCGCAACTTCGTGCCCAGCACGGCAGCAATCATTTCCTTGGTCGTGGTCTTGCCCGCCGAGCCGGTAATTGCCACCAGCGGGCCGCCCCAGGCCCGCCGTGCCTGCTGTGCGTCGGCTTGCAGGGCCTGCAGCGGGTCATTCACCGGCCGCAAGCGCGGCGCCAGCGAGGCAGGGAAGCGCCCGCTCCGGGAGCGCGCAACCACGGCGCCCGAGGCGCCGGCGGCGAGCGCGGCCTCGACGAAATCGTGCCCGTCGCGGTGCTCGCCCGCCAGCGCATAGTAAACCTCCCCCGGCCGCAGCGTGCGCGAATCGATGCTGGCGCTCATGGCGTCCATCCCCGTTTCCGCAGCGCGTCCCGTGCTTGTTCGGCATCATCGAAATGCCGCCGTTCGGTGCCGGTGATCTGGTAGGTTTCATGTCCCTTGCCGGCAATGACCACCGTGTCGCCCGCACCGGCCTCGCCCACGGCGGTGGCGATGGCGCGCGCGCGGTCCGGGTCCGTGCGCACCGGGTCGGGAATGCCGTGCACGATTTCGGCGATGATCGCCTCCGGCGCCTCGCTGCGCGGATTATCGCTGGTAACCAGCACCCAGTCAGCGCCGGCAGCGGCCGCCTGCCCCATCAGCGGCCGCTTGCCGCGGTCCCGGTCGCCCCCGCAGCCAAACACCAGCAGCAGCCGCCCCGGCGTCAACTCGCGCGCCGCGGCCAGCAGGTTGGTGAGCGCATCGGGCGTGTGCGCATAGTCGATCAGTACCGTGAAGGGCTGTCCGGCGGAAACGCGCTGAAAACGGCCGCGCACGTGCGGCCATCGTGCCACCCCGGCAGTGATGACTGCAGCATCAAGGCCCAGGCTGCAGCCCACGCCGAGCGCCGCCAGTGCGTTCAGGATATTGACGCGGCCCACCAGCGGGCTGGCAACGGTGGCGGAAAATGGCCCCGGCGCGTCCAGATGGAAACGTGTGCCTGCGGGGGTGTATTGGATCGCAGAGGCGCGCAGATTGGCGGACGCGTCGAGTCCATAGCGCAGCACCGGGCCCGCATAATCGCTGGTCATCGCCGCTGCCGCCGGATCATCCGCGTTCACCACCGCGGCGCGCGGCGGCGGCGCACCCTGACCCAGAAATAATTGCCGTTTTGCGGCGGCATAATTTTCCATGCTGCCGTGAAAATCGAGATGGTCCTGGGTCAGGTTGGTGAACACGGCCACGGCGAATGGACATGAGTATACCCGCTCCAGCGCCAGCGCGTGCGAGCTCACCTCCATCACCGCCGCCTCGCACCCCACGGCCACCATGCGCGCCAGCAGCCGCTGCAGATCGTACGACTCCGGCGTCGTGTGCGGCGAGGGTTCGACCGCCGCGCCGATGTGGTATTCGACAGTGCCGAGCAGGCCGGTCGTCCAGCCCGCCTGGCGCAGCATAGCCTCGATCAGAAACGTTGTCGTCGTCTTGCCGTTGGTCCCCGTCACCCCGATCAGTTGCAGCCTCTGGGCCGGGTGCCCAAACCAGTTCGCCGCCGCCCGCGCCAGCGCCCGCCGCGCGCTGTCCACCTGCACCCAGCCGCAGTTGAATCCCGCCGGCGCCGCGCGTTCGGAGACAATCAGGCGCGCCCCGTTGGCGATGGCCTGCGGGATGAACGCATGCCCGTCGGCCACCGCCCCGGCAATAGCCACAAAGGCCCACCCGGACCCCCGTCCCGTTTCGATTTGCCGCGAGTCATAGTGCAGCCCGCCCACCTCGCCGGGCAAGGCCCCGCTCCGTTGCCGTACCGGAATGCCGTGGAGGAGATCGTCGAGGCGCATATCAGGGCACAAAGCGTACAGTGATGGCGGTGCTGCCGGGCACGCGTGTGCCTGGCGCCAGTGACTGCGCCTGCGCTACGCCATCGCCCTGCAAGGTAAGGTCCAAACCCAGCCGCTGACACGCTTCGCTAACGTCGCGCAGCGATTGTCCCTTGAAGTCGGGCACCCGGATCAGGCCCTCCCCGCGGTAGTCAAACACCACCTGATTGGCTTTCGCCGCCGCCGCCGCGCCGCTGACCGGCGGCTCCGTGGCCGTCAGTGGCGCGGCCTCAACTTGCTGACTTTCCTCATGCTGATCAGCGGCGGCAATCCGTATCGGCTTGGCGGCGTCCGGGTTGGGCGGAATGTCGTGCGGTACACCCAGATACGGCAGCACCTGCTCGGCGATTTCCTTGAACACCGGCGCCGAGACGTCTCCGCCTTCATAGCTGCCATGGTGCGGTGAATCAATCACCACCAGGATTGTCACCGCCGGGTTGTTGATGGGCGCAAACCCGGCAAACGAGGCGATGTAGTTGGTCTTGGAATACCGGTGCGTTTGCGGATCGGCTTTCTGCGCCGTACCCGTCTTGCCCGCCGCCGTATAGCCGTCGAGCTGGGCCTTGCGCCCCGTGCCTCCCAGCACCACCTGCGCCATCATTTGCTTCATCTGGTTGGCCACCAGCGGGCTCAGCACGCGCCGCCCTGGCGGCGGCTGGTAGCCGGGGGCATGCGCCGGGACCGCGTGGTGAAAGCTCCCCAGCACCACGCGCGGCGCGTGGTACACGCCCCCGTCGGCAATGGAGGAAACCATCGCCGCCTCCTGCAGCGGCGTCACCGCGATGCCCTGGCCCATGCTGATCGCCCCCAGCATCATCGGTACCCAGCGCGACGGCGGGCGCAGAATGCCGGCGGATTCCCCGGGCAGAGCGATGCCCGTTTTCTGCCCGAAGCCGAAGGCGCGGATGTAATGGTATAGCTCTTGCGCCCCGAGCTTCTCGCCGATCTCGATCGCGCCCACGTCGCTCGAGTGCTTCAGAATATCGGTGACCGTGATGATGCCAAACGGCGCGTGATCGTGAATGACCACCCGGCCGATGCGGATCGAACCCATCTGGCAATTGATCAGCGTTTGCGGTGTCACCAGCCCCTGTTGCAGCGCTGCCGCAAGCGTCACCAACTTGAACACCGAGCCCGGTTCGTAGGGCTCGGAAATCGCCGAGTCGCCCAGCCGCGCCGCCGGTGCTGCCTGATAATCGCCCGGATTGTAGCTGGGCGATTGCGCCAACGCCAGAATCGCCCCCGTCTGCGGATTCTCGACCACGGCAATGCCGCGCAGCGCGTGCTCGTAGGCCACCTGCTTGTCGAGTGCCTGCTGGGCGATGTATTCAATGTTCTGATCGATGGTCAGAATGAGGTTGCCGCCCTCGCGTGGCTTCTGCTCGACCTGGCTGTAACTGTCGCCCCGCGCATCGACCTCTTCCATTGCCTTGCCGTTATGGCCCTGCAACAGGTCGTTGAAGCTGTACTCCAGCCCGGCCAGCCCGCGGCCGTCCACCCCCACAAAGCCGACGACGTTGGCCGCCAGACTGCCCAGCGGGTAAAAGCGCCGCGTGGCCGGCTCGGAGCGCACCCCCGGCAAGTGCAACGCTGCCACCGCATCCGCCTGCGCCGTCGTCACCTGCCGCGCAATCCAGACAAAACCGTGGTGCGAGCTCAGGCTTCGGCTCAGATCCGTATCGCTGACGTCGAGAATGCCGGCAAGCTGGCTTGCCTCGCGATCAGGATTTTTGACCAACCGCGGCGTCGCATACAGCGACCGCACCGGCAGGCTCATCACCAGCGGCGTCAGATTGCGATCAAAAATCGCGCCCCGATGCGCGCGCACCGTGACCGTCCGTTGCTGCTGATCCTGCGCCCGCAGCTCCAGCCCGTGATGGTCGAGCACCTGCAGCCAGAACAGCCGTCCGATCACCACCAGCGCCCATAGCACCAGCCCCGCCTGAAAACTCAGCAGGCGGAAGCGCGGGCCGGGTTGGCGTGCAAAAGGCAAAATCAAAACCAGAAGCAGTCTTTCGGTCGATCGGTCGCGCACCCGTCCGGCCGAAAGGCCGACCGACCTAATGCAGGGAGGCCATCACCGGCGACGGCGCCGCCTGCGGCATGGGCGCCACATCAAGCGCCAGTACTTGCCCCGGCAGCGCGCTTTGCATGCCCAGCCGCGTTTGCGCCAGGCTGTACACGCGCGCCGGTGAGCCCAGCGCCGCGGCTTGCAGTTGCAGACCCCGGTTCCACTGTTGCAGCTTGGCTTCCTGCTGGCGCGCGTGCTCGAGCTGATAGCCCAGGTGCACGGTCGCAAAGCGCATCGAGGCGTACCCGAAGCCGAGCAGAAACAGCACCACCACCGCGTACAGATACACGCGCTGCTCGCGCCGCCGCCGCGGATCCACCATGCGGACCACGTGCGAGTTGTCGATTTGCTGCCGGAAATAGATTTCCATATGCTCCCCTACGCCACCCGCTCAATCGCCCGCAACCGCGCACTCCGCGACCGCGGATTGCGTGCAATTTCTTCTGGCTGCGGCCGCACCGCATGCGGCGTCAGCAACCTCGCCCAACCCTCCCGCGCTCCGGCGCGAAAGGCCTGCTTCACCGGCCGGTCTTCCAGTGAATGAAACGCAATGATCACGGCGCGCCCGCCCGGCTTCAGCCATTCCGGCAGCGCTGCCAGCAATCCGGATAAAGAGGTCAGCTCCTGGTTCACGTAGATGCGCAGAGCTTGAAACGTGCGGGTCGCCGGATGCAAGCTGCGCCCCGGGCGCGCGTTCATTGGCCGGGTCACGGCCGCCACCAGATCCGCCAGTTGGCGGGTCGTGAGCAGCGGCCGTGACCGGACAATGGCTCTGGCTATTCTCCGCGACCTCCTCTCTTCTCCGTATTGGAAAATCAGGTCCGCGAGCGTGCGCTCATCCGCCTGATTCACCACCTGTTCCGCCGTCAGCTCCTGGCGAGGGTCCATCCTCATGTCCAGCGGGCCATTGGCGGCAAAACTGAATCCGCGCTCTGGTGCTCCCAGCTGCATCGAGCTCATGCCCAGGTCGGCAATCACGCCGTCCACCTGTTCCATCCCCTGCCCGCGCAGGTGCTCGGGCAGGGCGGCGAAATCTCCCTGCCAGGTCTCGTAGCCCACCTCCGGCGCCGCGGCCGCCGCCACCCGCGCGCGCGCCTGCTCGAGCGCCACCGGATCCTTGTCGCAGCCGAACAGATGCCCGCGGCCCATGGCTTGTGCCACGCGCGCGCTATGTCCTCCGGCTCCTGCTGTGCAGTCCACATACACTCCGTCGCGCCCAGGCGCTAAATACTCGATCACTTCATCCGCCATGACCGCAACGTGCGACGTTTCGGCCACGGCTGCTTAAATCCCCAAATCGGCCAGCGTCTGCCTGTCGCCGTCGCCAAACGCCTTGGCTTTCATGTCGGCCAGCAACCGCTGTTCATTCCAGACTTCGAGGTACTGCAGATAGCCCAGCACGGCCACGTCGCCGCGCATCTCGGCCGCCTCGCGCAGCACCGAAGGAATCAGCAGCCGCCCTTGGCCGTCCATCTCGACGACCTGACCGTAGTAATTCGTCCGGCTCAGTAGCTTCTGCTTGGTCGGGTGCATCGAGGGCAGTGCGGCCAGCTTCTGTTCGATCGCCTCCCACACCGGCATCGGGTAAACACGCGACTGCGCGCCGTCAAAGCTGGTGATATAAAAAAGATGGTCCGGGTTCGTCTGGTCCAGTTGCGCACGGAACTCCGAGGGCAGCTTGAGCCTCCCCTTTTCGTCCACGCGCGCTGGATAGTTTCCCCGCAACATCACTTGCCAACCACAATTTACCACTTCAGACCACCACTGCCCACATCTTAGTGCGAGTTTGACCCCCGACTAAGGGAAAAAAGTGGGTATTCTCCCAGTTACGCGAAGAAAAGGCGAATGAGATCACAGCGAGGGCGAGCAACTGAGCAGCCTTGAGCGGCAACTTATCCTGAATGCGCGTCCTGGTGCTGGGTGGTACAGGGTTTTTGGGCACGCCCCTGGTTCGCCGCCTGCGCGCCGATGGCCACGAGGTGGCGGTATTCCATCGCGGCCAGGCTTGCCACGGTGTGGATGCCCACTTTCACGGTGACCGCCGCGAAATCCAGGCCTTTGCTCCGGCTTTTGCCCGCTTTGATCCGCAGGTGGTGATTGACGCCATTGCCGGTTGTGCGGCCGCCGCGCAACGCACCATGGCCGCCGTGCAGGGCCACAATCGGCGCATGGTGTTCATCAGCAGCATGGATGTCTATCGTGCCTGGGGCGTTTTTCACGGCACCGAAGCCGGCGCGCCCGAGCCTGGGCTGTTGCGCGAAACCTCGCGCCTGCGTTCCCACCGCGGTCTCTATCCCGCCTCGACGCTCGTACGCCTGCGGCAGCAGCACGCCTGGATGGCCGAAGGCTACGATAAGCCTGGCATGGAGCGCGCCGCAGCTGCCTGCGTACGCGGTGGCTGGAATGCCCGCATCACGCTGCTGCGGTTGCCGCCCATGTACGGCCCTGGCGACCCCGAACGGCGGCTCTATCCGCTCTGGCGGCGCATGCGCGACCAGCGCCCGGCGATTGTGTTGCAGCGCGGCTGGGCCGCCTGGCGCAGTGCGCGCGGCTACGTCGAAAACATGGCGGCCGGCGTTGCTTTGGCAGCCGGTTCCGATCGCGCCAGTGGGCGCATCTTCAATCTCGCCGACGCCGGCAATTATTCCGAGCTCGAGTGGGCGCAGGCGGTTGCCGAAGCCGCACCCTGGCCCGGACGCATCCTCACCGTCCCGTTCCATGCCACGCCCGCGCCTCTGCGTGTCGTGGCCAACACCGCTCAGCCGTGCGCCGCCGATACGGCCAGTATCCGCCGCGAATTAGGCTACCTCGAACCGGTGCCATTGGCCGCCGCCCTGCGCGCCACGCTCGCCTGGGAGCAGCAGCACCCGCCCGATCCGGAGCCCAAAATGGACTACGCCGCCGAAGATGCCGCCCTACGCGCCTGCGGCAGCGTCGCGGCCTAGATTTTCTCACGCGCCGGATAGAGATTGGCGAACAGCACAAACAGCAAGCCGATGACCACAAACACCCATAGGCTCCCTTCCGGCCCGACCGTGCCGCCGGTGATCCAGTGCGATCCGTGAAAGGTCGGCTGCAGCAGCCGTCCCCGGCTGATGCTGCCGCTGTCGGGCACGCCGTAGACAAAGCTCTCGCAGAAATCCCACGCCGCGTGCAGGCCGACGGCAAACCACAGGCTGCCAGTGCGCTGCCAGCTAAAGCAGAAAAACAGACCGATGAGGCCCGCGCTCAGCGCTCCGATCCAGCTCTCCCCGCCGTTGCTCAGATGCGCGCCGCCGAAAACAATCGACAAAATAATGGCTGCCGTCCAGAACCCCGTCCCTTGCGTCAGCGTTGTCAGCGCATAGCCGCGGAAGGTGAATTCTTCAAAAAAACCGACCGCGAGAAACGCCAGCGCCCATTCCAGGCCAAAGCGCGGAATCGAGGCGCCGTGCAGCAGCAGGTGTCCGAACCCAAGATCCCCGCTGAAAAAAATCAGCAGCAGCAGCACACTGAGTGCGATCACGCCCCAGAGCACTCCTTG
Organism: Terriglobales bacterium; assembly: GCA_050745425.1. Lineage (GTDB taxonomy): Bacteria > Acidobacteriota > Terriglobia > Terriglobales > SCQP01 > SCQP01. The sequence continues at coordinate 8,977 of JBOGKK010000055.1, forward strand.
CCAGAACAAACCGCGGAACGCTTTGCTACCCGGCAGGCCAAAACTGCCCCAGCTACGCTGCTCCAACCGGGCCATGATCCAGGTAACGAATGCGATCCAGCCGAACAGGAGCGCTTCGCTGGCCAGCGTTGCCCACGGCGAAACCGCAACCGTTGACCGCGCCCCTGCACGCTGCGCGCCCGCCAGCATCGCTACCGCTGTCAGGGCAAACGGCACGCCCAGCGCGATCAGCAGGAAAACGGCGAGCCGCCAGCCCGCGCGCAGATTCGCAAAGCTGTGATCGCCGACACTTGAGAACCAGAGTTCCATCCGCCTATTCTAATTACCTCCGCGCAATTGTGGGTAAAGCTTGAGTGCGGTGCCGCGCATGACATTATGCGCAATCCGCAGCGCCTGCACGCGCGTGATTTCGTGATCGTGCAGCATACCGGTGAGCGCGATGGCCAGGCCGTCACGGGCGGCATTTTCCATCTGGTAGCCGATTTCTTCCCAGTCAATCGCGCCCGCCCCCGGCGACAGATCAGTGCCGAACATGACTTTGCCGGGATAATACTCCAGCAACGTGCGCAGGTTATGCGCGATTTCGGCGGGCGGCAGCAGCCAGGTTTGGCCGGAGGTGTCGGTGTAGACGTTGGGCTTGGCCAGCAGCGCGGCGACGAGATTGGTGTAGGGACCGAGGCCGGCGTGCAGCAGCACGAAATTGGTGTGGCGCAGGCTGGGATCGTTGAACACATCCATGAGTAAAGCCGGATTGGCGCCGGCGATATTGAAGTACGATCCGCAGCCGAAGCCGGTGTGAAAATGAACTGCGAGGCCGAGCTTCCCGGCCTCGCTCGCGATGGCATGGAATATGGCGTCCTGCAGTTTGTAGTAGCGCGCCGCGCCGGGTGCGCCTCCGCCGGCGTATACGGCGCGCGCCAGCCGGTCATCGGGGCGATGGAAGTCGAGCGGGCGCAGGTAGGCGGCTTCGAACTTGACGGCCACCGCGCCGGAGGCCTTCTCGCGTTTCAGCGTCGGAATCACGACCTGCTGCAGGTAGGCCGCGAGCGTGCCGGGGGGCTGGCGAAGGTGCAGCGCGGTCAGATATTCGTGCAGAATCATGGCCTCGCGCCCCAGGAAGAATTTGAGGTCGGGATTGACCGCGAGCCCCGCCGTATTGAGCGGCAGCAGTAGCGCGTCGTCGAAGGCGACCCAGCGGAAGCGTGGCGGCGCCAGGCCCGGCCCCATGGCCACGCGGTTGGCGAATTCGGTCTGGATGCCGAGCTTGCTCAGCACCCAATCCGGATAGCCCAGGCCCAGCGTGCGCTTCGCGCGCGCCTTGGCGGCCAGCTCCTGTGCCGCAGTATGCGCCCCGAACAGCGCCATCCATGCCTGCTGGTAGATGGGGTTGCTGGGCTGGCTGACCAGCGTGGGCGGAATCGGATCCTGCGGCGGGCAGGGCAGCGCGTCGTAGTTGGTATCGGCGACGCCGTTCACCGGCAGCGCCGGCGGATGGGCATGATCGTCAATGGCCGGCGTTTTTTGGATCGCGGCCAGAATCCCGGGATCCACCGCCTGGCCCGGCGCGACGGCGCCCAGCAGGAGAAACAGCCCTATACCCGCCAGCAATCGTTTCCACATACCGCAAAGTCTACGCCACAATAAGCAGAACGCGGGCGCGTAGCTCAGTTGGACCAGAGCATCGGCCTTCTAAGCCGACGGTCGCAGGTTCGAATCCTGCCGCGCCCGCCAAGGGAGAATCAAACGGGAAATCCCGGGATTTCTCATATGTGGGGCGAAGGATGAGGCGAGTCGGAGTAGTTCTGGCGGTTACCGTGGCGCTGGCCCTTTTCGCTACCGCACAGGCCCAGCTCTGGGTTGAAGTGCAGAACCCGGACTTTGCGGTCTACTGCGATTGCAACGCCACAGCCGCGCGCAATCTGGCGGGACACATGGAGCGCATGCGGCAGCTGTTCCACCAACTCTTCCCGTCGCTCGATCTGAACGCCCCGCAGCCGCTGGAAGTCGTGGCCGTGCGCAACTGGGAGGAATTTCAGGCGCTCGAACCGTCCGAGTTCACCCGCAGGACCCGCAAGAGCAGCAGCATTTATCAGCCCACGGAATTTCTGGATTTCATCCTGCTGCGCCGGGACGTTCTCGACCGCCCTGACGGCTTTGCGACGATCTATCATGAGTACGCGCACTACCTCATGGACCGGTTGCCATCTCCTGTGCCGCCATGGCTGAACGAAGGGATCGCGGAGTTTTTGCAAACGGCGCGCATTGAGGGCGCGGATGCCGAGGTCGGTGGTGCGGATAGCTTTCCTTTGCGAATCTTGCACGCGCCCCGGCTCATGCCGCTCAAGTCATTGTTCGCCGTCGGTCTGGATTCGCCCTACCACTTCGATCAGGACAAGAGCTCGATTTTTTATCCGGAATGCTGGGCGGTGGTGCATTTCCTCATGCTGGGCGATCTGAGCCAGCACTTGCATCGACTCAATGACTATTGGACGCGCGTGCAGAGCGGCGCAGATCCAACCGCCGCCGCCGTGGCCAGTTTCGGCGATCTCGAAACACTGCAAAAGGACGTCGTCGCCTCGCTCCGCCCATGGAATCTCCACGACGCTCAGGTGACGTTGCCGGCTGCAGTACAGGACAAGGCATTCCGTACGACACCGCTCACGGGCATCGAGGGCGGGGCGATTGCAGCGAGTGTGCTGGCCTACGGCCGGCGGTACACCGCCGCAGACGCGAGGGCGCAGAGCATCTTGCGCCGCGATCCCGCGAATGCGCTCGCCGAACAGGTTCGCGGTCTGGTCGCCTTTCGCCGGCACGAATACGCAGACGCGCAGCACGGGCTGCGGCGCGCCCTCAAGGCGAACCCTGCCGACGAGCTGGCTGCTGTGCTATTGGCCGCAGCGACGCTGCGCGGTGAAAAACCGGGCCCCATGGCGGCTGCAGCGCTGCTGCGTCCGCTGCAGAACGCTACCCGGATGCGGCCGGGGTTTGCGCCTGCTTTCGATTTGTTGGCGCAGCTGGAAGCGGCGTTGCCGAAGGGACTGCCGGCGGCTATGGCGGCCGAGGCACGCGCGATTGCGCTGCAACCGGGTGAGTGGGTCTATCGCTGGAACGCCGCTACGCTGCAGTTCAACGCGGGTAATCTGCAGGAAGCAATCCGGCTGTTCCGCGCGGCGGAGCGGCGGACCGGTTCGCTGGCGCGGGTGGGACAGTGCCGCGAGGCAATCTTGCAGGCCCAGGGTCAACTGCAGCTTCAGTTACAGACGGCGCAGCACAACCCAACCGGTGCAGTCCTGGCCCGTGTGCCGGCCCCGCGCAAGGCCATGGCGCGGCCGCCGCCTCCGCCGCCGCTCGTGGTGCGAGGACGGGTGGGATACGAAGCGTGCCCGACTGGCGCGATCGACTCGCTTTGGCTGGACCTGAACAGTCACGGCTTGCGACTGCATTTCAGCGCCGGGAAGCAATTTTCCTGGCGCGGGATGGTGATGCCCGGCCAGACGTTTGATCCTTGCCGGGATATGAGCGGCCGGGAGGTGATCGTGCATGCACAGGACGGTGAGATGACATTCCTGGAGGTGCTCGGCGTGCAAGGGAGATGACGCCGCGGCATGGAGCACAAGCGCAGAGCCGCATCAGTTCGGGAACGGCCTCCAAGGGCGGCGCCGCCACTCAGAAGATCCGCGATGCGGTTGGCATCGATGGCGACTCGCAGTGCCACATTTCCTCCAGTCGATCGGGCGCTGCTGGGCCAAAATCTTTTCGAATTCCGGATCCGGCAACCATTGGCCGACTACGTCGCTAATGCCCTGCGGAGCGCACCGGCAGGGCGATATTAGAAGGGAACCGCGGGCTGGCGTAAATGCGCTGCGTGGCTTTGCGGAAGGCGCTGGCGGGCGCCTTGAAAATATTGAACACGAACGTCTGCGGGTTGCGGTCGTAGAGCGGAAACCAACTGCTCTGCACCTGCACCATGATGGCGTGGCCGGGCAAAAAGCAATGATCGTTGGTGTGCAGCGAAAAGCTGTACAGCTCAGCCTGGTTCGGCGGAATCGGGTGCGGCACCTCGAAGCTCTGGCGGTAGCGCCCGCGGAATATCTCGTCGGCCACCATCAGCTCGTAGCCAGCCATCGCGTGTTCGGTCGCGTAGCTTTGGGGGTAGACATCGATCAACTTGACCACCCAGTCGCTATCGCTGCCGGTCGTCGATGCGTACAGGTTGGCCTGGATGTTGCCGGCGACACAGAGCGGCGCGGTCAGCACCGGCGTCGTCCAGCCCACCACCCCCGGACGGTTGTTGTCGAAGCGCTGATCTTCCACCAGCCACGTGTACCACTGGCTGCCCGGGCCGTAGGTTTCCTGAATCGGCCGATGCCGGTAGGGTACCGGGTGCGCGGGATCGGACACGTAGCTGTCGAAGGCCGCACCCGCGCCGGTGGGTTTTGCGAAGGAGAGGCGATGATCGGCGTGCATATAAAGAGCACGCGTGGTGGTGCGGTGCGCGGGTGGCCAGGCGGCAAACTGCTGCCATTGATTCGTACCGGTCTCGAACGTGCGCACCTGCGGCGGCTTTGTCCCCTCATCCTTGAGCCAATAGGCAAACCACGGCGCCTGAATCTGCGCGCGAAAGTAGCTGCTGGTGTCGCTGCCAAACGCGACTGGCCCCAAATGATCGCCCTTGCCGTGCGACCATCCACCATGATTCCAGGGTCCGATGGCGAGGTAATCGTAATGGTGTACATCGTGCGGCAACAGGGTTTTGTAAATCGCAACTGGTCCGTAGAAATCTTCCTGATCCCACCAGCCGGCCACATTCAGATCGGGCACGCTGAGCTGTACGTTTTTCAGTTCGCTGGCAAACGATTGCTGGCGCCAGAAGGTGTCGTCGTTGGGGTGCTTGACGAAGTCGTTCCAGGTGGGCTTTTGGTTATGGAAGATTTTCGTGTTTACGTTGGCAAGCGAGCCCAGACGCAAATACCAACCGAAGGTGTCGTATTCGGGAAATTGAAACAGGGTGTTGGTTTTGCCGGTCTCCATCATGGCCACGTATTCGAAGCCGTAGCTGAGGCGGAAGGCGCCATTGTGATGGAAATCATCTCCCAGGAACATGTCTGCGGGCGAGGCCTGCTCCGACACCGCCTTCATCGCCGGATGCGGTTCCTCCAGCGCCATCGCCGTCAGCCAGCCGCCGTAGGAAATACCCAGCAGCCCGGCACGCCGGTTGTTGTCGGTCACGTTCTTCAGCAGCCAGGCAATGGTGTCGTAGGTGTCGGTCGCCTCGTCGGTCGAATGGGGCTGGCTGCGGTCGCGCGGCGGGCGCTGCATCACGAACTTGCCCTCCGACCGGTAGCGCCCGCGGATGTCCTGCATCACGAAGATGTAGCCCTGCTGCTCCATCATCGGATACAGCGCCAGCATGCGGCTATAGCCGGCCGGGTTGTTGCTGAGTCCGTAGGGCGTACGCGTGATCACAAACGGCAGCGGCCCATGCGGCGCGCGCGGCGCGTAGATCTCCGTATACAGCCGCACGCCGTCGCGCATCGGGATCATCACATCCCGCTTGCTGTAGGTCTGCTGCCAGTTCGCCGTTTGTGCCAGCCCGGCAGCCGCCAGGGTCAGGATTACGATCAGGATGCGCCGCATGGACTCCTCCTGCGGCGCAACTGTATCACAAAAGCGTCACATCTGCTTCAATGTCCGATGATCACCTGCCAGGCGATATGCAGCGATGTGGGCAACGCATAAATGTCGGCGGCGGTAATCAGCAGCGCGCTCGACCAGGCAGCGATCTGCAGCCATGCCGGGCTGCGCCATCTCCCCATGCGCTTGCGGAAGCTGGTGAAATGCAGCAGCGGGAACATGGCGAATGGAAGCTGCAGCGCGAGAATCACCTGACTCAGCGTCAGCAGATCGGTCACGCTGCTCTCACCGCGCAGGCCGATGATCAGCACCGCCGGAACCAGCGCGAACAGCCGCGTAATCAGCCGCCGCAGCCAGGGCGCGATGCGCCAGTGCATGAAGCCTTCCATCACCACCTGCCCCGCCATGGTGCCCGTGATCGTGCTGCTCTGCCCGCTCGCCAGCAGCGCAATCGCAAACAGAAAGCTGGCCGCGATGGTGCCCAGCAGCGGCTCCAGCGTCAGATACGCCTGCCGTATCCAGTCCGTGTCGGCGGTGAAGTGCACGTACACGCCGCTCGGCAGCATCACCCCCGCCTTGCCGTAAAACACCATCGCCGCCAGCACCAGAATCGCGGCATTGAGAAAAAATGCCAGCGTCAGCGCCACCGTCGAATCCAGCGTATTGAAGCTGATTGCCTTGCGGAGCGAGGGTCCATCGCGCCGGATTTTGCGGCTCTGCACCAGCGCTGAGTGCAGATACAGGTTGTGCGGCATCACCGTCGCGCCGATGATGCCGATGGCCACGTACATCATTCCCGCCTGCCCGAAGCTGGGGCTGATGATCGCCTTTCCCATAGCGGCAAAACTCGGATGCGTCGCCGGCAGCACGAAAATCTCCAGCCAGTAGCACAACCCCATGGTGAAGATCAGCAGCGTGACCACCGCTTCGATCGTCCGCACCCCGTACCGCTGCATCGCCAGCAGGATCAGCACGTCAAAGCCGGTGATGATCACCGCCCATAGCAGCGGAATGTGAAACAGCAGATTCAGCGCCACCGCGCTGCCCAGCACTTCCGCCAGATCGCAGGCGGCGATGGCGATTTCACTCAGAATCCAGTTCGGCCATCGCGTCCAGCGCGGATACCAGTCGCGGCAGCACTGTGCCAGATCCTTGCCGGTCACCACTCCCAGCCGCGCCGACAGGATCTGCATGAAGATGGCCATCAGGCTGGCCACCGCTACCACCCACAGCAGGCCAAAGTGGTATTGCGCCCCCGCCTGCAGATCCGTGCCCCAATTGCCCGGATCCATGTAGCCCACGCTGACCAGCACCGCCGGCCCGACAAACGCCTTCCAATGCCGCCAGAAGCCCGCCTGCGCCGGCGGCGTCGCCACCGTGTCGTGCATCCCCTCCAGTGAGGGATGCCATGCCGGCGCTGCTTTCCGCTCCGTCCCCATCTCCGGCTGCATTGTTTTATTTAACCATAGTTAAGCCATTTCTTTTGCCTGGATTTCATGAATGAAGTTTGCTAGGCTTGGGAGCAAACCTCTATGGAATTAACCGTTTCTAAGGAGGATTACCTTAAGGCCATCGCCGAAGCCGAGTCCGAAGAGGGCCCGGTCATCGCCGCCACCTTGGGCCGCTGGCTCGCCATTTCCGCCCCGGCCGTCACCCTCGCTCTGCGCCGCCTCAAGCGCGACAAGCTCGTCTGGGTTGACGCCAGGGGCCGCATCCTGCTTACCAAAACCGGCCGCGCCCTCGCCGACCGCATGCGCCTCCGCCATCACCTCATCGAGCGCATGCTGTACGAAATGCTCGGCGTCGAATGGTTTAAGGTCCACGAGGAAGCCGAACGCCTCGAGCACTCCATCTCGCCCGACGTCGAGCGCCGCCTGATCGAAAGGCTCGGTTCCGGCGGCCTTTGCCCGCACGGCAACCCCATCAACAAAAGTGCCGCCGAGCGCCGCAAGGCCGGCCTGCAGAGCCTGTGGGAGGCGGCCCCGTCGGCGCCCCTCCGCATTGCCGGCATGCACGAACGCGATCGCCAGTTGCTCGAGTATTTCGACCGGCTCGGTCTGCGCCCCAATACTCCGCTCGTCGTCACGGCCCGCAACTACGACGGCACGCTCAGCCTTGCGCTCGGCTCCGGTCCGGTCACCCTCGCCGCCGCTGCCGCTCAGAAAATCTGGGTTGCTCCAGTCTCCGCGCCTTAATCTCCCTATTCCCTTAGCCCTTTTCCCGTTTCCCTGCTACCCTGAACTGCGGGAGGTCCCATGCGTCTTCGGTTTGCTGCCGTCTTCGTCCTGCCGTTCCTGGCCCTCGGTCTTCTCGCCCAACAAGGTGTCGGCCCCATGCCCGCGCCCCTGCCGCCGCCGCTGCCCACTCCGCGCGACGTTCCTTACGCGCCCGGCACCATCCATCTGCTGGCTGACTTTACCAATGTGGCGCAGCGCATCATCCAGGTGCATGAGACCGTCCCCGTGGCGCCCGGCAAACTCACCCTGCTGTTTCCCGCTTGGATCCCCGGAAATCACGCCACCACCAGCGCCATCAAGGATCTCGGCGGCCTGGTCATTACCGCCAACGGGCAGCGCATCCCCTGGTCGCGCAGCGATGTGGATGTCTACGCCTTTCACCTCACCGTCCCCGCGGGTGTGCATGCCCTCGACGTACGCTTTCAATTCCTCGTCCCGCTGTTGCCCAGCGAAGGGCGCATCAGCTTCGACCACAACATCATTGACCTTTCCTGGAACACCGTCGTCCTCTATCCTGCCGGCTACTTCTCCCGCGACATCAACTACGCCCCTGCGGTGAAAATGCCGGCGGGCTGGAAATATGCGACCGCCCTCACCACCGCCAGCCAGGACGGCCAGACCGTCCATTTCGCCGATGTGCCGCTCAACACCCTGGTCGATTCGCCGCTCTACGCCGGCGTCAACTATCACCGCTATAACCTGTCGCCCAACCCCGGCGATCCCGTCCATCTCAACGTCTTTTCTGATACCCCGGAAGAAGGCGTCCTGACGCCCGACGAGCTGCAGTGGCACAAAGACCTTGCCCTGCAGGCACTGAACCTGTTCCATTCCCACCATTACAAGCATTACGATTTCCTGCTCACCATCAGCAATACCATCGGTGGCGAGGGTCTCGAGCATCATCAGTCCAGTGAAGACGGCACCACGGCCAATCACTTTCTTGACTGGCACGGCGATCAGTTGCTCTCGCACGAGTACACCCACTCCTGGAACGGCAAATTCCGCCGCCCCTGGGATCTCTGGACCCCCAACTTCAGCTATCCCATGCAGGATGATCTGCTCTGGGTCTACGAAGGCCTCACCCAATACTGGGGCGTCGTCCTGAGCGCCCGCGCTCATATGGATAGCGTGGCCCAGATCCATAATCAGCTCGCCAGCCTTGCCGCCAACTTCGCCGCCAGCCCCGGCCGTGACTGGCGCTCGGTTGAGGGGACCACCACCCAGGAGGAAATTTCCCACCGCACCCCCGTCACTTGGCCCAGTTGGTTGCGCGGGGAAGACTACTACACCGAAAGCGTCCTCATCTGGCTCGATGCCGACACCACCATCCGCCGCCTCAGCGGTGGCAAGAAATCGCTCGACGACTTTGCCCACCTCTTCTACGGCATGGATAACGGCAGCTTCGTCACCAAGGGCTACACCTTCGATCAGCTCTGCGCTGCGCTCAACCAGGTCCAGCCCTACGACTGGAAGCAATTCTTCCGCACCCGTGTCTACGAGATTCACCCTGCCGTCCCCATGCAAGGCATCACCCAGGGCGGTTACAAGCTCGTCTACAACGATACCGAGCCCAAGGGCGCGCCCGGCCGCCGCCGCTTCGGCGCCAGCTTCGCCACTTCACTCGGCCTTTCGGTCGGCGCCAACGGCGAACTCTTCGCCGTCAACTGGGATGGCGTGGCCTTCAAGGCCGGCCTCGCTCCCGGCAACACCATCGAGGCGGTCAACGGCCAGGTCTTCTCGGTCGCTACCCTCCGCCAGGCAATTCTGGATGCCGAGCACAGTTCCGAGCCCATTACGCTGCTGGTCAAGCACGGCGTCACCGTCTCCCCCTTTGCGCTGGACTACCACAACGGCCTGCGCATCCCCCACCTCGAGCGCGTCCAGGGCACGCTCGACCGCCTCGATGCGATCCTGGCTCCGGTAAGCTGGTCCGGCGCCGGCCAGTAAGCGTTTCTTCCAGGGGTTGACATCTTACCCGAGCAGGTATACGCTCGGGTTGAATGTCAACCCAAAGCCA
>JBOGKK010000056.1:0-6267 GCA_050745425.1 Terriglobales bacterium
GACATCAGGAAAAGCCGCACGTAACTTCCCGAAGCCCTCTACACCGAGTCTGGTTTTGCCCTAGGATAACTCGGTGGGGTCCACAACACCACTGTTGCAGGTCGTGCATGCGCTCTACCCGCAATCGCAGGGCGATATCGAACAATACGTGTGGGAAGTGGCGCGCGCGCTGGGCGGCTGGGTGCTCAGCCTGACGCCGCAGCCGGACTCGGCCCCGCCCGCCTGGGACGGCCTCCACGTCATCACGCCCGCCGCCGGCGAGGGCGCCTTGTCGGCCTGGCACCGTGCTCTCGACATCGCCGCGCCCCAGGCCGTGTTCGTGCAGCACCTCGGCGCCCTTAGCCCGGTCCTGCTGCTCGACCTGCGCGAGCGCAGCATCCCCTACGCCGTGTTCCTGCACGATTTCACCCCGCTCTGCCCCACCCAGCGGCTGTGGCATCGCAGCCAGGAACGCTGCAGCGGACCCGGCCGCACCGGCTGGAAATGCGCCTGGTGCGTGAGCGGCGCGCTGCGCCGCGCCGCGGAGCTGCCGTTGCGCACGGTCTTGTACCGCCATCGCCCGCTGGATTGGCGCACCGCGCTGGTGCGCGCCGACGCCCTGGTCGCCAGCTCGCGCTTTGCGCGCGACTTCTGGGTCCAGCAAGGCGCCCCGCCCGAGCGCGTCGCGGTCATCACCCCACGCCTCGGCCTCGACCATCGCCCCCAGCCGGCAGCCGCCTCGCGCGCTCCTCATGCCGGCCCGCGCCGGCTTTTGTACGCCGGCGGGCCCGGCCATGCCGGCGGCGGCGAACTGCTCGGCGCCGCGCTCGATCTGATTCAGGAGCCCCTGCAGATCGAGGTGCTGGGTGACTACGATGAGCCCACCCAGTTGCAATTGCGCTGCAGCTTTGCCGAACGCCACGCGCTTGGATTTCAAACACCGCCGCCGCCCGGCCAGTTGCCCGCCTTGCTCGCCGACTGTGGTGTCGTCGCCATACCGCCGCGCTGGGAACAGCCCTTCAGCCGTCTCGCCGCCGACGCCCAAGCCGCCGGCGCCCGCGTGGTGGCCACAGCCGTGGGCGGACTCGCCGAGCAGATCATCCATGGCGTGAACGGCTACCTCGCGGCGCCGGATAATCCCACCGCTCTGGCCGAGGCGCTTCGCGATGCCTACGCCGAGTCTCAGATCGCCTGGGCGGGCGAGCGCATGACCAGCAACGCGCAAGCCCAGGGTATCGCCAGCGCCGATGCGCTGCGCAAGCTGTTCGACCTGCTGGTCGGCGGGGTCACCGAGCCCGACCCCACCCTGGTGCTGGAGCATGGCGCATGGCTGGCGCAGCAGGCTGCCCGCGACGGCAGCACCCCCCTCGAGGCCGCGCAAAAGCTCGCCCTGGCGCTGCGCCACAGCGACGAGACCAGCCTCGCATACGACCGTCGCGCCTTTGCAACCACTCGCCAGCGGCGCATGGACCTGAACCACGCCGTCGCGTTTTTCCGCGGCTGCGGCTGCCGCCGTATCGCCAGCGCGAACGGCGAGCCCGCTCAACCTGAGGTAGTGCAGTACTGCAACACCTGGGGGTTGGAGGTCGTCTCCGCGCAGGATCTGCCCGATGGCCTTTGGTTTGAAGCAGATACAGCCGACATCGATCTCTTGCAGCGGCGCTTTCCCCAGGCCCGAGCGCTGGTGTTAAGCCTGCCGGAGGGTATCGAAACCCTCGATTGGACTGGCGATGTGACGGAAGAATAAATTTTATACAAAATCTGTAACTTTGCTTCGCTTGGTCCGTTGTCAGTGGTAGGCGCCTTCACGTGCAAGTTTCGGGCCGCCGAGGGTTTTTGGGCATGGAACACAACGAATATCGCGAATTCTTCTCCACTTTGTCGAACGTCTCCCGCATGGCCATCGTGCAAATGCTCCGCCGCCGCGGCGCCACCGTCTCTCAGATCGCCGAAACGCTCAGCTTCGAGCAGAGCCGGGTTTCCCACTCGCTTGCGCGCCTCCAGCGCGCCGGCATCGTGGTGTGCCGCTGGGAGCAGAAGCGCAAGATGTTCCATCTTGTCGACGGCGTGGCACCATTGCTGCACGAGATTGAGGCGTATTTGGAAACTCGCCCCAAGCCCAGCCGCGCCGAAATTGCCGCCAGTTGGCAAACCGCCGTTGTTTAACCATTAAACCGCTCGCTTAGGCCGCTTTGGCAAAAAGCGGCTGCGAAACGTCGGTCAGGCGTTCGTCGGCGGTGCGCTCTTCCGCTTCGGTGTCGGCGAGCAGCCGTGCCACCTGCATTTCGCCGATGCGGTCGGCAAGCGTGCGCAGCGAGCCGTAGCCGGATATTTCGTAGTGCTCGACCTTCTGCGCGGCAATGACGATGCTGAGATCGGCGCTGGCCGGGTCGCGGCCTTTGCCTTCGTTAATGTTTTCTTCACCTTCTTCAATCAGCCCTTGCATGCCTTTGCAGGTCTGTGCTTTGCCTTTCACGTTCAGCAACTCGAAGGCCTGGCTGAGCCGCTCGATGTGACCGCGGGTCTGCTCGAGGTGATCCTCGAAGCATTGCCGAAGCTGCGGTGAATGCGCGGCTTTGGCCATCTTGGGCAGGGCTTTGACGAGCTGGTTTTCGGCGTGGAGCAGGTCTTCCATCTCGTCGACCAGCAGGGATTTCAGTTGCGGCAGGTTCTCGTGCGGCATCGCGTCTCCTTTGGAGTGCGGACAATAAGGCTTGCGATGCGGCCTCGCCAGCCGCCGTTGCTAAGGTAGAATAAACGAACGTGCCGCAGTGGCGGAACTGGCAGACGCGCGTGGTTCAGGTCCACGTTCTCGCAAGGGAGTGGGGGTTCGAGTCCCTTCTGCGGCACCATCGTTTAATGGCTGGCATCGCGCGGGATTTCCAGTGTGAAGCGCGTGCCTTTGTGAGGATCGCTGGTCACCTGCAGCGTCCCGCCATGCTGATGCGCCGTTTCGGAGGCGCCGAACAGCCCCAGGCCCATGCCGTGCGGCTTGGTGGTGTAGTAGGCCTGAAACAGGCGCGGCAGCAGCGCAGGCGCTATGCCCGGGCCGTTGTCCTCCACCCAGGCGCGCACGTGCTTGGCATCCGATTCCGTCTGGATCACAATGCGTCCGGGGTTTGTTCCAATCGAGTCTATGGCGTTGAATAACAAGTTGACCAGGATGCGTTCCAGATCACTACGCTGGCCTTTGACGGCCGGCACCGGCTGCAGGTGCTGCACCACTTCGAGGGCGGGGCGATTGCGCCAGAGCGGCCGCGTTATCTCGATCGCTTCCTGCGCAACATCGGACAGGGCAACTTGCGTGCTGGCATCACTGCCCGCCAGGTAATCGCGCAGCCGGCGTACGATACGGCTGCCGTCGACGGCGGCGCGGTCAATCATGTCGCGGTAGTGGCGGCGCTCTTCGGCGGACGCATTTTCGTGCAGGTCGAGCACCGCCAGCGCACGGCGCACAATGTCGAGCGCGTGGTTGAAGTCATGGCTAAGACCGGTAAACATTTTCCCGATCGCCGCCTGGCGCGCGCAGTCGAGCAAGCGCAGCTGTAAATCCTTGACCGCCGACAGATCGGTGATCACCACCACCGAGCCTTCGACGCCGCCCGTGGGTCTACACCACGGGATGGCATGGATCACAACCTCAATGCGGCGGTTGCGGCCGACATCAAGGATCGTACCCTTCTCGTCGATCGTGATGCCGGCACGGCTGGCCGCTTCCAGGCTGGCGGGCAAGGACGTGTTCACGTTCGCATCCGCGGGCGTGAACTGGAACCGCAACGCCAGTTCATCGGCGCGTTCGCCGATCAAGGACTCTCCCGGCTGGTCGCGATCGAGCATCGCCTGTGCGGCCGCATTCATCGAACGCAGACGGAAATCGCTGCCGAAAATCACCACCGCGTCGCTGACGTTGCCCATCACCGCAGCCAACTGCTGCGCACTGCTCGCCACGCGATGCTGGCTGCGGGTGCGCTGATCCATCAGCCACACGATGAAAAGGCCGACGACCAGCAGGATCGACTCCTCCGCGAACGTACGGTGCAAGGGAAGTGCGTGCCGGGGGGATTGGAGCGGAAAGTACCAGATGCGATAAAAGCCGCTGCCGGCAATACTGACCAGCACCGAGCCCAGTCCCGCCCAGGGCCCGAACAAAGCTTCCGAGATGACGATGCCGGGCAGGTATACGAGCAGCGTCACCAGGTGCGCCGGTGCAAGCCATACCAGGACCAACATTGCGGTGAGCGAAATCCCAAGCACCGCCAACGCGATCCCGATTGTGCGAAGACCCGGCATCCTCGGATTTAGGATGCAGATACACGCGCTCGCAGCACTACACAGGCAGCCCGCGCGGGACGACCTGCTCGGCTTGGTCCCGTGCGTGGTACGAGCTGCGGACCAAAGGCCCAGCCTCGACGTGGCCAAACCCCATGGTGAGCGCCTGATGCCGAATGGCGTCAAACTCGGCCGGCGTGTACATGCGCTTGACCGGCAAGTGGTTGCGCGTGGGCCGCAGGTATTGGCCCAGGGTGAGAATGTCGCATCCTGTGGAGGCCAGTTTTTCCAGCGCCGCGAAAAGCTGCGCTTCGGTTTCGCCCAAGCCCAGCATGAGCCCACTTTTGCTGAGCATGCCGGGCGCAAATCGCTTGACGTTACGCAGCAGCTCCAGCGAGCGCTCGAATTTGGCGCCCGGGCGGACGAAGCGGTAGAGTTCGGGTACGGTTTCCGTGTTGTGGTTCAGAATCTGCGGGTGCGCCCCCAGCACGATCTGCAGCGCCTCGGCGCTGCCCCGGAAATCCGGAATCAGCACCTCGATGGAGCATACCGGCAGCCGCTCGTGAATGGCGCGGATCGTTTCCGCGAAGATGCGGGCGCCGCCCAGGTTGTCGTCATCCCGATCCACCGACGTGATCACCGCGTGCTGCAGCTGCAGCCGTGCCACCGCCTCGGCCACGCGGCGCGGCTCATCGTGGTCCACCGGCAACGGCCGGCCCTTGGGCACGGCGCAGAACCCGCAGCGGCGCGTGCACAGGTTGCCCAGAATCATGAACGTCGCCGTGCCCCGGTTCCAGCAGTCGCCAATGTTGGGACAACGCGCAGATTCGCATACCGTGTGCAGCTGAAGCTCGCGCGCCAATTTCTTTAAATGATGGTAGTTCTCCCCACCCGGTAGCCGCACCCGGAGCCAGTCCGGACGCGGGGCCCGCAGCGGCGCCGCAGTCTCGATTTGCACGAGGGTTTCCATTCCGTCTCCCTTTGATTTTATCGCTATACTGCTCTCAGAGGTGCTCGCGTGAGCGACGAGGCGGTCAAGGAACGTGTGCGATGGTTTGCCAGCCAGGTGGGGCTGGAGGCATTTTTTGTTGGAGCCGGTGAATTGCAGCCAGGCTCGGTATTGGGTGCGGTGTTTACCCTCGAAGACTACGATTCCCCGCTTGAACCCGTCGATCCCGCCGACAGCGACGAGCAATTGCGAGCCGTCGTCGAACGCGCACGGCGGAATCTTTCGCAGCGCTGCGGCTGCGAAATCGTGCATGATGGTGCGGGCGTGTTCCGCTGCCTCAGCCACGATGTTGAGTGCGACACCGGCGAAGAGCAGGACCCGGTGATCCGGCAGACGCTGCGCTGGACCGCGGCCTGCCCCATCGGCGGTGTTACCCAGGCCTTCCATCTGCTCGGCCATCGTCCTCCGGAGAATAAATGAATCGAACTCACCTGTCGCGTATTCTCGTCTTGACCCTTGCGCTTGGCCTGGTTGCCGTGCTGGCGCCACGCGCACACGCGCAAAAAGCTCTGCGCCGTCTGCAGCGCTCGGCGGAAGTGTTTCATGAAATCATGAGCGCACCCGATGGCGGTATTCCCAGCCTCATCCTGCAGCATGCGCAGTGCGTGATGATCGTGCCCGGCTACAAGCGCGCCGGCTTTGGTTTCGGCGGCGCGCTCGGCCGCGGCGTGGTCACCTGCCGCGTGGCCGCCAGCAAGGGACACGGCGCCGGATGGTCGGCACCGTTGTTCGTCAGTCTTGGCGGCGTGAGCTTTGGCCTGCAGATCGGCGCCCAGGAGAGCGACGTGGTGATGCTGATCATGACGCGCGCGGGCGAGAACTCGCTGCTGAACGACCATGTCTCGCTCGGCGGCGACATGGCCGCCACCGCGGGTCCCGTCGGCCGCGACGCCAGCGCCGAAACCGACCTGCGCCTCAAAGCCAAAATGCTCGCCTACTCCCGCAGCCGCGGCCTGTTCGGCGGCATCACCATCAAGGGCGGCGTCATCAAGCAGGATCACGACAGCAAC
>JBOGKK010000057.1:0-2596 GCA_050745425.1 Terriglobales bacterium
TAGGCGCCGGGCACGAAATCGGTGATCATGGCCAGGCTGTTGGCGCGGTCGGCGCCCGGCGCGCGCAGAATCTGCTGCGCGGTGACGGTGGTTTGCGAGGTCGAGGTTTCGCTGCTGAGCTGCTCGGTTTTGGCGGCCACCGTTATCTGCTGTGACTGCGATTGCAGCGGCAGTTCCAGATGAAACACCGGGTTGTCGCTCGCCTCGACTTGAATCGATAGCTGACGCTTGCCAAAGCCCTTGGCAGTGCCAATGAGCTGGTAGGCAGCGGGCGTGACCTTGGCAAAGTTAAACTCGCCGTTGTCATTGGATTGCGCCGCCCGCGCACCGGTGGCCGACTCGAGCAGTACCGTGGCATGAGCGATGGGACGGTGATCAGGATCATGGACGATGCCATGGATGGTAACCGCCTGGGATAAGGCGGAAACCGGAAGACAAACACACAACAGCAATAGTGAAAACAGCCGCACGCGGGCCTCCTTCGGCCTGGGGAAAAAGGAACTCGACTTCAGAGGAGAGGAGAACCTATGCGAGCGGAATATGGAAAACGGCGGGCGTGAACCCGGCAAGTTCGCCGCCCGCAAGCGGCGGATGCCAGCTCCCTGCATCGCTGCTAGACGCCGCCTGCCGCTGCATCGCGGCTGGCGGGAACAGCGGTACCGGCAACTCAGGTGCAGCTGCCGGAACTGGGGCGACCGTGTTGCAGGCCGCCGTCATGTGGCAATGTGCCATGGCACCCATGCTCCCATGCGGTTGCGCCATCGCGCACGACTGCATCCACCAGCAGCAGATCGGCCGGCCAGCGACGCTATTGGCGAAGCTGAATAGCGGTGCCAGCACCAGCGTAACCAGCGCCACGATTTGGAGCGAACGTCTCAAGCTATAGTTTGAGCGGTCCCGGCGGCAAAGGTTACATTTTTCCACGGTCGCGGCATCTTATTCGGGATGCCCAACCCAACCACACTCCGGAAAGCCCGGCAGGATCTGCGCCAGGGCAAGCAGCCCTCGACCGCCGCCGGCGAGTTCGTTCACGAGGAAATCGAACACGTCCGCCACGGCAAACACGGCGCCCGCTCGCCCAAACAGGCGATCGCGATTGGCTTGAACGAAGCCCGCCGCGCGGGGATTCCGCTCCAGCCGCCGAAGAAAGGCAAGACCTCGGCGAAAACACGCAAGAGCGCCGCCCGCGCCTACAGCAAAGGCCAGAAAAGCCCGGCAACGAAAGCCTCACCCAAGCGCTCCCGCACCCGCACCGCCGCGCTGCAGCGCGAACCGAAAAACACGGCTTCGCACCAGGCGCTCTCGCGCCACGCCCACAGTACCGCGCGGAAGCGGCGCAAAAAAGCCGCATAACGGCAACCGCACCCACCCGGCCCGCCTGCGGCCACCGCCGTGACACGGCAACCCCCATCCGCTATAAAGTAGCTCTACCCCAAAGGCTGGCGTGGCGGAATGGGCGTTGACCGGCACCCGCCGGGCCAATCGCAAGCTGGCACTAAACTGCGCCTTGACGGGCGCGAGACCCCGCCCGGCCATTTTCGACTACAGTGCAGCCGCTGACCGGACGATAAGAGTGTAGTGCGCCTGGTGTCATCCCAATCTTCCGGCCGGAGGTTGCAACTTTTATGGTGGCGAGGCTGAGGTGCCGTTGGGTATGACTGCTCTACCGTATCATTACAACTGGCCGCTGGTCGTGCTGTCGGTGGTGATCGCCATCGGAGCCTCCTATGCCGCACTCGATCTTGCTGGCCGGGTCACAGCCGCACGCGCGCACTTCCGCTGGCTCTGGCTGACCGGCGGCGCGTGCGCGATGGGGCTGGGCATCTGGTCCATGCATTATATCGGCATGCTGGCCTTCCGCCTGCCCATGCCGGTCGAATACGACTGGCCGACCGTGCTGCTATCGTTGCTGGCCGCCATCGCGGCCTCGGCCGTCGCGCTGTTTGTCGTCAGCCGCCGCGAAATGCGCTGGCGGCACGCGCTGACCGGCAGCGCATTTATGGGCGGCGGCATCGCGGCCATGCATTACATCGGCATGGCGGCCATGCGCCTGCCCGCCATGTGCCGATGGAATCTGTGGATTGTGGCGGGGTCGGTGTTGCTGGCGGTGCTCATTTCGCTGGTCGCATTGTGGCTGCAGTTCCGCGTGCGCGGCGGTGAAGGCGAGAGCCGCCTGCGCTTCAAGCTCTTCTGCGCTGCCGTCATGGGCTGCGCGATTCCGGTCATGCATTACACCGGCATGGCAGCGGCCATCTTTGTGGTTCCGGGCCCGGCGCCCGATTTAGCTCATGCGGTGAGCATCTCAGCGCTGGGAACGGCGGGGATCACCGCCGTAACGTCGCTGGTGTTGGCGCTGGTGGTGTTGACCTCGGTGATTGACCGCCGTTATGCGGCGCAGGCCGGCGCACTCGAACGCGCCGTGGCGCGTCTCGAGCAACGCGACGCGCAGGTGCGGCTGCTGCTCGATTCCACGGCCGAGGGGATTTTCTCGCTCGACCGCGAGGGCCGCTGCGCCTGGGCCAACCGCGCCGCGGCCCGGCTGCTCGGTCTCAACCAGCCGGAGGAGCTTATCGGCCGTCCCATGCATGCGCTGCTG
>JBOGKK010000058.1:0-14024 GCA_050745425.1 Terriglobales bacterium
AAGGGCAGCCGCGTCACCGGCGTGGCCGGACTTGTGCTCCTGATCGGTTTCGGGCATTCGATTCTGGCGATGAGCGGCGAAGAAACCCTGGCGCAGGTCTACCGCGACATCGAAAGCCCCAAGGCCAAAAACCTCGAACGCTGCGGCTTGGTGATTTTCATCTACACCGTTATCTTTACGCCCCTGGCCGTATTTTTCGCGGGCATGCTCATCCCCCCTCAGATCATGCCGAAGTATTACGACAATCTCATCGGCGGCATGGCCATGTATCTTTCCGGCCCCTACACACTGCGTCTGGTGTTCCAGGGTTTTGTGGTGTTTGTCGGCGCGCTCATTCTTTCCGGTGCCGTCAACACTGCCATCATCGGCTCCACGGGCGTGCTCAGCCGCGTCAGCGAAGACGGCGTGCTCACCGACTGGTTCCGGCGCCCGCATAGCCACTATGGCACCGTCTATCGCATCGTGAACGCCATCGTGATCATGCAATTGGTGGTCATCGTAGTCACCTGGGGCAATGTGTACGAGCTGGGTGAGGGATATGCTTTCGGTCTGGTCTGGAGTTTTGCCTTCCTGGCGATTTCGGTGCTCGTCCTGCGCTTCAAGCAGCCGGAAGGACGCGAGTGGCGCATTCCTTTGAACTTCAAGTTCGGCAACAGGGAAGTGCCGCTGGGCGTGATTATGATCGCCATCGTATTGCTGTCGACGGCGATCATGAACCTGTTTACCAAGGAAATTGCCACCATTGCCGGCTCGGCGTTTACTGGCGCCTTTTTCGTCGTCTTCGTGGTCAGCGAGCAGATTACCAAACGCCAGCGTGCACGCGATTCCCACCTGGAGAAGTTCCGCATTGCCGCCAGCGCCGATATCAGTTCCGATACCATCAATGTCCGCCCCGGCAATATTCTCGTGACCGTACGCGATCCCCGCAATCTGCACCATCTGGAATACACCCTGGCTCAAACCGATACCGTCCAACAGGATATTGTGGCCATGACGGTGCGCCTGTTCCGCTCCTTTGCCGGCCCTGCCGTGGTGGATGAAAAGCGCGCCTTCGATCAATACGAACAGGAGCTATTCACCCAGGTAGTCGCCGTAGCCGAAAAAGCGGGCAAACCGGTGTCGCTGCTGGTGGCGCCCGGCTCCAATGCCTATCACACCATCGTGACTACGGCGCAGCGCCTCGAATCAAGCACGATCGTCGAAGGCGCTTCGGCGCAGCGCTCGGTCGAAGATCAGGCCAAGCTCACCGGTGATGCCTGGGAGGACCTGCCCGAACCACGCCCGCGCCTCGAGCTCCGCGTGCTCTCGCGTGATAACCAGCTCACCGTCAAGAACCTCGGCCCGCACACACCCCGCCTGCGCCCGGAGGACCTCGACCTGCTGCACAATCTCTGGCTTGAAATCACCGCCAATCCGGAATACCGCGGCCTCCACCACTACGATGTGGTTGCGTTGGCGCTCCGGGAGTTGCAGGGTGAGCTGCACAGCCAGCGCCGCGAGGAGCTGATGGAAACCCTCCGCCAGCTTGCTCATCTGCCGCGCTATCCGCCCGGGCCGCCCCAGGAGTGAGCATGACGGCCATCGTCTATTCCATGACCGGTTTCGCGCAGGCAACGCAGGCGCAGCAGGACTGTTCCGTGGCCGTATCTCTCCGCTCCGTCAACCACCGCTTCCTCGATTTGCGCTGGCAGCTGCCGCCGGAACTCGAGCCCGCGCTGGCGGACATGGAAAAGCAGGTGCGTGCCGCACTGGCACGCGGCCATTTGGATATCCGCTGCCATTGCGAAACGCGCAGCGCCAGCGCTGGCACACGTCTGGACGAATCGGCGCTCAATGCCTATCTCGCCGTCTGGAGCGAACTCCAGCGCCGTCTCGGCCCCAAACGCGGTGCGGCGGCGCCGCCCATCAGCGATGTGTTGCGCGCCCCCGGCGTGCTGGCCACCTCCGCACTCGTTCCCGTCGCCACCGAAACCTGGGCCGCCCTGGCCCACGCCGCCCTGGCAGCCGCGCTCACCGATTTGCGCCGCATGCGCGCTGCCGAGGGCGCGGCTCTCACTCTTGATCTCACCGCCCGGCTCGACCGCATCGATGCCGCGCGCGCGACCCTCGAATCCCTACGCCTCGAACTCGAAACCGGTCTGCGCGCTCGTCTCCAACTCCGCATGCGTGAAGTGCTGGGCGCGGCCGCACCCAACCCCGACCGCCTGCTGCAGGAAGCCGCCCTGCAAGCCGATCGCAGCGACATCAGTGAAGAACTCACGCGTTTAAAGGCGCACGTGGCGCAGGCGCGTACGCTGCTGGCCGCAGGCGGCGAGGTAGGCAAGCGGCTTGACTTCCTTACCCAGGAGCTGCATCGCGAAGTCAACACGTTGCTGTCCAAATCCTCCTCTGCCAGTGCCGCCGGCCTGCAGGTCAGCCAAATCGGCCTCGACCTCAAAGCCGAATTGGAGAAATTCCGCGAGCAGGTGCAAAATCTCGAATAACCAGAGACTGCCGTGCTGACCCACATCGAACCTGACCCATCGAGGCCAAAGCAATAATGGCGCTGTTCATCATTTCGGCGCCTTCCGGTTCCGGTAAATCTACGCTGGTGAAGGAATTGTTTGACCGCGTCGGAGGACTGCGCTTTTCCATCTCCTACACCACACGCCCGCCCCGTGGCAGCGAACAGAACGGAAGGGAATACCACTTCACGACCCGCGCCATTTTCGAGGCGATGATCGCCGCCGGTGAATTTCTGGAGCATGCCGATGTTTTCGGCAATTATTACGGCACCGCACGCTCCAGCCTCGACCAGGCCGAGCGTGCGGGTGAGGACCTGGTGCTCGATATTGACGTGCAAGGCGCCGGGCAGGTGAAGCAGCGGCTGCCGCAGGCGCTCAGTATTTTCATCGCTCCGCCGGATCGCGAGCAACTCGAATGGCGCCTGAAAAGCCGCGGACTCGATGCGCCGGCCGTGATTGCCAAACGCCTGCACGACGCCGCCCGCGAGATCGCAGCCTATAATAGGTATGACTATGTAGTGATCAACGACCGCTTGCCGGAATCGGTCGAGCGGCTCTGTGCCATCGTACGCTGCCACAAAGCTGGCGTGGTTGCGGATTGCTCGGCAGCGGAACAATGTGGCCAGAGCGCGATGGCAGTCCGCATGCGGCCGGTATTGGAATCGTTTGGATTGGAGAGTTGCTGATGTGGGGACCTTTTGACAGTTTTGAAGACGTACCTAGCCGCTACCAGTTTGTACATGTAGTGGCGCGCCGCGCCCGCAAATTGCAGGGTGGGGCCAAACCGCTGCTGATGCCAAACTCACGCAAATTTACGCGCATTGCCCAGCAAGAGGCTATGGCCGGGTTGCTTGAGTTTACTTTCCTGCGCACTGCAGCCAACGACGCTGCTCCGGAGAACGCAGAGGCTTAGTTCCGCGCCATGCGCGTATTGCTCGGCATCAGCGGCGGTATCGCCGCTTACAAGGCGGCCGAGTTGGTGCGCTTGTTCCGCCGGCACTGCGACGAGGTTCAGGTCGTGATGACGCGCGCCTCCCGCCGCTTCATCTCTCCGGTGACGCTCGCGGCTCTGAGTGCTCAGCCTGTACTGACCGACTTGTTTGGCCGCAATCCTTCTGCCATTGAGCATGTAGCCGCCGCGCAGGCGGCCGACATTGTGGTTGTCGCTCCGGCCACGGCGCATACGCTGGCTCGCATCGCTCACGGCCTCGCGGACGATTACCTCACCACTCTTCTGCTGGCCACGCCCGCGCCGGTGCTGCTCGCTCCCGCTATGAACGTCCAGATGTGGCGCAACCCGGCCACACAGGCGAACGTCGCGATGCTCCGCAGCCGTGGCGTCGAGATTGTGGCTCCGGACGCGGGTGAACTAGCTTGCGGCATGGTCGGCGAGGGGCGTATGGCAGAACCAGAAGCGATCTTTGCCGCCTGCGTGAACAGGCTCCGTCCTCAGGACTTGGCGGGCGAGAGCGTCCTGATCACCGCCGGGCCCACCCGCGAGGCGTTGGATCCGGTGCGCTACTTGTCCAACCGGTCGAGCGGCCGCATGGGCTACGCTCTCGCAGAGGCGGCCTGCCAGCGCGGTGCACGCGTAAAGCTGGTGAGCGGCCCGGTCGCCCTCACGGCGCCCCAGGGCGTCGAATGTATGCACGTGGTAACTGCCGTGGAAATGGCCGCCGCTACCGAAGCCGCCTTTGACGACTGCACCATCGCCATTCTGGCCGCAGCCGTGGCCGACTATCGCCCGGCCGAGGCCCACAGCCAAAAAATCAAAAAATCAGAGGCGCCGCTGCAACTCACGCTCGTGCGTAATCCCGACATTCTCGCTGCCCTTGGCGCGCGCAAGCGCGGACAAATTCTGGTTGGCTTTGCAGCCGAAACCAATATCTCCAAGGCACTGGAGTTGGCACGCGCCAAGCGCACCGCCAAAAATGCCGATCTCGTAGTGCTCAACGATGTCAGTCGCAGCGGCATTGGCTTTGCCAGCGAGGAAAATGCTGTAACCTTGATCTCCGCATCCAGCGATTGTGAGCTCCCGCGGGCTTCCAAACGCGCCATTGCCGACGCCATCCTCGACGCGGTTCTCGAACTCTCCCGCCATGCCATCCATCACGCCTGAGGCCCAGCGCCGTCTTGCCGGTTACCTGCGCTTTCAGCGCGATATTGGCATCGAACGCTTCCGCATCGCTCCCAGCCAAATCCCCACTCCCGTTGTGAGCCACGCTCCCGAGCCTTCTCTGGCGGCTGGCAACCGGCAACTGGCAACTGAATCCCCTGCATCCCTTGCCGCCATTCAAGCCGACATCGGTCCCGACTGCCGCCGCTGCAAACTGGCCGCGGGCCGCCATTCCATTGTGTTCGGCAGCGGCAACCCGCGCGCCGAGCTTGTATTCATAGGAGAGGGTCCAGGCGCTGACGAGGATGCCCAGGGCATGCCTTTCGTCGGGCGCGGGGGTCGATTGCTGACCGATATGATCGAGAAAGGCATGGGCTTGCGGCGCGAGGACGTCTACATCTGTAACGTGGTCAAATGCCGTCCGCCCGCCAATCGCACCCCGGAACCGGATGAAATCGCGGCCTGCTCGCCATTCCTTCTGCGCCAATTGCGTGCCGTTGCACCCAAAATGGTCTGCGCTTTGGGCGCCACCGCCGCCCAGATGTTGCGTCCTTACAAAGGCTCGCTCGGCTCGGTGCGCGGACGCATCCATGCCCTTCATCTCGGCGATTTCGAAACCAGCCTCGTGGTTACCTATCATCCCGCGTACCTGCTGCGCGATCCTTCCCAGAAGCGTGAAGCTTGGAAGGATCTGCAGATCATCATGGAGTACTTATGCCTGAAGAAAAAGTCGTGAAATCGGAAGCGGAATGGCGTTCCTCGCTAACCCCTCAGGAGTATCAGGTTGCGCGCGAAAGAGGCACCGAACCCGCCTTCACTGGTCGCTACTGGAACGAACACGCCGCAGGCGTTTATCGCTGCGTTGCCTGTGGCGCCGAGCTGTTTGATTCCATCACGAAATTTGAGTCCGGCACCGGCTGGCCCAGTTTCTGGGCGCCGATTGACCCTGCGCGCGTTGAGCTGCATCACGATACCAGCCATGGTATGGAGCGCATCGAAGTCGATTGCGCCCGTTGCGGCAGCCATCTTGGCCACAAATTTCCCGATGGCCCGCCGCCCACCCACACACGCTACTGCCTCAACTCCGCCTCCCTCAAGCTCGAACCCCGTTCCGTCGCCTGAGTCACGATTCTGCTCTCAGCGCGTGCTCGTGGCGAGCGCCGCTTGCGGATACTTGTCGTCGAGCACGGCGCGTACAGCTTGGATGAGTTCTTCCGGGGTGAACGGTTTCTTCAGGCGCGGACTGGGCGCCGATGCCGGATCCGAGTAGCCCGAAATATACAGCACGCGCATCGCCGGGCGACGCAGTCCAATCTGCTGTGCCAAGGCCATCCCGTTCATGTTCGGCATGACGATATCAGTAATGAGCAGGTGCACCGGTCCGCTCCGCTGCATGCTGATGGCAAGTGCATCTTCGGGGCGCCCCGCATCCAGCACCGTGTGGCCATGGCGGAGCAGAACTTCCACCAGCAGACGGCGCAGGTCCGGTTCGTCTTCGGCTACCAGAATCGTCTCCTTGCCGCTGCCCTCGTGCGCCGCCAGATGCGTGTGGGGTGCGGCGCTGCCGGGTTCGGCAACCGCGTAAACAGGCAGGTAAACGCGCATCGTCGTGCCCTCGCCCAGCGCCGACTCGACGGTGACGGTGCCGCCGCTTTGCCGGGCAATACCGAACACTGTCGGTAGGCCCAGCCCGGTGCCTTTGCCTTGCGGCTTGGTGGTGAAAAAGGGCTCGAAAATATGCGCCTGCGTTTCCGGCGCCATCCCCGTACCCGTGTCGCTGACCGACAACGTAACGAAACGGCCCGGCAATAACCCCGCTGGCGTAGTCGCGCCCAGGTTATCGATCGCATAGGCGCTGGTGGCAATCCGTACATCGCCGCCCTCCGGCATGGCATCGCGAGCGTTGACGACTAGGTTCATCAAGATCTGGTCGAGTTGGCTGGGATCGGCCTTGACCGGTGGCAGATCGGCCGCAAGCTGACAACTCAGCTCGATATCTTCGCCAATCGTCCGCTGCAGCAGTGGTTCAAGATCGCCCACCACCGCGTTGAGATCCAGCATCCGTGGTTGCAACACCTGCTGGCGGCTGAAGGCGAGCAACTGATGCGTCAGGGTTGCCGCACGATCGCCTGCAGCCCGCACGCTGCGCAGCTTTTCGCGCATGCCTGGTTCCGGGTCAGTCTCCAGAAGCAGATCCGAATAGCCATTGATCACGGTCAATAGATTGTTGAAATCATGGGCAATGCCGGCGGCCAGGCGCCCGATGGCTTCCATCTTTTGCGCTTGCCGAATCTGGGTTTCCAGTCCGCGTCGTGTGGTGATGTCGGTGAAGGTGACGACCAGACCGACGGGTTGGCCATTGCGCTCGACCGGGTAGCTCCGGTATTCAACCGGGAACCCAGTCCCATCCTTTCGGAAAAACAACTCGTCATCGACCTCGACGCCCTGGCCTTGGCGGGCGGCGAGAAAGGAGCGGCATTCGTGTGCCGGATACGCAGTCCCATCCACCCGGGTGTGATGGATCAACATGTGAATCGGGCGGCCCAGCAGCTCGCTGGCGTCCCCGTAACCGAGCAAGCGCAGGGCCGCAGGGTTGCAAAGGATGCAACTGCCCATCAGGTCCAGCGCGTAGATCCCCTCACCCGTGGAATCGAGGAGCAGGCGCAGTCGCTCCTCGGAATCGCGCAACTCCGCTTCCGCGCGCTTGCGTTCCGTCACGTCGCGGATGAAAGCCGTAAACAGTCCCGGCGATTGGCCCGCGACGCGGGTCAGCGTGAGCTCAGCCGGGAAGATCGTACCGTCCGATCGGCGGGCGGAAAATTCCAGGCGCCGGGCCCGTGGAATTTCCAGCTCAACCGCCAGCGAGGCGAGTGGACGCACGTGCAGCGGCGAATCGGCCGCCAGCAACTCCGTGCCCCGCAGGTTCACGGCTTCGCCCCGGCGCAATCCAAACATGAGTTCAGCGGCAGGATTAAAGTCCTCGATGACGCCGCTTTCCTCCAGCGTGACAATGGCATCAGCCGCCGAGGCGAGAATGGCGCGGTTGCGCGCCTCCGATTTCCGCAACGCCGCTTCCGCCTGCCGCCGCTGCGTCACATCAAACAGCGTCGAGCGCGTATGCAGAAAGCGGCCTTCCCGGTCAAATACGCCACTGTCGCTGATGGCGGCCGGCAGCAGCGTGCCGTCCTCCCGCCGCAACGCCAATTCCACCGTCTGCACTGCATTCGATTGCAGCACTTTCGGAAAATGCCGCAAAAAGGCGACACGGCTCGCGGGTGTCAGTAGATCAGCAAACAGAACTCGGTTTAGGATATCTGACCGCCGGTAGCCGAGCCACCCCAGCGCCGTTTCATTGATTCGGATGATCCGCCCTCCCGGATCCAAAGAGTAATAGCCACACGGGGCGTGATCGTACAGGTCACTGATTTCGCTGGCATAGGCCTGCCGCTCCAGGCGGCGCCGGTCGCCTCCATCCAGCACGTCGGCAGATTTCCACAGCAGGGTCAGGAAAAAGAAAAAACTGCCGCCCACGAGCACCAGCGCCACGACTTTGGATTCAAGCGGATGCGCCTCATAACTCCGCAACCACGTCAACAGCAGCGGAAATACCAGCACCAGCGGCAGCACGTGCCGCATCAGCCAGCCTGCCGAGGTCGCTTCATGGCAGAACGAAACCGGCCGCAGCCGTGGCGCCGCTGCCAGCCAGGCGACACTGAGCAGGCACAGGCTGGCGCCCGCGAGCGCGCCCAGTGCCGCTGAATGCGGGCCCAATGGCGTCCAACGCGCGCCCGCCACCGTTTGCGTAATGGTGACAAATCCGGAAAACAGATCGAAGATCGCCAGTGCCGCAGCCACGAACCGTGCGGCCACCGGCAGCGCCACCGCCAGCGCCAGCAGCGCGCATAAACTCTGTGCTGGATCCAGTCGCCCCAGCCACGTCCCGGAGTGGGCCGTCAATGCCAGCGCCAGCGCAACCAGAGACCATAGCAGCGCGGCGGTTCCAATGATGCGTGGAGCGCGCTGCTGGTGCGGCGCCAGCATCACCGCGATCGCCAGCAGCAGTGCCGGAACGGCTACGGCGGGATGGAGCCAGCCCCAGGGTGGTGCCGGATGTGCCGCCGCCCCGCCTCGCAGGGCGCTCAGGAGCGAACCCAAAGCGGTGAGGACGACCAGTGCGCCTGCGCTTCTGCACACATAATGCCAGCGGCGTTCCAGGCGCGGTGACGGCGGATAATGCCACGGAAACCGCTTGAACTCCACCGCTAGGCTCCTGCGGCCCGGTGCTGCCGCAGCCGGGCTTCGACCCGCTCGACCAGCGCAATGGGAGAAAATGGCTTCTGTAGAAATGCCGCCGGGTCGTGATCGGCTGCCAGCAGGCCCTGGGCTGCCGCTGCCGCCAGCGTAAAGCCGGAAACAAACAGCGCCGGAACGTGCAATTGTTCTGCCAGAGCCACTCCGCCGCCGCCAGGCGTGACCAGATCGGCTACCAGCAAATCGGGCGCGCGCCCGGACACGACCGTGCGCTGCATCGCTTCGGCGCAGGTGCCCGCAGCAATGATCGTGTAGCCCTGCAGCTCCAGCACTTCGGTCATGAGTTGCCGCAGATCGGGTTCATCGTCGACCAGAATGATCGTCGCCGCCCCGCATCCGCCCGCCGCCACCGTCCTGGCCGGCGCCGGGGAAGCGGGGATTGCAGCCTTACTCATCGCCGGGAAGTAAAGCTTGAAGGTGGTCCCGTGCCCCCGCTCGCTGTAAATCTCGACCCAGCCGCCATGCCGCTGCATGAGAGCGTAAACGGTGGAAAGGCCTAGGCCGGTGCCCTTGCCGGCAGGTTTGGTAGTAAACAGTGGTTCGAAGGCGTGGCGCAATGTATCGGCGTCCATGCCTTCGCCCGTATCACTGATCGCCAGCCGCAAAAATGCGCCCGCATGGGCCTGCACATGGCGGTGGGCGTAGGCCGCATCGATCGTTACCTCTTCGAGCTGCACCAGTAAGTCGCCGCCGCCAGGCATCGCATCGCGCGCATTGATCGCCAGATTCATTACGATCTGATTGATCTCAGCCGCGTGCGCGCGAATGGGCTCCAGGCCGGGCGGGGTGTCGATCTGCACCCGGACACTGGGGCCGAGCGTGTCTGACAGCAGCGTGAGTGTCTCCCGGACCGTGGCCTCCAGGTCGACCAGTTCGGGAGCCGCTTCGGCATGGCGGCCGAAAGCCAGCAGTTGCTTGGTGAGCGCTGCGGCGCTGCTGCCCGCCGCGCGCAATTTCTCCACGGCCGCACGTGCCGGATGGGTCTCTTCCAGCGTTTCCAATGCCACATCCGCATAGCCGTTGATCACGCCCAGAAAATTGTTGAAATCGTGGGCCAGCCCGCTCGTCAGCCGCCCCATACTCTCCAGCTTCGATACCTGCGATTGCCGCCGCGTGCGATTCTTCTCTTCCGTGATGTCCAGCAGTGTGCTCTCATTGCTGTTGCACTCGCCGCCGAGCCCGGGGACTATCACCGTATTCACCAGCACCCATAACGTGTGTCCGTCGCGGTGGCGTAAGCGAATCTCGCGATTGACGTCGCGGCCGTAAAGGTGCAGTTGTTCGAGCAGGGCTTCCCGTTCTTTTGGGTCAACGTAAAAATCCGTACTATTGATGGCCATGGCCTCGGCGACCGAGCTGAACCCGAACATCTTCACAAAGGACTCGTTGATCGCCAGCGGGCGGCCGTCCATGGTGCTGCAATGCACGCCGGCAATGTTGGCGTCGAAAAGCACCCGGAAATGCGCTTCGGAGACGTGCAACGCATCCGCCATGCTGGCATGATCGAGAAAATGGCCGATTTGCCCGGCCAGATTCTCCAGCACCGTCAGCGAAACCGGATGCGGTTGCCGATTCCGCCCCGTCAGCAATTGCAGCAGGCCAACGACTTTGCCTTGAAAAAGGATCGGGCAGCACACCGCGCGGTCGATTCCGGCGCGCCTGGCCTCGGCCGCGAGAAAAAAAATGCCGGAACGGTCGGCATCCTCAACCCACTCGGTTTGTGCCTGCTGCCACACGCGGCCCGCCAGCCCTTGTCCGGGGTGCAGGGTGGCCGCGCGTACCTCCGTATCCAGCTCCCGCAGCCGCTCCGGGTCCCGCTGCCAACTCGCCAACAGTCTCATGGAGTCATTGCCGGGTTGCTGCCGCCAGCACACGCAGTAATCCCAGTCCAGTTCCTGGCCCATCACCAGCAGGGCACGGGAGAGACTCTCGGCGGGATCACCCGCTTCGGCGAGAATACGGCTGACCGCATATTCAGTGGCCAGGCGATGCGTGAGCTCGCTCATGTTGGTCGCGTTCTGGGACAACTGACTCATGGGTGCTTGGTGCCGCACGGCAGCCCGCAGGAGCCAGGGGGAATTGCAGTCAGTCTGACTGGAACTGCCGTGCCGGTCAAGCAAAACCGGCATTTCCTGGCCTTGCGAAGCCTAGTAGATAATATCGGCATGGATTGGGAAAACTTTCGCCGCGATGCGCATGCGCTCGTGGATTGGATTGCCGACTACCGCAAAACCATTACCGGGCATCCCGTGCTGGCGCGCTCCGGGCCCGGCACCATCCGCGCCGCCCTGCCGCCTCACCCCCCTGAGCGCGGCGAACCGTTTGCCACGGTGCTCGCGGATATCGATCGTATTGTTGTGCCCGGCATCACCCATTGGCAGTCGCCCAATTTCTTTGCCTACTTCCCCTCCAATAGTTCCGGAGCCTCGATCCTGGGCGAACTGCTTTCTGCCGGTTTGGGCGTGCAGGGCATGCTCTGGGCGACGTCGCCGGCCTGCACCGAAATCGAAACGCATGTGCTCGACTGGTTAGTGGAAATGTTGGATCTCCCAGCCTCGTTTCTTTCCACCGGCGCCGGCGGCGGCGTGATTCAGGACACCGCCTCGAGCTCAGCCCTGTGCGCCTTGCTCGCCGCCCGCGAGCGCGCCACCAGCGGAACGGGTAATGACCGCGGGCTGGCCGATACTCCCATGCGGTTGGTCGCTTATGCCTCCACTCAGGCGCATTCCTCGATCGAAAAAGCCGTCACCATCGCCGGACTGGGACGCCAGCACCTGCGGTTGATTCCCGTCGACAAGGATTTCGCCATGGATGCGGCGGCGCTCGAAGCCCAGATCGCGGCTGATGAAGCCGCTGGGCTGCGGCCGTGTTTTGTCGCCGCCACCATCGGTACCACCTCGTCCAACGCTATGGATCCCGTCCCCGCCATTGCTCACATCGCCCGCGCCCACGGCCTCTGGCTGCACGTCGATGCCGCCATGAGCGGCACCGCCGGCCTCTGCCCGGAGTTCCGCCGCTGGTTTGCTGGCCTGGATGCCGCCGACAGCTACAACTTCAACCCGCATAAATGGATGTTCACCACTTTCGATTGCAGTTGCCTGTGGGTGCGCGAGCGTGCCGCCCTCATCGCTGCCCTCAGTATCCTGCCCGAATACCTGCGCAATGCGGCCAGCGCCAGCGGCGCCGTCATCGACTATCGGGATTGGCAGATTCCCCTCGGCCGCCGTTTCCGCGCTCTGAAGCTCTGGTTCGTCATCCGCGAATATGGCGTCGAGGGTCTCCGCCAGGCCGTTCGGCGCCATGTGGATCTGGCGCAGGAGTTTGCCCGTTGGGTGCACTGCGACCCCCGTTTCGAGCTCGCTGCCCCGGCGCCGCTGAACCTGGTTTGCTTCCGCCTGCGCGGGGATGACGCCCGCAACGAAGAATTGCTGCAGCGCCTCAACGCCAGCGGCGCGCTCTACCTTACGCACACCAGGCTCAACGGCCGTTTCGTGTTGCGCATGTGCATCGGGCAGATGGAGACCGAAGCGGCGCACGTGACCGCCGCCTGGCGCCGTATTCAGGAAGAAGGAGGCCGCCTCCTTGCCTGACGTGACCCATGCCTGGCCTCAACGGATTGTTTGCCTTACCGAGGAAACCACCGAGACGCTCTACCGCTTGGGCGAGGGTGATCGCATTGTCGGTGTTTCCGGTTATACCGTTCGGCCCCCGGAAGCGCGACGCAAGCCGCGCGTGTCGGCTTATATCAACGCCAAATTCGATGCCATCCTGGCGCTCGAACCCGACCTGGTGCTGACCTTTTCTGACCTCCAGGCCGACATCACGCGCGAGCTGGTTCGCCGCGGCGCCACCGTCTTCAATTACAACCAGCGCAGTGTCGAAGAGATTTTCGCCATGATGGCCTCGCTGGCAAGCCTCGTCGGCGCTGCCCGGCGCGGGCAGAGCCTGGAGGCCGATCTGCGTTCGGGTC
The DNA here is from genome assembly GCA_050745425.1 of Terriglobales bacterium. Taxonomy (GTDB): domain Bacteria; phylum Acidobacteriota; class Terriglobia; order Terriglobales; family SCQP01; genus SCQP01. The sequence continues at coordinate 12,902 of JBOGKK010000058.1, forward strand.
TCAATGCCATTGCGGCTTCAGCAAAGCGTTTCCCCCGCCGCCCCCGCGTGCTCTTTGAGGAGTGGAAGGCGCCCTTAATTACCGGTATCCGCTGGGTCGAGGAATTGATTGAGATTGCCGGCGGCGAGCCCGTGTTCCCGGAGTTGCGCGAGCGCTCCCGCGCCGCCGAGCGCATCGTCGCTCCCGAGGAAGCCGCCTGGCGCAATCCCGACGTCATCATTGCTTCCTGGTGCGGCCAGAAGGTCAACAAGCGCGCCATTGCCGCCCGCTCCGGCTGGGACGCCGTCACCGCCGTGCGCGCCGGACACATCTATGAAATAAAATCCACCTACATCCTCCAGCCTGGCCCTGCCTCGCTCACCGAAGGCGTGCGCCAGTTGCATCGCATCCTGGCTCATGTGGCCGGTGTCACACTCCCACCCGAACTGCTCCCCAGCGAACGCTGCGATCCCGATCTCCCCGCCGCGCCGGCCATCTCCGTACGCTGACCTGCGCTGACGCCCAGAGGATCGGCAGCAGCTATCATGTCTTTTGACCAGAGAGCACAGACGCGGGGACCACATTTATGACGAAGTCCATCACCGGATTTATCATCGGCATCATTCTGCTGCCTCTGGCGGCGTACATCATGGCGGCAACGGGAAGCCTGCCCGTGGCCACCGCCTCGAGTGCCCTGCCGTTTGAGCGCCGCTTCACAAAAACTGCGCTGCACGCCGTGTTGCGCCACCAGGCGCCGAGGACGGCCCCGCCGGTGGCACTTAACGATGCCACGCTGCTCGCGGGCGCAACCGTGTATGTCACCCACTGCGCTTTCTGCCATGGCTTGGCAGATGGCGCCGCCACTGCGGCCGCACAGGGTATGTACCCACCGCCCCCGCAACTGCTGCAAGGCGACGGCATGGTCACCGATGACCCGGTGGGCGTCACTTACTGGAAGGCACGCAACGGCATTCGACTCACGGGCATGCCCGGTTTTCACGCCTCGCTGTCCAACGGACAGCTCTGGCAGGTGAGCCTGCTGCTTGCCCATGCGGACCATCTCCCACCGGCCGTGACCGCCGCGCTGCAAACGAACGCTACCGCCGCACGCGGGGGACGCGCCGTTGGCACCGTGGGCCAAGTC
>JBOGKK010000059.1:0-1586 GCA_050745425.1 Terriglobales bacterium
GCAGCAGGGAGCCGTCGCGGGAGCGGGTGCCTTCGGGAAAGATCATGAAGGGGCGGCCGGCGCGGACGGCTGCGGCGGCGCGCGAGACGGTGGCTCGGGCGGCATTGCGGTCGCCGGCGCGCTCGACCGGAATCAGGCCGCCGGCTTTGAGGATGGTGCCCAGAATGGGGACGGAAAAGAGCTGTTTTTTGGCGAGGAAGGCAATGTTGCCGGGCAGAGCCGCGACCAGGAGGGGCGGGTCGAGATTGCTCTGGTGGTTGGCCATGTAGATGACCGCGCCATTACCCGCAGGCAGCAATTCCCTGCCCTGCACCTCGATTCGCACGCCGGCGAGTTTAAACAACAGGCGGAGGCCGAGGCGGGCGGCTTTGTAGGTGAAGTCGAGGCGTCCGGTGATCCAGATGGTGGGCAGGCTGACGACGCCGGCGATGGCCATATAAAGCCAGGTCAGTGCCCAGACGAGGAAAGATCTGATCATGGCCAAAGGAAAATGCCCTCGGCCAGGATGGTGGCGGGGCCGATCAAGTGGATGGGCGAGGAACCGCCGGGCCAGATGACTTTCTGGTTGCCGCCGGGGGTGGTGACCTCAACCGGCGAATCCACGAGGCCTTGCGCGATGGCGGCGACAGCAGAGGCGGAGCAGCCGGTGCCGCTGGAGGCGGTGGGGCCGACGCCGCGTTCGAAGATGCGGATTTCGATGTGGTGTTTCCCCAGAGCGCGGACGAAGGCGACGTTGGTGTGATGCGGGAAGCGGGGATGGGTGGCGAGAGCGGCGCCCAAGGCTTGCCAATCGGGCGGAAACTCGGAGGTTGCGACAATGCACTGGGGATTGCCGACGGAAAGAATCTGCGCGCGCACGGTTCGGCCCAGCACGGCAAGATCGACTGTCTCCTCGAGCTGGGGTGCGCCCAGCTCGACCTCAATCTGCCAGAACGCGCCGGCGCCGTCGATGACGGTGGCGCGGCGCGCGCCCGCTCCGGTCAGCAATGCGCCCGAACGGAAACCGTGGCGGGCATAAAAGGCGGCAACGCAGCGCGTACCGTTGCCGCTGATTTCGGCCTCGCTGCCATCGGCGTTGAACAGCGTCAGCTCGAAGCCGGAGCCACGCGACTTGACGAACTCGACGCCGTCGGCGCCGACGCCGCGATGGCGGTCACAGACGCGGCGCGCAAAGTCAGCGCGGGCGGCGGCAGTAACGGCAGCGGCGTCGACGATCAGGAAATCGTTGCCGTTGGCTTCGGCCTTGGCGAAGCGGATTGCGCCGTCGGGACTCATGGACGGCGGTAGACCTCGATGGTGGGTTGGGTGGGAACGTGCAAATGGGCGACCTCAGTAAAATAGTGGCGCAAATCGGTGCGATTCACCAGCTTTGCGGTGGGGCTGGCGGACTCGACGACCACCCATTGCGCGTAGCGGTGCGGCGCGGCGAGGGCGTGCTGCCAGAGGTGAAAGTTGGCCTCCTGAATGACGGCGTGGAGCGGAATGCCGTCGTCGGCGAGAGCGCCGGGATAGGTGCCGTAGAACATGAGCACGCGTTGACCGGGGCGCCAGGGGGCGAGAGCGTGGGCGAGGGCGTGCTCCATGGC
>JBOGKK010000060.1:0-2349 GCA_050745425.1 Terriglobales bacterium
CCGGTCTGGATGATGGGGCCTTCGGCGCCGAAGGGACCACCGGTGCCAATGGCCAACGCGGTGGCGGTAGGCTTGAGAATCGCGACGCGGCCGCGGACGATGCTCTTTTCCATGAGCACGGCTTCCATGGCCTCCGGGATGCCGTGGCCTTTGAGGGTCGGCTCCCAGAAGTGAATCATCAGGCCCACGGCCAAGCCACCGATGACGGGGATCAGGATCACCCAAGCGCCGAGGTGATTGCCGATGGGACTCCACTGCGCATTGCTCCATTGACCATGGAAGAAAAACCCGGTGAGGAGGTAGATAAGCTTGAGCAGTCCGAGCGCGATGTAGCCGGAAAAAAGCCCGACGACGCATGCGTAGACGGCGACGCGGAAGGTATGGGGGCTGAGGGCCTCGCCGAAGCCGCGCATCCATTTAACTGGCGCGGGGCCTGGCGTGGCTGCGCCACGCGACCCGCTTGACGCTCGGCCGGGCCGGGAGCCCCGGGAGCCCCAGCCCGGCCCGCGCGTGCGGAAATGCTTTGCCTGGTGGGGCACGTTGGCAGGCGGAGTGGCCATGCGACTTGATTAGATGCTCTACAATCCATGCATGCCGAGTTCGGAGGCCGCACCGCGCTATATCGCCATTGAAGGGCCGATCCGGGTAGGGAAATCGAGCCTGGCGCGGATGCTGGCGCAGAAAAGCGGGGCGCGGCTGCTGCTTGAGCCGGACGACAATCCGCATCTGGAGGCGTTCTACCGGGGCGAGGCGGGAGCGGCGTTCCGGGCCCAAATGCACTTTCTGCTGCAGCGCTACCAGCAGCTCTCTCCGCTGGGTCCGGGGCGGCCGTACATGCCGCTGGTGGCCGACTACATCTTCGAAAAGGACAAGATTTTCGCTTACATCAATCTGAGCGACGCCGAGCTCGGGGTCTACAACCAGTACTACGAGTTTTTGCAGCCGCAGATTGCGCTGCCGGATCTGGTGATCTACCTGCAAGCCACGCCGCCGGTGCTGCGCGAGCGGCTGGAACGCAAGGCCATCGCGCAGGAGCAGCGCGTGTCCGATGAGTACCTGAGTGAAGTGGTCAAGGCCTACGACCACTTCTTTTTCCGCTATAACCAGACCGACCTGCTGGTGGTCAACACCAGCGAGATTGATTTCGTGGAGCGGGATCACGACATGCAGGAGCTGATGCGGCGGCTGGAGGAGCCGGTGGCCGGCACGCAGTATTATTTGCCGCTGGGCGAATAGCGGTAAGATGGACTCGTAGGTAGGACAGGCGCCCGGAATCCGACCTGGAAATGGCGGATATCGGCAGGGCATGGTGGCGAAGCCACCGCTCACCTCACCTTCCAAATTCAAGATGAAGGAGACCTGATCCCAGCACGGTGGGACAGGCACCCTGCGATGAGCCTCTATCCTTCTGCTTCGGCCACGACTGATCTGAAAGTCACGCTGGCCTCCTGTGCGGCGAAAAAGCAGCGTCGCGAAAAGATTACCTGTTTAACGGCCTACGATTATCCGTTTGCGCGGCTGTTGGATGAAGCCGGCATCGACATCCTCCTGGTGGGCGATTCCTGGGGGATGGCGAGCGCGGGCGAAGAGAGCACGCTGGCGGTGACGCTGGAGGAAATGCTGATCGCCACGCGCTCGGTGCGGAGAGCGGTGAAGCGGGCGCTCGTCGTCGCCGACATGCCGTATGGCAGCTATCATCTGGGGCGGCGGCAGGCAGTGCAAAACGCGATCCGCATGGTGAAGGAAAGCGGCGCGGAAGCGGTGAAGCTCGAAGGCGGCGCCGCGCGGGCCGAGGTGGTGCGCGCGATCGTCGCCGCCGAAGTCCCGGTGATGGGGCATATCGGGCTGACGCCGCAGTCGGTGAACCGGCAGAGCGGCTATCGCGTGCAGGGCACAACGACGGAGGCGGCGGAGCAGCTTCTGCGCGATGCGGCGGCGATCGAAGCCGCGGGAGCATTCGCGCTGGTGCTGGAAGGCATGCCGCGGGAACTGGCGGCGCGCATTACCGGGCGCGCGGCGATTCCCACGATTGGCATCGGAGCGGGGCCGGATTGCGATGGCCAGGTGCTGGTGCTGCACGACCTGATCGGATTGAGCTTCCGGCCGCGTCCGAAGTTTGTGCGGCCCTACGCCGACGTAGCCAGCGTGGTGCGGAATGCGGCGGAGGCGTACCGGCAAGACGTCGAGGGCGGCCAGTTCCCTGCCGACAGCGAAAGCTATCATCTGCCGGCGGCGGTCAAGGCGCTGGACACGTGGAAATAATCCGCGAGCCGCTGGCATTCGCGGCGTGGTGCGGCGGGCGGCGTCAGTTAGGCTTGGTGCCGACCATGGGCGCGCTTCACGCTGGGC
>JBOGKK010000061.1:0-6096 GCA_050745425.1 Terriglobales bacterium
CACCATGACCGTGACGTAGCCGGCGCCGATGTACTCCTTGCCCAGCAGGACCACGTTGGCGGCCTTCACCATGGCGTCGGCGGCTTCAATTGAGCCCACCAGACCCCGGGTTTCAATCATTCCCAAAGCTTCCATCGCGTATTCCTCCGCTCCCGGCCTAGCGCAAAACCAGACTTGCTATGGCACGAACAACCGGATCGCCTGCGGCTTTGACATCAGGAAAAGCCGCACGTAACTTCCCGAAGCCCGCTACACCGGGTCTGGTTTTGCCTTAAGCTATCACAGAACCGCCACTCACTGCCAGTGCTGTCGCAATATACTCGCGCACAATCAACTGCGTGCGCTCCCCGTAGCGCTCATGCGTGCTCGTTTCCACCCGGCAGATCAGCTCCAGCTCCGCCCCCGCTGTCAGCCCCGCCGCCTCCGTGTGGTTCCACATCAGCGCCGTGTGCCGCACCCCGTCCTGCTCCACCACTAGCTTCAAATGCCGCTCTTTCAGGATTTGTGGCGCCTCCACCAGTCGCGCGCCTCGCACCCGGAACACCGGCTCGCGATTGCCTTCCCCAAACGGCTCCAGCCGCCTCAGATCCTTGCACGCCGCCGCCGTCAGCTCCGTCAGGCTGACCTCGAAACATGCCTCGCTGCGGCCCTTGGCCGCGGGCACCTCCGCCGCCTCCAGGTAACGGCGCAGCGCCTCGATCTTGTCCGCCCCCATCGAAAACCCGACCGCCTGCGCATGCCCGCCGTAGCGGTCAAACAGCGCGCCGCAGCCCTCGATCAGCTCGAGCAGATGCACGCCTTCGGGCGCGCGTCCCGACCCGTGAGCCTGCCCGTTCTCGATGCTGACGATGATGACCGCACGCTGCCTCCGCTCCAGCACCTTGCTGGCGACGATGCCGAGCACACCGCGATGCCACCCCTCCCCGGCGATCACCAGCACCCCGACGCCCGTCTCCTCGCCGCGTGCTTCGATCTCCGCCATGATCTTCGCGCAGCACTGCTGCCGCTGCTGGTTCGCCAGCTCCAGTTCCTGGGCAATGCCGACTGCTTCCGCCGCCGGCGCCGCAAACAGCTCGACGACGCGGTCGGCCGCGCCCATGCGCCCGGCGGCGTTGAGCCGCGGCGCCACTCCAAACGCCACATCGCGGCTGCTGACGCCCACCTTGCCTTTCATCACCGCAAAGCCCAGCAGTGCGCGCAGCCCCGCGTTCACCGGACGCTCCAGCCCCGCCAGGCCAAAGCGCGTGAAAATCCGGTTCTCCCCCAGCAGCGGAACGGCATCGGCCACCGTCGCGATCGCCACCAGCTTCAGGTACGACTGCAGTGCCGCCGGCCAGGCGCCCTCCAGCTTTCCGCTGCGTTCCAGCAGCGCCTGCGCCAGCTTGAATGCCACGCCCGATCCGCACAATCCTTTGTCCGGGTACCCGCACCCGGTCTGGTGTGGGTTCACAATCGCCAGCGCCGCCGGCAGCGTGTCCCCCGGCAGATGATGATCGGTGACGATCACGTCGATGCCCAGCTCCCGCGCCCGCTCCAGCGCGGCATGCTCGCGGATGCCGGTATCGACCGTGATGGCCAGCTTCACGCCCGCGGACGCTGCCCGCTCCATGGTTTCCGGCGACAGTCCATACCCGCCCCGCAGCCTCTCGGACAGCTCATACCGCACCTCTGCCTGTAGCGTGCGCAGTGCCTGCCGCACAATCACCGTTGCCAGCGTCCCATCGGCGTCGTAATCGCCCAGGATCAGGATCGGCTCGCCCGCCGCCACCGCCCCCAGCGTCCGCTCGACGGCTCGCTCCATCCCCAGCAGCAGCCAGGGCGAATGCGCATGCTCCAGTCTCGGATACAGAAACTCGGTGATCGCTTCGACTTCGCGCCATCCCCGCGCCGCCAGCAGCCGCGCCAGAAGCGGCGTCGTCCCCAGCGCCACCTGAATCCGTTCGGCCGCGTCCTGCCCCCTGACCCCTAACCCCTGGTCGCTTTCCCTCACTTGATCTGCACGAGCTGTGCCGTATCGGCTGCCTCTGCCCCTTGCGCCACCGCAGCACCCGCGCCTTCATGCTGCTCATCGCGCCAGAAATCCATGATCGAAGTGTAATGCGCGCAGGCCACGGTGCAATAGGGAGCGCACGACTTTTTCTGCAGGTACTCACGCCGGATGTCCGCGACCGTGTACTCCGCCAGCGGAGTCCCCGGCGTCCCGCGCTGCTGCGAACAGTAATGCACGAGGCCGTTCTCGCAGATGTACAGGTAGCGGCTGCCAGCGCGACACTTCCAATCGTTGGGCTTCCCGCTTGCGATGTTGTCCTGAAACTTGTTCAGCCGGAAAAACTCGCGCTTGCCCAGCCGCCGCACCTGGTTGTAGATCGCCATCTCGCCGTCGTCAAGCGGCCGCAGTTGCCCGTGCCCATCGTGAATGATGCCGACGGTCGTGGCAAAGCCGAACTCGACCGCGCGCTTGGCAATCGTGAGCGCATCTTCGGGATGGCGCACTCCCGACCCCAGTACCGAGTTGATGTTCACGTTGAAGCGCGCGTACTCGGCCAGCAGCTCCAGCTTCTTGTCCAGCACTTTCAGGCTTTTGACCGACACATCATCGGGCTGTACGTTGTCGATCGAAATTTGCAGGTAGTCGAGCCCGGCCCGGTTCAGCCGTTCGATGCGCTCCTTGACCAGCAGGTAGCCGTTCGTGATGCAGCCGGCCAGCATCCCGTTCGCGCGGATGCGGGCAATGATTTCGTCCAGCTCCGGGTGCAGCAGTGGCTCGCCGCCGGAGATCGTCACCAGGCTCGTGCCCAGCCGGCCCAGATGATCCACTCTCCGCCGCATCTCTGCGAGCGTCACCGGCTCCGAATGGTCGTCATACTCATTGCAATAGCCGCAGGCGAGGTTGCAACGGCGCATGGGCACCATGTGCACTTGCACCGGGTGCTCGGTCGAGCGCACCCCGTGCCAGATCGCAGCCCACTCGCGTAGGCGCCGGGAAAGCGGCTTGGATCGAGCCTTCTTCATAAATAGGGAGATCCAAGACAGTGTGCCTGTAAAGCCGCGTTTTGTCACCATTTTCGCGGCGAATGGTTGGAACAAAGGCATGAACGGTGCCGTATATTGAGTAATCATGCGGGACTTGCGCTACGCGTTGCGTCTAATCACCAAAAGCCCTTGGTTGTCGCTCATTGCCGTGCTCTCGCTCGCCCTCGGCCTTGGCGCCAACGCCATGATCTTCAGTTTTACCAACGCCATGCTGTTACGGCGCCCGGATGTTCCCCACGCCGCGCAATTAGTTGAGGTCTACACCCACGACTCGTCGCCGCACGCGGCGCTCAATGGCTACTATCCGCTCAGCTATCTGGATTACCTCGACTACGCCAGGCAGGCAACCAGCCTGTCGGGGCTGCTCGTTTACCAGCCCGGTATGCAGGCCAACGTCATCCCCTCGCCGGGAGCGCATCCGGAGGGATGGCCCGGGCAGCTCGTTTCGCCCAATTATTTTCAGCTACTGGGCATTCACCCCGCCCGCGGGCGCTGGTTTTTGCCGAGCGAGGGCACGGTGAAGGGATCGAGTCCGGTTGTGGTGCTTGCCTGGAATACGTGGCAGACGAAATTTGGCGGCGCGCCCGGCGTCGTCGGGCGCACGATCTCGATGAACGGAGCGCCCTACACCGTCATCGGCGTGGCGCCGAAGCATTTTCAGGGCTTGCTGGCTGGCTTGCGTTGTGATTGGTGGGCGCCGGTCACCATGGCCGAGCGCCTGGGCTCGCCCGGCATGCTGGAACACCGCGGCAGCCGCAGCCTGTTGGCCGTCGGACGACGCAAGCCGGGGGTGACGATTGCCGCCGTCAGCGCCCAGATGAACATGATCCAGCAGCGTCTGGACAAGGCATATGCGAATCAGGATCTGGCTAGCTTTGGCGGCGTAGCGGTGCGGCAGGGAATGATCCCCAAGCCCTTTCGCGGTTTCGCCACTGTGGGCCTGAGCCTGATGGAGATGGTTGTGGGTCTGGTGCTGCTGATTGCCTGCGCCAACGCCGCCCTGGTGCTGCTGGCGCAGGCGCTGGGACGCCAGCGGGAGTGGGCGCTGCGCGCCGCCCTGGGGGCCGGCCGCGGACGTATGCTGCGCCAGGGGCTGGTGCACAGCGTGGTGCTGGCTCTCCTTGCCGGTGGATTGGGTCTGGGCATTGCCCGGCTGCTCAAGCCGCTGCTGCTGAGTCTCAGTCCGGCGGGGCTCCCGCTGGCTCCGCCGCAAGGGCTGGGCGGAAGTGTCGTGGCCTTCACCTTTGGCCTGGCGCTGCTGGTGGGCTTTCTGTTCGGGCTGGCGCCCGCCTGGCAGAGCGCTCGGGTGCGGATTCTGGACTATATTAAAGACGGCACGCCGGGCGCGGGCGCGTCGCGCTCGCGTACGCGCAGCGGCTTCATCATCGCGCAGGTGGCGCTCTGCGTGGTGGTGCTGGTGGGCGCCTCGCTCTGCCTGCGCAGTTTGGCGCGGGCGCGCTCCATTGATCCCGGCTTCGACGCCCAGCACCTGATCGTGGCCCATATCGATCCCCAGGCGGCCGGATTCACCGGCGAAGCCTCCCACGCCTTCATGCGCAAGCTACGGCAGCAGGTCGACGCAATTCCGGGCGTGACGGCGGCGGCGTTTACCTCGCAATCGCCGCTGCAGATCGGTGAGTCCGACACGTTTATCACGCGCCCTGGGCTCACCCCCCCGCCGCATCAGCAGGGATTCCGCGCGGAATACACTGACGTGTCGCCCGATTATTTCCGGGCTTCGGGCACCGCGTTGGCAGCCGGCCGGGATTTTTCCGAGGCCGACCTGGCCTCCAAGCGCACCCTCGTCGTGGTGAACGAAACCCTGGCGCATCAGTTCTGGCCCGCGGGCAACGCGGTGGGGCAGACGATGCTGTTTCCCGGGCGCACAACTTCGCAGGCCACCGTCGTGGGCGTGGCCGTGAACGGCAAGTACAACAGCCTGAATGAATCGCCGCGCCCCTATTTTTACCAGCTCGCTCCGGCCACCGGCCCCAACGCGCTCATGGTCCACGTGAGCGGCGATCCGCGCGCGTTTGTCACACCGGTGCGCAACACGCTGCAGCATCTCGACCCCACGCTCATCGCGAGCGGCATCGAGACCGGCGAGGCCTATATGCAGGCGCCGCTGTTCACCGCCAGAATGACCGGCGTGCTCCTCGGCGGGTTTGGCATTCTGGCGCTGCTGCTGGCTGTGGTGGGCCTGTACGGCGTGATGGCGGCGGTGGTGGCGCGGCGCACGCGCGAATACGGCATCCGCATGGCGCTGGGCGCCGATACCGGCAGTCTGCTGCGTCTGGTCATCGGCCACGGCCTGCGCCTCGCCGCCTGGGGCATTCTCGCTGGCGTGCTCCTCGCCGCCCTGCTCACGCGCTACATGGCGGCGCTGCTCTACGGCATGAGCCCGGCCGATCCGGTCAGCTACGCCGCCGCCATCGTGATCTTGGTCGCGGTTGCCGTCCTCGCCAGCCTTCTGCCCGCTCTGCGCGCCGCTCGTGTTGACCCGCTGCGCGCGCTGCGCACCGAGTAGCGCCCCTGCCTGTCAGTTCGTCAGCAGCGTCTGCACCACCGGCTCGGGATCATCCTCGAATTGATAGCCGCCAGCCGGTGACCTCCCGCGCCGGTGCTTCGACCAGATCAGTGCCGCGCTCATCAACACCAGCGATGCCGCCATGCGCCAGCCGTCCTGCAACAACCACTGCTCCCAGCCCGCCACCTCGTAGCCGCCGAGGATAAACCCGGCGGCATACATTGGCCACAAGTAGATCAGATTCGCCCCGCCCGGCTGGTACGAGCAGGTGAACGGGATCTTGTGCAAATTCCACGTCAGTATCTGAATCCACAGCAAGCCTGCCAGCGCCAGGAAGGCAAGCTGCTCCAGCGCTGCACCCAGCGGCCAGACCCAGAACGCAAAGCCGGCTGCGGGAATTAGAGCAAAAACAGCTCTGCTGTAGCATCCCCGACCGTACCGCCTGCGGCTTTGACCCCAGGAAAAGCCGCACGCAATCGCCCGAAGCTTGCTACACCGACGCTATTTTTGCTCTAGCCTGCGCGCCGCTCCACCGG
>JBOGKK010000062.1:0-4620 GCA_050745425.1 Terriglobales bacterium
GACCGTGATTGGCCGCCGGCTCCGTCGTGAGCGGCCACCAGGGCCGATGTTCCCGACAGCGTCAGCGCGATGATCGAGGACAACAGAATGGTCTTGATGCTCATGTTTCTACTCCTCGAGAGCGGCAGGATTGCCGTTCCTTCGAGGCCGATAGTTTCGTAATCCGCGTCGCGACGTCCTTGCGCGGCTGGTGAATCGTTCTGAATGTTTGTGAAGCCGGTGCCGGTAACAGGACCTACTCCATGAGCGGTTAACCGTGTGTCCGGAATGGACCTCGGATGAAGTGGTGGCCAGGGGCGGAATTGAACCGCCGACACGCGGATTTTCAGTCCGCTGCTCTACCAACTGAGCTACCTGGCCCCGAGGCGATTCCCCAATTTTGACACGGTTTGGGCGGCGGCGCCAGAAGGCGCGAGAGGGGCGGCGGGTTTGCGCAGCATGAACTCCATCTGGGTTCCCCACTGGCGAGCGAGAAAGGGCAGCGCCAGCGGCGATAGAGGCAGAGACAGCAGGAGCAGGGGCAGCGAGTCCGCGTGCTGCACCGGCGGCTGGGAGCGGCGAAAGCCTGCCAGCTCGAAGCCGGCAGCGGTGAAGGTCGCGATCGCGGTAGGCCGGGTAAATTCCCAAGTATGCAGGGGAACGTGGCAGGTACACCAGAGCCAGCTACGGCCCAGAACCCGCGCGACGGTTTGATAGTAGCGCGACTCGAGCGAGCGGATGTCGGGAAACGTGATGAGAACACAGCCGCCCGGCTTCACGATGCGATGGACGGCGCGCAGTGAGGTGAGCGGATGGATGGTGTGCTCCAGAACATCGGTGAGGGTAACGAGGTCATAGGATTCTGGTTCGTACTCGCCTGATTCGATGGGCTGATTGCGGATGACAACGCCGTAATGGGCACGGCCCCAGGCGGCGCTTTCCGAATTCAACTCGATGCCTTCGGCGGCAAAACCCGACTGCTGGAGAAGCCGCGGCAGGAGGCCGGTGGAGCAGCCGACATCAAGGCTCCGGCCGCTGCGTACAAACTGGCGAATCCAGGCGCAATAGCGGCTGAATTTGCGGCCAAACACGCGCTCGGCAACGCCTGGATGGCAAAGACCAGTGTGGTAGCCGCAGGCGTAAAACCGGGCGAGATCGCTCAATTGCGGCGGAGGAGTGGTGAAGTGAAGTCCGCAGGCGGAGCAGCGCGCCAGCGCCCAACTGCGATCCACATGCGTGCGCAGGCAAATGACACGGGTTTGCAGGCTGCGGCAAAAAGGGCAGCCATCGAGGCTGGGCGCTGCCGCCAAAGAGGGCGCAATCGACACAGATGCAGACACCTCCTGAGGCTAGCAGGAGCAGGCGCGCGCGAGGAGACCCCGAAAGGATGAAGAAACCGGAGCTAGTCACTCTGCATTCCCACGAAGAGGCAGCTTTCAAACTGCGCGAGCGTGGACGGTGGCATCGGAGCCAGTACGGAGGTCCGAATCCATGTACAGAACCGCAATCTTCGCTTTAGCCGTCACGGTGGGGTTGAGTCTGGCCGCGGGCGCGCAAGGGTTGCAGCACTCGGAGATCTCGTTGCAGGTCTCGGGGCTGTTCAACTCCAACAACAATGGCACGCCCACGCACCACCTGGCTACGAATTCGGCCGGGCTGCTGCTGGGCTATCGCCTGCACCTGACCCGATGGGAAGCGCTTGAGGTTGAATACGGTTACACGCGCAACGGGCAGCGCTATGCGACGCCGGCGACCGCGCCTGGAACGCCGGGAACGAACTATGCGATCACTTCGAACTTTCAGGAACTGATCGCCAACGAGGTGGTCACGACGCCAAAGGTATTCGGCATATTCCAGCCGTTTATTCTGGGCGGCGGCGGTGCGGTGCTGTTCTCGCCGCGGGGGGCATCGACCATCGCCCTGCTGCGGCAAACACGCGGGGCAGTGAATGCAGGCGCGGGAGTGGACTTTCATGTTGCCCATCTGGGATTTCGGGCAGAATTTCAGGAGTTGTGGTTCAAGATCCCGGATTTTCGAAATCCACTGCTGACGGTTAATAAATGGACGCATGTGGCGCAGCCGTCGGTGGGGTTGATTTTCACATTTTAGAGGCACACTTGAGGCAGTTCAGCAGAGCGGCGACATCGCCGGGCTGGGTGCGATAGCTGGTGATGCAGCAGCGGATGGCGGAACGGCCCTGCGGCAACGCTGCTGCGGAAACCCAGACCTCGCCGGAATCCACCGCGGCGCGGACGATGGGGTCAATGACGGCGGGCGTATCGCCATCAGGGCGATGGGGCGCGAGACAGACCAGCGGGAGCGGGGTGTCGTTGACGATGCGGAAGCCGGCAGCGGGAGCGGAATGGCGGAGCAGGTCAGCCATGGCAAGTTGGTGGCGGAGCGCGGTGGCGTAGCCGTCCCATCCGGCAACAGCGAGGGAGAGGAAGAGCTTGAGGCCGATGAAGCGGCGCGACCACTGCATGGAGTGGGCGAAGGGGTCGATGCCGGCGGCGTTCATGGATGCGGCATCACGCGGCATGTAGTTTTCACCGACGCGGAAGGTGCGTTCGAGCCTATCGGGATGGCGGGTGAGGAACATGCCGGCGCCCATGGGGACGGAAAGCGATTTGTGCGCGTCAAAGGTGATGGAATCGGCGCGCTCGACGCCGGCAACGACGGTTCTCAGTTCGGGCAGCAGCACCGCCATGCCGCCCCAGGCGGCATCGACGTGGAACCAGAGATTTTCTTTGGCAGCCACATCGGCCAGGGCAGCGACCGGGTCGATTACGCCGGTACCGGTGGTGCCCACGGTGGCGACGAGCAGGAGGGGGTGGAACCCCTGAGCACGGTCACGGCTAATGGCCCGGGTCACGGTTTCGGGCTGGAGGCGCATGCCAGGATCGACATCGAGGACGCGGACCGAATCGGTGCCCAAGCCGCACAGGCGCGCCGCTTTGAGAGTGGAGTGGTGGCTTTGGCTGGAAACGTAAATCGCAGGCGGGCGATTGAGGGCGCGGGCGCCGCCGCGTGAAAATTCAGGGAAGGCGTGGGTGAGGGCGCAGAGCAGGGCGGTGTGATTCGCTTCGGCACCTCCGCTGGTAAACACGCCATCACACGAAGCGGGATCATAGCCGAAACGAGTGGCGATGGCGCGCACCAGGCAATCTTCGATCTCGGCGGCAAAGGGATTATGGCTCCAGGCGGCCAGTTGCGGGTTGAAGGCCGCGACGAGGGCATCGGCGACAACGCCCATGGTGGTGGGGGCGGGATTGAAAAGGCCGAAGTAACGCGGATGGGGTGTATGGACCTGCTGTTCCCACAGCCCCGTGACGGCAAACTGCAGCGCCGCGGCGGGCTCGACGGGGTGGTCAAAGTCGACAGCGGCAATACGGGCGCGCAGTTTTTCCGGATCGAGATGCGGCGCCACCGGGGCGGAGGCGAGCTGGCGCAAGTAACGTTCGATTTCCGTCGATAGCTTCTGCCAGAGCTGCAGGCGGGTATCGCCGTCCAGGGCTAAATTTGCATTTGCAGGGCTCAAAGAAATCTCCAGTACAGATGGCTATAATTTTAAGAGAGTACGCACGTCATGTCCGAACCTTCCGCACAAATCGAAACTTATCTGGAAACGCTGGGCGCCAATGAAGGCTACGGCCGCGAGCTGTGGCGGCTCTATGAGGCGAACTCGCACGCCGTACCGGAAGCCTGGCGCATTATTTTCGACCAATTCAGCTCGCGCAATGGGCACGGCGCGGTAGCTGCTTCCGGTCATGGCACAGGAGCGGTGGCGGCGCCGGTGCCGCTGCTGGCCGGCGACGTGGTGGAACCGCTGCGCGGTGCGGCGGCACGGCTGGCCGCGAACATGGAAGCCAGCCTCAGCGTGCCCACCGCAACTTCGCAACGATCGATCGCCGTGAGCTTGCTTGAATCCAACCGGCGCCAACTGAATCAGGCGCTGGCCGGCCGCGGGCAGAAGCTGTCGATCACGCCGCTACTGGCCTGGGCCATCGTGCGCGCGCTGGAGCAGTTCCCTGCCCTGAACCGGGCGTACACCATGGTCAACAGTGAACCCAGCCGCATTGCGCGCGGACACGTGCAGTTGGGACTGGCGGTGGACGTGGAGCGCGCGGGGGGCCGTTCGCTGCTGGTACCGGTGGTGAAGCAGGCGGAAGAGCGCCGCTTTAGCGACTTCCTTATCGAGTGCGACCGGCTGATTCAAGCCGCGCGGACGGGCAAGATTAACCCCGAAGATCTGCAGGGGGCGACGATCAGCCTGACCAATCCGGGTACGCTGGGCACGCGGGCATCGGTTCCGCGCCTACTTGCCGGGCAGGCAGCGATCGTTGCGGCCGGGGCGGTAGCCTATCCGGCGGGGTTTGAAAACGTCGCGGTGTCGACGCTGGCGGTACTGGGTGTAGGAAAAAGCTTCACGCTTTCGTGTACCTACGACCACCGCATCGTGCAGGGCGCAGAATCGGGTGCATTCCTGGCGCGCGTGGATGCCCTGCTGCAGGGTGCGGATGGGTTCTACGGCCGCATTTACCAGGACCTGGGTGTAACGACGGCACCGGTTGTCCTGCTGGCGCCGGCCATTGCGGGCGCTGCGGCGTCATCGCCTGCAGTGGCGCCGGTCGTGGCATCCAG
>JBOGKK010000063.1:0-6671 GCA_050745425.1 Terriglobales bacterium
GCCGGGCACGTAGACATCCACCGGAATCACCTGATTGACGCCCTGGATCAGCGCGTAATTGTTGAACACGCCGCCCGAAGTGGCGCAGGCGCCCATGCTGATGACGTACTTGGGCTCGGGCATTTGCTCGTAGAGGTGCTTGATGACCGGGGCCATTTTGCGCGAGACGCGGCCTGCGATGATCATGAGGTCGGATTGGCGCGGCGAGGGGCGGAAGACTTCGGCGCCGAAGCGGGCAATATCGAAGCGCGAGGCCGACATGGACATCATCTCGATGGCGCAGCAGGCTAGGCCGAAGGTCATGGGCCAGATGGAGTTTTTGCGCACCCAATTGATGGCCTTGTCGAGCGAGGTCATAACGATGCCATCGGGGGTCTGATTGCCATAGAAGACCGCCCGGGTGCTGTCGTGCGGGTCGAGGTTGGTGTAGCGTTCCTGGGCCAAGCTGGGCATGGGTCTATGGTAACAGGGCTGCGGGGATGCGATACTCTGGAGAGGATGCCGCCAATTGTCGAAGTGAAAGACCTGCGGATCAGCTACGGGAAGCTGGAAGCGGTCCGAGGGGTGAGTTTTTCCATCCCGGAGCGCACCATTTTTGGGCTGCTGGGGCCGAATGGAGCGGGGAAAACCAGCATTATCGAGATGATCGAGGGACTGCGGACGCCCGACAGCGGGCACGTGCGCGTGTGCGGTCTGCGTCCTATTGAAGACGCGCTCAAGGTGCGGCAGATTTTGGGGGCGCAACTGCAGTCGACCTCGCTGCCGGACAAGATCCGGGTGCGCGAGGTGTTTGCCATGTTCGCCAGCTTTTATGCCCGGCCGGCGGACATCGACCAGCTGCTGGAATGGGTGAATCTGCGGCACAAGGAGCAGATGTTTTTCGACTCGTTGTCGGGCGGAGAAAAGCAGCGCGTGGCCCTGGGGCTGGCCCTGGTGGGGGATCCCGAGGTGCTGTTTCTCGATGAGCCGACGACGGGGCTGGACGCCAAAATCCGGCGTGAGTTGCACGAATTGATTTTGCGGGTACGGAATGAAGGCAAGTCGGTGCTGCTGAGCACGCACTACATCGAGGAAGCCGAGCGCTTGTGCGATCAAGTGGGCATCATCAGCCAGGGAACGCTGCACGCCATTGGGGCGCCGCGGGCGCTGATTCTGGAGCATGGCGCGGGCGACCGGCTGGAGGTGGCGCTGCGCGACCCCATGGAAATTGCCGACATTGCCGCGCATGCGGGAGCCACGAAGGTGCAGGCGGAAGAAGGCGACGGGGACGGGCGCGGCCACATGTACGTCCTGCACGGGGTGAGCGGGGGAAAGATGCTGGCGGCGCTGGCCATTCACGCCGATCATGGCGGCAACGAGCTGCTGGAGGCGCGAATTGCGCATACCTCGCTCGAAGATGTCTACCTGAATTTGACGGGACGGAGAATGGCGAATGAGTGAAACATCGGTGGAACCGGAAACGCTGGCGGCAGCGCCGGCGAACGGCGGAGGCGGCGCGGCGCGGAGGAGCACGCCGCGGGCGGGCAGCTCGGGGTTGAGCCGCATCTGGCGCATGGCGTGGATGAACGTGCTGCTGAGCTACCGGGTGAAGATTGCGTTTTTCTTCACCTTCGTGTGGCCGATGATGTTTTTTTTCGTGTACTTCGTCTTTTTTGCCGGATCAAAGCCGCTGACGGTGGCGGCGCTGTTCGGGCCGCTGATCAGCTTCGAAATTCTGAGCAACGCGCTGTTTGGATTTTCCTCGCAACTGGTTAGCATGCGCGAGCGCGACATGCTGCGGCGCTACCATCTGGCGCCGATTTCGGCGACGACGATGGTGGGCAGCCGCATGCTGAGCAGCTATTTGCTGTTTCTGCCGCTGGTGGTTTTGCAGTATCTGCTGGCCATGTGGTGGTTCCAGATGCCGGTGCGGGGCAACCTGCTGGTGCTGTTTCTGGTGTTCACGCTGGCGTTTCTGGCGCTCAGCGCGATCGGGCTGGTGGTGGCCTGCATTGTGGACACGTTTCAGGAAGCGACGGTGTGGAACCAGATTCTGTTTTTTGGTCTGCTGTTTTTGACCGGGACCACGCTGCCGCTGCTGCAACTGCCGCAGGCGATCCAGCGCCTGGCGCTGTTTTTGCCGCCCACGCTGATGATTCTATCGAGTGCGATGGTGATGCTGGGGGGCACGGGGTGGGGGCCGAACTGGGCTGAGATCATTGGTTTGCTGCTGATCATGTTCTCGTGCTGGGGGCTGGGGGTGGCGCTATTCCGCTGGGAGAAAGAGAAGAAATCCAGCGCGCGCGACCGCCGGCGAGCGGCACTGGCGCTGGTGCCGATTCTGGCGGTAGGGCTGTGGCTGAACCTGTCGCCCGGGTTCCAGCGCGTGTACCAGTCGTACTTGCAGGAATCGGCGGCGGCGTTCACGGCAGCCGTAAAGAAGTAAGTAATCCGCCTTCTCGGTAAGGGGGGCGCGCGTACCGAAGTGTGCAAACGCGTGCACACCTGCGGGAACCTGTCTTCCCACGGCAACGGAAGCCCTTGGGCGAAGTGTGGGCACTGGGGCGCGGTGTCGATGGCGGGGTGGGTGTGGAAAGCGGGGCTGGTAAGCATGCAAAGCAATGCAAACATAGCGGTTGGCAGCCGCGTGTGAGGTAGGGCTGGGGGATGGCACGCGGCATGCGGGGGAAGTCGGCGAGGACAGCCGACGATGCTTGCCGAAGCAGCCACGCAGACGAAGACAGCCGCCGCAGCGCGGGGGCAGGCGCGGGAAACGCCCGTGGAGGCGCTGCTGCCGCCCGATGAGGTGTTATTTGGACGCACGGCGGCCATGCAGCAGGTTCGGGGGCTGGCCGAGCGCATGGCCACGACCGGGCTGCCGGCGTTGTTGAGCGGCGAGAGCGGGACGGGCAAGGACGTGATGGCGCGCTGGCTGCACGAGCACAGCCGGGCGGAGGGGAGCGCGGCGCGGTTCATTCGGGTCAACTGTCCGGCGCTGCCGGCGAGCCTGGTGGAGAGCGAACTGTTTGGACATGAAGTGGGCGCGTTCACCGGCGCCGGGCAGGCGCGCGCCGGCTGGGTGGAGCAGGCGGCGGGGGGAACGCTGTTTTTGGACGAGATCGGCGACTTTGCGCTGGAGCTGCAGGCGAAGCTGCTGGAACTGCTGCAGGAGGGGCAGTTTGCGCGCCTGGGCGCCGAGGACACCAGGCAACTGCGGGCGTGGGTGGTGTGTGCGACGCACCGGGATTTGGCGGAGGAGGTGGAGCGGGGGCGGTTCCGTGCGGATTTGTACTACCGCATCAGCACGGTGACGCTGCTGCTGCCACCGTTGCGCGAGCGCCGCGAGGATATTCCGGCGCTGGTGGCGTACTTTCTCGGTATCTACGAGCAGCGTTATCAGCGCACGGCGCCGCGGCTGTCGAGCGGGGCACGCGCGGCGCTCGGCAGCTTCAGCTGGCCGGGAAACATCCGGCAATTGCAAAACGTGATGAAGCGGCTGGTGATTTTAGGCGAGGAAGCGGTGATCGAAGCCGAAATGGCGAGGCCGCCAGCAAGCGCGCCGGGGCGGGAGCGGGCCGAGGATCTCGCCGACGGGGGTGCGGGCCGCGGCAGCGGGGAGCTGGGGCTGAAGGCGATGACGCGGGCCGTGGTCGAGCAACTGGAGCGGAAGGTGATTGCGCGGGCGCTGCGGGAGCACAACTGGAACCGGCGGCGGGTGTCGCAGGCGTTGCACATCAGCTATCGGGCGCTGCTGTACAAGATTAAAAAATTCAATTTGCCGGCGAAGCGAACGGTGGCGCCGGGGGCGGGGCGTGGGCGATGAGGCACAGGCGGAGCGGAACGCCGGCGCCGGGATCCAGGCTGGGGCGCCGGCTCCGGACCAAGCTGGCGCTGGGAGCGCTGGCGTGGGTCAGCGCGTGGGGCCTGGCGCTGCCGCTTGCCTGCGGGGCGCAGACGCAGGTGGCGATGAACCCGCCGGCGGGAGCGGCCGCATCCGGCTACGTGCTGGGTCCGGGCGATGTCGTGGCGGTCGATGTCTGGAAGGAAGCTGAGATCAGCCGCACGCTGCCGATCAGCCCGACCGGGGCGCTGACGCTGCCGCTGGCGGGCCAGGTGCAGGCGGCGGGGCTGACCACTGTCGCGCTGCAGCAGGTGCTGACGGCGCGGCTGAAAAAATACATTGACGATCCGGCGGTGACGGTGATGCTGCAGGAGGCGGTCAGCCGGCGCTACAACATTCTGGGGCAGGTGAGCAAACCGGGCAGCTATGTGCTGACCCATCCGACGTCCATTCTGGATGCGATAGCCGCCGCCGGCGGGTTGACCGCATTTGCTCAGCGCACGCACATCTACTTGCTGCGCGCCGCCGCCGGCGCGAGCGCCGAGCAGCGCTTTGCGTTTAACTATAAGGCGGTCAGCCGCGGCCGCTCGTTGCCGGAAAATATCCCGCTGCAGCCGGGCGACACGATCATCGTGCCCTGAGGGTCGAACGATGGTTGCCATGAACAGAGCCCTCGCCCTCTTGGTATTTTCCGCACTCAGCGTGGCGGCCGCCGCCCAGGCAGCGGCGGCGCCGGTCAGCGGCTGGCGCATCGTGGGGGGGATGAGCGAAGGCTACGACTCGAACGTGCTGCTCAGCAGCGCGCAGGCGGCGGGGGATACGACAACGGCGCTGGATTTGGACTTCAGCCGGGTGTGGGCGGGGCCGCGCTGGAGCTTTTCGGCCGACTACACGCCGCAGGGGGTGAGCTTTGCGCAGCATCCCGCGCTGGACTACATTGCCCAAGCCTATCGGCAGCAGTGGACGTACGCGCTCGGTCCGGAAACGGAACTGAGCTGGAATACGGGGCTGATGCACTATCCGCAACGGGCGGGGGCGCCGGCGCTGGCGGGCACGGGCGTGAGCGGGGTAGCGGCGGCCAGTATGGCGAGCGCGCTGGCGGCGATCCAGACCGGGGCCACCTCCGACATCAGCCTGCGGCACCAGACCAGCCCGCGCAGCAGCTTCAGCATCGGCGGGTCGGGATCGTGGCGTCAGTTTACGAGCGACGCGGCGGTGGCGCGCACGTTCGAGGCCGGGCAGGAGGCGATGCTGGGGGAGAACGAGTCGGCGGGAGTCAGTGCGGGATGGGACTATCAGCTCACCCCGCGCCGCGCGCTCGGACTGATCAGTAGCACGAGCGCGTTCTGGCTGGCCGGCGCGCTGGCCAGCCGCCGCTACAGCAACGCCGAAGTGACGATCAGCGAGCAGATCAGCCCGGCGCTGTCGCTGCGCGCGGGGGCGGGGCCGTCGTGGACGTTCGGACAAGAAGGCGCCGGAACCGGGTATGCGGCCGAGGCGAGCCTGGCCGACGAGCGGGGGGCGACGCGGCTGGCGCTGGAATGGTCGCACGCACTGGAGCCGAGTTTTGTGCCGGGCGGGTTGACAACCGATCTCATGGCGCTCGAGGTCGAGCAGGACTGGAGTGCGGCCTGGCGCGGCAGCGCGAGTTGGGGACTGTCACGCCTGGGTGGGTTCAATACCGCGACGGCGAGCGCCCGCGCCGCGACCGCGGCGCAGTTTCTGGCCGGCGGGCTGAGCTACACGGCGGGGGCGTGGCGGTTGAGCCTGAACAGCGGCTGGGACCGCCAGGACCTGTACAGCCTGGCCGGGCTGGCGCCGTTGCGGCGGCTGCAGTTGAGCGCCGGTGTTTCCTATTCCCTGCCCCAGCCGCACTGAGACGCTTATGGCACGCCGACCGATTACGAACCCGCTCGAATATCTTGGCATCGCCCGGCGGCGCTGGGTGTGGATGGTGGCGCCTTTTCTGGTGATCGCCGCAGTCACCGCCGTCGTGGCGCGCCGCCTGCCCAAGCTCTATCGCTCGGACGCCTTGATCCTGGTCGAGCCGCAAAAGGTGCCCGCCGATTTCGTCAAGCCCACGGTGAGCAGCAATGTGGCCGAGCGCCTGGAGTCGATGCAAGAGCAAATCCTAAGCCGCACCAGCCTCAGCCATCTCATCAAACAATACGGCTTATATCGGGGCAGCGGGTTGAGCATCGACGCGGAAGTGAGCCTCATGCTGAACCACATCACGGTCACCCCGATTGGCGATCCCGACGCGCGCCAGCAGGCGATCACAGCCTTTCGCATTGCCTATGAAAACCCCAATCCGGTGCTGGCGCAGCAGATCACCGGCAAGCTGGCGGCGCTCTACATAGCCGACAACCTGAGGGCGCGCTCGGAACAATCGCAGGGCACCGAACAATTCATCGACGGGCGCCTGGCCGCGGCCCAGCAGAAATTGGCCAGCCTGGAGACCAGCTTGCGCAATTTGCGGCTGCACTACATGGGCAGCCTGCCCGAGCAGGAGGCCGCCAACCTTCAGGTCATGAGCCAGTTGCAGACGGCGATGGGGGCGAACGCCAACAGCCTGGCGCGCGCCGAGCAACAGCGGGCGTATCTGACCTCGCTGGGCGAAGCGGTCGAACATCGGGGGCCGGGTGGGGCGCTGCTGGCGGGCGCGGGCGCGCCCACGGCAGATGAGGCCGCGCTGCAGCAGGCCCAGGCACAGTTGGCGGTGGCCGAGCAGATGTACACGCCGGCGCATCCGGACGTGATCCGGCTGAAGGCCAAGGTCAAGGCGCTCACCGCGCAGGTGCGCGCCGGGCGTGCAGCGCCGGCGGCGGGCGGCGAGGCCGCGCCGCTGCCG
>JBOGKK010000064.1:0-2410 GCA_050745425.1 Terriglobales bacterium
GCCATTTTCGGCGCTGCCGGCGCTGGTAGCGCAAGCGCCACTCAGCCCGAACCATGTGTTTGCGATCAACGCGCAGGACCGGGCGTGGTGCGTGGCCCAGATTCGAAAGGCGCGGAATCAGGGCGTCTATACACCGCCGAGCCTGCAAGGATCCATCCACCAGCCGGGCAACATCGGCGGAGTGAATTGGGGGAGCATGGCCTACGACCCGGCACGGCACTTGCTGATCGCCGATGTGAACACGATCGTCGCCTATTCCCGCTTGATTCCGCGGAAGGATTACCAACCCGACCACCAGCAGGGGCCGGTTCCCAACCGCATGAGCGGCGAGTTCGCATCGCAGAAGCAAACCCCTTATGGGCTGTACCGTTCATTCCTGCTGTGGAATGGCAAGGTGCCGTGCAACCAGCCGCCCTGGGGCGCGGTGGTTGCCGTCAATCTTTACACCCAGAAAATCGCGTGGCGGGTGCCGCTGGGGACGCTGATGGCGGGCAAGCATACGGGCTCGCCGAACCTGGGCGGACCGATGGCAACCGCCGGGGGGTTGGTGTTCACCGCCGCCACCGAGGACGACACGTTGCGGGCGTTCGATACGGCAACGGGCCAACAGGTGTGGGCAGAGGCGCTGCCGGCGGGCGGCAACGCCACGCCCATGACGTACATGCTCGATGGACGGCAGTACGTGGTCATCTGCGCAGGCGGGCACGGCAAGCTGGGCACGAAACTCGGGGATAGCGTGATCGCCTACGCGCTGCCAAAATAGAAACCGTGCGGTTGCTCATCCTTGTGTTTGCGATGGCGCTTGCGCTCGAGGCGCAAGCGCCTCGTATGCGCGGCATCGTCGTTGCCGCCAACGGCTTGCCGGTGGCGGGGGCGCGCGTCACCGCGGGCGCGCTGACGACGGTGACGGATGCCGAGGGGGGCTTTGTGCTGGGCGGCGGCGCGGGCACCACCATCGTGGTGAACGCGCGCGGCTATGCACCGGCACACCTGATCGCGGGCGAGAAGCCGCTGCGGATCGTGCTGCATCCGTCCGCGATGAGTGAGTCGGTCACGGTCACCGCCAGCGCACGCAATCAAGCGGCAGCCTCGGTGCCGCTGCAAACGGTGGTGATGGGACGCGCGCGGCTGCAGGCCGCTGCGCCACCGAATGCCGATGCGCTGCTGCGGCGTTTCAGCGATTTGGAGACGTTTCGGGCATCCGGATCGCTGAGTGCGCACCCCACCACGCAGGGTGTGGCGCTGCTGGGCACCGGCACCAGCGGCGCCAGCCGCGCGCTGGTGCTGCTCGACGGGTTCCCGCTGAACGATTTCTACGGAGGCTGGGTCGATTGGCTGCGCGTGCCCGATGAGGACCTGGCCTCGATCACCGTGGTGTCCGGCGGCGCCTCGCCGCTGTACGGCAACGACGCGCTGTCGGGAGTCATCGGCATCGAGACGCGCCATGGCACCAGCACGCATGTTGACCTGCGCACCGGCGGCGGCGAGCAGGGGACGGCGCTGGCCGACGGCGCCGGGGAAATCGCGGGACGGTCGCTGACGCTGACGGTACGCGGGCGCGCGCTGCGCGTGGGCGGTTATGTGCCGGCGGCGGACGCGGGCGCGGTGGATACGGATGCGGGCGTGAGCGCGCAGGACTGGGCGCCGGAGGTGAGCTGGACGGCTTCGCCGCATGCGCTGTTTGTGCTCTCGTCGGAGTACTTCGCCGAAAACCGCCGCAACGGCACCGTGCTGCAGGTCAACGGGACGCGGCTGCGCCAGGTCGCGCTGCGCGGCATCGTCGAGGCGCACGGCGTCTGGAACGGCAGCGTGTTTGCGCAGTCGGAAGACTTTCACTCGACCTTCAGCTCGATTGCCGCTGATCGCAATTTCGAAAAGCTGGTGCTGCAACAGCAGGTGCCCTCGCAGGCACAGGGCGCGGCGCTGGACTGGTCGCTCGCGGGCGCGAACTGGAGCGTGCTGGCGGGCGGATCGTATACCCACATCATTGCCGTGGACAACGAAATGACCCCGGCGTATGCGACGCAAGCCGCGCGCGAAGAAAACGGCCGCCAGCGCCTGGGCGGCGGCTTCGGCGAGGCGAGCTGGACGCCGCGCCCAGGTTGGACCTGGACGGCGACGCTGCGGCGCGACGGATGGTCGAATTACGACGCCTTCGAGAACACGCCCACCGGCCTCACGCCGTACCCGGAGCGCGCGGAAACGGCGTGGAGTCCGAGCCTGGGCACGGTGTGGGCGGCGCGGCCGTGGCTATCGCTGCACGTCTCCGGCTACCAGTCGTTCCGGGCGCCCACGCTCAACGAGCTGTACCGGCCGTTTCGGGTTGGCAATGTGCTGACCGAGGCCAATCCGCTGCGTGCCGCCGAGCGCTACCGCGGCGCGCAGGCGGGCGCGGAGGTCACCCCCGGCG
>JBOGKK010000065.1:0-18070 GCA_050745425.1 Terriglobales bacterium
CTAGCCGGGGCCGCAGGCGGGGACGGGCAAGAGTATCTACGCTGCGGTGGCCACGGCGGTGCTCATGACAGCTCGGGCCGCCTCGCCGGCCAGACTCTGGCCGGCACCTCCGGAGACCAGGTATTTCTTGGTCCGTCGGTTTTGTTGATCCATAAAGACATCGGCCTGAGCGCTGGGGTGCAGTGACCCATCTACGCGGCTGGAGGCCCGGGGTTCCCGCACGAGCGGAATCGCGTGGTGATCGATCTGAGCTACTGCTGCTGCATGGCGCCATCGGCGCACCCGGCGCAGCGGCGCCTTCGCTTCACATCTTTGCAGCGGGCGCGCCGTAGGTGCGGGATGGCTGATGCTGGAAATGCGGCGGCGGGGAGTGCTCGATCAGGCCGCAAATCTGTTCGCCGCTGTGTACGGGCTGATCGGGCTGCTGCCAGCTTGCCAGCGTACGCGCGAGCACATGGCGGCGGGTGCGCAATTGGGCAAGCTGGGCTTCGATACGGTCGAGCTCACGCTGGGCCAGGGCTTGCACCGTGGCGCAGACCGGCCGTCCCTGCTCGCGCACCTCGAGGAGATGCCGGATGTCGGCCAGCGCAAAGCCAAACGCCTGTGCGTGGCGGATGAATTCCAGCCGGTGCAGGGCGCGAGCCGGATATGCACGCCGGCCGCCCTCGCTGCGCGCCGGAGCCGGCAAAAGCCCGATGGTTTGCCTCCTACACCGTAGCGTAACCGATCGTATGGGGTTGGACCTGCCGTATTATGCTCAGGGGTATGCGGGGCTACACCGACAAGCAGAAGCTCGAGGCATTCATGAGGAGCTTGGGAGAACGCGTGCACGGCGCCGGGCGCATCTATTTGGTTGGCGGGGCCACGGCGGTGTGGTACGGCTGGCGCGAAAGCACGATTGACATTGATCTCAAAGCAGGGTTGGAGCCGGCCGGCATGTTTCAAGCCATTGCCTCCATCAAGAATGAAATTGATGCGAACGTGGAATTGGCGAGTCCCGACCAGTTCATTCCGGCATTGCCCGGGTGGGAAGAGCGCAGCCGCTACATCGGTCACTTCGGTCCGGTGGATTTTTACCATTACGATTTTTATGCGCAGGCGCTGGCAAAGCTGCAACGCGGGCACGGTCGCGACCGGCTGGATCTCGAGGCACTGGCGAGGCTGGGACTGATCGAAAAAGGGCAGCTGCGGCAATTGTTCAGCGCCATCGAACCGGAACTGATCCGCTATCCTGCGATTGATCCTGCAGAATTCAGACGGGCGGTGGAGGAGTTTTGCCGTGAGTAACGCGGAGCTGCTGGAGGGCCTGCCGGGCGCGGAGCTGATGATGACGGGTCTCAGCGAATATGAGGCCGGGCGGGTCACGCCGGGCGCGCTGCTGGTGGCGATGGCCGAAACCCGCCTGAGGCGCGCTGGATTGCTGCATGCACCGAGCTGGGGATGGGCAGAGCCGGAAATGACGCTGTACGAGCTGCTGCGGCAAGAGGGCAGGGATGCGTACTCGCGTTACAACGCGCTGCGCCGCGAACTCGACAGTTTTCTGGCGGCGCTGACCCGGCGGATAGCCGCGGTGGCGGCCGCCCCACCGCCGCCCGCTGCTACGCGGCGGCGCCGAGTTCCTTGATGGCGGCGATGAACTTGACCAGCACCGCCTGGGCGTCGCCGTAGACCATGTTGCAGTTGTCGGCGTAGAAGAGCTCGTTTTCGACCCCCGAGTAGCCTTTGCCCTGGCCGCGTTTGATGACGTAGACCTGATGCGCGTGGTCGGCGTTGAGGATGGGCATGCCGTAAATCGGGGAGCTCTTGTCGGTGCGGGCTGCCGGGTTGACCACGTCGTTGGCGCCGATCACCAGCGCCACATCGGTGTTGCTGAACTCATCGTTGACCTCATCCAGTTCCTTCATGAGGTCATAGGGGACGCCGGCTTCGGCGAGCAGCACATCCATGTGGCCGGGCATGCGTCCGGCCACCGGATGTACGGCGAAGGCGACTTCCACGCCGGCAGCCTGCAAGAGCTTGACGAATTCCCAGAGCTTGTACTGAGCCTGTGCCACAGCGAGGCCGTAGCCGGGGATGATCAGCACCTTGCCGGCATAGCGCATGTTGATGGCCGCATCGCTGGCTTCGACCGGCTTCAGGCTGCCTTTGATTTCGCCCGCTGCTGCTCCGGCTGGTGCGGTAGCGCCAAAGCGACTGAACAGCACGTTGGCGATGGAGCGATTCATGGCCCTGGCCATGGCCAGCGTGAGCAGGGTTCCGGCGGCGCCGACCACGACGCCGGCAATGATCAGCACCGGATTCTGGAGCACGTAGCCCTCGATGGCGACGGCGATACCGGTCATGGCGTTGTAGAGCGAGATCACCACCGGCATGTCGGCGCCGCCGATGGGGATGGTGGCGAGTACGCCAAACACCAGCGCCACGACGAAATAGAGGACGACGACGGCGAGATGCGCCTGGCCGTTGGCGGCCAGAATGATGTAAAGGCCGAGAGCGACGGCGATACCCAGCGCCAGAAAGTTGGTGAACTGCTGGCCGGGCCAGTGCATCGTCCGGTTGATTTTGCCGTCGAGCTTGGCCCACGCAATGAGCGAGCCGGAGAGCGAAACGGCGCCGATGAGGGCGCCGATGAGAGCGGGAATCAGCGTGCCGGTGGTGAGCGTTTCGCGACCGCTGAGCTCGACGGCGGCAATACAGGCTGCGGCGCCGCCGCCCATGCCATTGTAGAGCGCCACCATCTGCGGCATCTGGGTCATGGGAACGCGCTTGCCCGTAATCCAGGCCCAGAGGAAGCCGAGCGCCAGCGCAACGATGCAGAGGGCGAGATTGACGGTTACATGCGGCTGCGCGTCCGGGGCAATGCCGAACAGGTACAGGAAGCTGGCAAGCGTCGCAATGAGCACGCCCCAGCCGGCGACGACGATGCCGCTGCGCGCGGTTACCGGCGACGACATGCGCTTGAGGCCGAGAATGAAGAGCAGGGCCGCGATGAAATCGGCGGCTTCGATGATGAGGTGGGGAGCAGCGGCGTGCATCGGCAGCTATCCCCGGCTGGATTTGAACATCTCCAGCATCCTTTCCGTTGAAACGTAACCGCCGGCGCAGTTGCCGGCGCCCAGCAGCACACCCACAAAGCCAATGATCTGCTGGGCCGGGGTCGCGGCGTTCAGCAGGGCATACATGGCGCCCACCACCACGATGCCGTGGACGAAGTTCGAACCCGACATCAGCGGCGTGTGCAGAATGGCGGGCACACGGCCGATGATCTCGATGCCGGTGAACGCCGCCAGCATCACGATATAGAGGGCGATGAAGCCTACCAGTGTGGTTTCCATAGCGTTGTCTCTTCTCTAGCGCGCCGGCGCGGCCGCCAGCGCCGCGCGCACGGCGGCGTTTTTGATCTCGCCGGCGTGGGTCAGCGCCGTCTGCGCCACCACGTCATCGCTCCAGTCGGGCGCGAGCGTGCCGTCGTGGATCAGGAGCTTGAGCAGGTTGAGCACATTTTTGGCGTAAAGCTCGCTGGCGTTTTCCGCCAGATGCGAGGTGATGTTGAGGGGGGCGGCAATGGTAACGGCGCCGTCGCGTCCTGCCGCCTGCGTGACTGCGCCGGGTTGGGAGAGGGCGCAGTTGCCGCCGCCCTCGGCGCCCAGATCGACAATGACGGCGCCGCCTTTCATGCCCGCCACCTGCTCGGCGGAAATCAGCCGGGGCGCGCGGTGTCCGGGCACGGAGGCGGCGGTGATGATCAGGTCGGCTTTCTGGATATGCGTGGTGAGAACCTGCGCGATTGTCTCGCGTTCGTCTGTCGTCAGTTCGCGAGCGTAGCCGCCCTCGGCGCGGGCATCGACGCCGGTCGAGACGAACTTCGCGCCCAGAGACTCGGCCTCTTCCCTGGTTTCCGGCCGCACGTCGTAGGCTTCCATCAGCGCGCCCAGCCGGCGCAGGGTGGCAATGGCCTGCAAACCCGCCACGCCCAGGCCCATGACCAGGGCAGTCGCCGGACGAAGCACGCCGGCTGCGGTCGTCATGCGCGGCATCACGCGCGGCAAGTAGGTTGCTCCCAGCAGCACGGCGTAGTAGCCGGCCAGCGCCGCCTGACTGGAGAGCGCATCGAGCGACTGCGCACGGGAGATGCGAGGGACCAGTTCCATGGCGAAGGAGGTGATCTTGTGGTCGCGCAACGCCGTCACCAGGGCTGGATTCTGCTGGGCGTAGACGAAGGAAACCAGAATGGCCTCGGGCCGCATGGCGGCGACAATCGCGGCGGCCGGGGGCTGCACGCTCAATACCAGATCGGCCGCCGCCACCTCGCCGGCACCGGCACGCCAAGTGATTTCGCCGCCCAGCTTTTCCAATTGCGCGGCGACGGCTGGCACCATGGCCGAGCGGGCCTCACCCGCGCAAGTCTCCTGAAGCACCGCAACCTTAAAGGACATAAGCAGTCATTCTAGACGATTGCGACCTATCGGTGCGTGCCGATGGCATCGGTTTCGAGTTCATGCAGCGCCGCGGCGGATGCATCCAGGACGTGCTCATGCAGGCTGTGGCCGTGGCTGTCCATGGTCACGACCGCAGGAAAATTTTCAACTTCGAGCTCCCACATGGCCTCTGGCGTGCCGAATTCGATCAGATGCACGCTGCGAACCTGCTTGATGGTGCGGCCGTAATATTGCGCTGCGCCGCCTACGGCGTTCAAGTAGACGGCGCCGCATTCCTGCAGGGCGGCGAGCGTTTTCGCTCCCATGCCGCCCTTGCCGATAATGACGCGCATACCGAAGCGGCGCAGTAGATCGGCCTCATAGGGCTCCTCGCGGATGCTGGTGGTGGGTCCGGCAGCGGTGATCGTCCAGTGGCCGGCGGCGTCCTTGCGGGCGACCGGACCGCAGTGATAGAGCACGGCACCGCGCAAATCGACCGGCGGCTGGTTGTGCATCAGGTGGGCGTGCACGGCGTCGCGGCCGGTGTATACGGTGCCGGAAATCAACACCATGTCACCAACCTTGAGCTTGCGGATGTCGGCTTCGGCAATGGGCGTGTGCAGAGGAATGCCCGCGGGCGGTTGGAGATCGGCTGGGCCTTGCGATGCTTCGCTCAGCAATGCCGGATCGCCGTAGAGCCAGCGGCGCAGGGCGCCGGTTGCGGCATCGAGCACCAGGCCGCGGCGCCGGTAGGCCCAGCAGTCGTAGGCAACGGAGACGAAAAAGCTGGCCGGCAAACGGTTGAGGGCAGTGGCCTTGCAGCCGATGAGCGAAACCCCGCCGCCAAAGCCCATGGCCCCGATGCCGAGCGTGTTGGCGCGGTCGAGCACGTACGCTTCGAGTTCGGCGAGGCGGGGGTCTGGGTTGGTATCGTCGAGTGGCCGCAAGAGCTGCTGCTTGGCGGCATCATAGCCGGAAGTACGGTCGCCGCCGATGGCCACACCCAGCGCGCCCGGCGCACAACCCTGGCCCTGGGCCTGCCAAACCGCGTGCAGCAGGCATTTGCGGATACCATCCATATCGCGCCCGGCACGGCCCAGGTGGTCGAGCGTGCAGGGCAGGGAATACTGGATGTTCTTGTTCTCGCAGCCGCCACCCTTCAGCAGCAGCTTGATCTCCACCTCGTTCTCGTTCTCCCACTGCTCGCAGTGAACGACCGGCGTGCCGGGGCCGAGATTATTGCCGCTGTTTTTGCCGGTGAGCGAATCGACGCTGTTGGGCCGCAGCTTGCCCTGGCGGGTAGCTTCTTCCAGAGCCGCCAGAATTTCCTTGCGGAGCAGGATTTGGTTGAATCCCACCGGCGTGTGGATGAAAAACGTGGGCATGCCGGTGTCCTGGCAGACGGGGCCTTCATCGCCGGCGGCCATCTGGATATCGGTGTCGATGATGCTGAGCGCCTGGCTGGCCTGATTGCCCTGGGGATGGGCGGCGATCTCACGCCCGGTGGCGCGCTTCATGGCAGCGCGCACATCGGGTGGCAGGTCAGTCGAGGTGCGCGTAATCAGCGCAAGCAGGTGGCTACGGAAGCGCGGATCGAGGTTGGTTGGGCTCACCCCTCAGTATAGAACCGCCGCCACCGCGGTTACAGTACGCCGGCACAGCCTGCGTTTGCTCCAAGGGTTACCTCAGGCGGCACGGGGTCTGCCACGGCGGGTGACTGCTGGCGCCTTTTTCGCGGCACGCGCCGGTGGTCTCTTCCGGTGTTGTTCGAGGCTGGCCTTGAGCGATTGCATCAAGTCGGCAACCGGTTCCAGGCGGCGTGCGGGAGGGTGTGCGGGTGCGGGTTTACCTTCGAGGGCGGCGGCGACGAGCTGTTGCAGGTTTTTACGGTAATGATCCTCAAAGCGGCTGGGGTCGAACGGCTGGGTGAGGCCGGCGATCAACTGTTCGGCCAGCTTCAACTCCGCCGCTTTGGGTTCGGTGCGGATGGTTCCGAAGCCATCCGCTACGCGGATTTCGTCGAGATAAAAAAGCGTGTGCAAGAGCAGGCCCGAGCGTTCGCGCTCTGCGTGCGCATCGGGAACTCCGGTGAGCGCCGAGGGCCGCACCACGCTGAGGTATTCGCGATTGTGCATGCTCAGTTGGGCGATGGCCCAGCGATGGGTGCGGCGCATGGCCTCGAGCAGCAGAGCGTAGGGGCGCTGGCCGGCGGCTTCGGGCATGAGGTAATAGGACGATTCCAGCCAAATCGCATCGATGGATCCGGCGGGGCAGAACTCGACAATCTCCAACTGCCGTTCGGTGTGCGGCGCCGCGGCCCGAATTTCGTCTTCCGGAATGACCACGTACTCGCCCCTGGCGTATTCGTAGCCGCGCACGGTGTCGCGGCGCTCGACGACTTCGCCATCCTGCGAGCACACCATTTGCTGTTTGAGGCGGGCGTGATCGCGGGCGTGAAGCATGTGGAAGCTGATCCTCTCACCCCGCGCGCCGGAAAACAGGCGCACCGGCAGCGTCACCAGCCCGAACGTGAGATAGCCTGACCACACCGAAGCCATGCGGGGTTGGATGCATCCAAGAATGCAGTGAAGTCTGCAGCTGCACCCTCATTGCGCGACTACCAGCGAAAGCGGCGGTTTGCGGCAACACCGGAGCCCGATCCGGGCCGTCCCAAGCTGGCGATTGTTCCTCCGCCGGTACACGCCCGGCGCCGTTTCTGCGTGCAGCAGCATCATGCATCACGCCTGCACTATGATTTTCGCCTCGAGATCGGCGAGGTGCTGAAATCCTGGGCCATCCCCAAAGGTCCAAGTCTGGATCCTGAGGTCAAGCGCCTGGCGATGGCGACCGAGGACCATCCCCTGGATTACCTCACCTTCGAAGGCACGATTCCGCAGGGCAACTATGGAGCGGGTGAGGTGATCGTGTGGGATTTGGGTGAATACGAGGCGCTGGGTGAGATTTCGCCGCTGCGGCAGTGGGAGCAGGGGCACGTCAAGTTCCGCCTGCACGGTAAAAAATTGAAGGGTGAGTTTGCGCTCACGTATATGCCGCCGCGGCCGCAGCCATCGAGCGTGCGTGCGGCCGGCACGTCCAAGGCGCCGGAGAATACCTGGTTGCTGATCAAAAAGCGGGACGATGCGGCGCAGATTGGCGATAGCGCGGAAAACCATCCCGGCTCGGTGTTGGCGCGGCATCGGCGCGCGCGCGCACCGGCGGGCTTGCATCTGGTGGCGCGTGCGCGCAAAGGCAGGCCGCTGCGCCCGATGCTGGCCACGCTGGCGGCACAGCCGTTTCGCGACCCCGGCTGGTTGTTCGAGCTGAAGTGGGATGGCATTCGCGCCCTCGCCGATTGCCGGGCAGGCCGGGTGCGGCTGCTCTCGCGCTCAGGGCGCGAGCTGACGCGCCAGTATCCGGAGCTGCAAGAGCTGCCGGCAGCGCTCACTGCCGTGCTCGATGGCGAAATCGTGGCACTCGATGCCGACGGCAAGCCTAGCTTTCACCGCCTGCAACGGCGCATGAACCTGTCCGGAGCGGGCGAAATTGCGCGCCTGTCGGAACAGGTTCCGGTGGTCTTTTATGCCTTTGATTTGCTGTCTCGCGACGGCGCGGACCTGACCACCCGGCCGCTGCTCGAGCGCAAGGCGAAGCTTGCAGCGCTGGCCTGGGCGGGCGCCTGGCGCTATTCCGATCATGTCGCCGGCGACGGCATAGGCCTGTACGAGCTGGCACGGCAGCGTGGCCTGGAAGGCGTGGTGGCCAAGCGCGCAGACTCGCCCTACGAAGCCGGCCGCTCGCGCTTGTGGCTCAAATTCAAGCTGCAGCAGCGGCAGGATGTCGTGATTGTGGGCTATACCGACCCGCAAGGCTCGCGGAGCAGCTTTGGAGCGCTGTTGGCGGCCGTTTACGAACCGGGGGAGCGGCGATTGATCTACGCAGGCAAGATCGGTACGGGATTTGACAGCGCGACCCGCGCGCAGTTGCTGCGCCGCTTTACGCCCGTGGTGCGCGCCCGGGTGGCCGGCATTGAGGCGGCACCGCGCGCGTTCCACGCGGTGGCGCCGGAGGTCGTGGCGGAAGTGAAATTTGCCGAATGGACGCCCGCCGGTCATTTGCGTGCGCCGGTGTTTCTTGGCGCGCGGGTGGACAAGCGCCCCGAGGATTGCCTGCGTGAGGTGCCCCGTGCCTGACCACTTCCGCCGCGGCCCGCCACGCGGCAATGGACCGCTGCCATTGCCGCCGCGAGCGCAACAGGCATTGCTCGTGATCGACGATCATCCCGTGAACCTCACCCATCTGGACAAGGCCTACTTCCCGGACGGCACCGGTAAGCGCGCCCTGCTCGACTACAACTACGACGTGGCGCCGTTCCTGCTGCCGTATTTGCGCGACCGGCCGTATACGATGCAGCGCTTTCCCAATGGAATTGAAGCGCCGTCGTTTTTCCAGAAACAGGTAGGTGAGAGCGCCCCCGCCTGGGTGCACCGGGTGGCGATGCCGAGCGGCAATGAGCGCCAGAGGGTGCACTACGCGCTGTGCAACGACACGGCAACGCTGCTCTACCTGGTGAATCTTGGCTGCATCGACCACAACGTCTGGATGAGCCGCATGGCTACGCCGCTGGCGCCTGATTTTGTGTTGCTCGATCTCGACCCCGGACACAGGGCGGGCTTTGCCACGGTGGTGAAGGTGGCGCAGATGGTGCGCCGCGTGCTGGAAGAGTGCGCCATTGCCGGGTACCCGAAGACATCCGGCGCCACCGGCATCCACATCTGGATACCGATTGCCCCCGGTCACACCTTCGAGCAGACGCAGCGTCTGGCGGCGCTGTTGTTGCGGCTGGCCTGTCAGCGCGCGCCGGCGTTGATGACCGAGATTTGGCGTGTGGCCGCGCGGCCGCCGGAGCGCGTCTATCTGGATTTCCGCCAGAATGCCCACGGCAAGACGATTCCGCCTCCGTATTCGCCGCGCCCGCGTCCGGGGGCGCCGGTGTCGTGTCCGTTGCAATGGAGCGAGCTGCGTTCGTCGCTGGACCCATCGCGTTTCACCATCCGCACCATGCGCCGCCGCCTCGACCGTTTCGGGGATCTGTTCGCGCCGGTGCTGCCCGGCCCAGGCCACGATGGCATCGCGGCGATGCTGCGGCGCCTCGAACACTGCCATCCGGAGGCTGCCTAGGAGGATGCGCGGCCGGCCACGGGGAGCGCCGGGCGGCGCCGCCAATGCTGACCCGCTCGGGGGCCGGCGTGAGGGTCAGGTAAAATCAGTAGTTCCATGGAGATTCGCCTCTACAACACGCTGACGCGCGCGGTCGAGCCGTTTACGCCGCAAACACCCGGGCGCGTGAAAATGTACACCTGCGGCCTGACGGTGTACGACTACGGCCACATCGGCAATTTCCGCACCTTTGTCGGGGTCGACATTCTGCAGCGATTCCTCGCCAGTCAGGGACTCGACCTTGACACGGTGATGAACATTACCGACGTTGACGACAAAATGATTGCCCGCGCGCGCGAGGCGGGGCGCGAATTGCGCGATTACGCGGGATTTTACACCGACGCGTTTCTCGAAGACATGCAGCGGCTGCGGATTCTGCCGGCGCGGCATCTGGTGCGCGCGACCGACTGCATCCCGGACATGGTGGCCTGGATCGAGCGTCTGATTGCCGGCGGCTTCGCCTATGAGAGCGAAGGCTCGGTCTATTTCCGCCTGAGCAGTTTTCCCGCCTATGGCCGCTTGTCGGGCAAGGACATGGAAGGGCTGCAAGCCGGCGCGCGCGTGGACGTGGATGAGTACGAGAAAGAACAGGCGCGTGATTTTGCCGTCTGGAAAGCCCAGCGCGAGGGCGAACCAGCCTGGCCGAGCCCGTGGGGCCCGGGCCGTCCGGGCTGGCACATCGAGTGTTCGGTGATGGCGGAAAAGCTGCTGGGCCCGACGCTCGATATCCACGCGGGAGGAACGGACCTGGTGTTTCCGCATCACGAAAACGAAATTGCGCAGGTCGAACCGTTGACGCAGGCGCCGTTTGCGCGCTTCTGGGTGCACATGGAGTTCCTGCTGGTGAACGGGGAGAAGATGTCGAAGAGCCTGGGCAATTTCTTCACGGTGCGGGATCTCATGGACAAGGGCTACCACCCCAGCGCCATTCGTTATCTGCTGGCGGCAGTCCCCTATCGCCGCCAGTTGAACTTCACGCTTGCCGGCCTCGATCAGGCCGAAGCATCGCTGCAACGGCTGCGGCTGTTTCAGCAGCGGCTGCGAACCGCTGCGGCGCCGGAGGGCAGTAACCCGATCCTGGCGCAGGTTGCCGTCAATGCGCGCGAACGGATGTGGGCAGCGCTGGCTGATAACATCAATACTGCCGAGGCGTTGGCGGCGATTTATGAGCTGGTACGCGAGGGAAACACCGGGCTCGATCAAGGTAGTTTCCGGGCTGAGGATTGTGCCGCCTTTCTCGCCACGCTCGATGCGTTTGATGCGATTTTCGCCGTCATGGCGCACGATCCGGCGCCGGGGGCGCGGATGAAGGATGCGGAAGTCGAAGCCCTGGTGGGCGAACGGCGGGCTGCCCGGCAGAAGCGCGACTTCGCGCGTTCCGATGCGATTCGCGCCCAACTGGACGAAGCTGGCGTACTGGTAGAAGATATAAAGGGAGGGGGCGATCGATGGCGCTGGAAATGAATGACAAGCTCGCCGTTCGCAGCTCGCAGCCTGCAGCCGTCGTGGTCCGCCCGGCCCAAAGTCGTCCCAGCCTGTTCGGCTCCGATTGATCGCGAGCATTTCTCTGCTCACGTGGCCGCAGCGCCAAGCTGCCGGCTGCAAGCTGCTGGCTGCTCGCTTCCCCCCGAGGAGTTCCTCATGCCCAAGACCGCATCTCCGCTCGCTCCCGAGCTGCGCACCGCGCTGCCCGGACCCAACGCCCAGCGCATCGTCGCTGCCGACGCCAAAGATATTTCTCCCTCCTACACCCGCAGCTATCCGCTGGTCGCGCGCAAGGGCAGCGGCATGTACGTTGAGGATGTTGACGGTAATCGCTTTCTCGATTTCACCGCCGGCATTGCCGTCTGTTCCACCGGCCATTGCCATCCCGACGTGGTGGCTGCCATTCAGCGCCAGGCAGCCGAACTGATTCATATGTCGGGGACGGACTTTTACTACGAGCAGATGGTGCGCGTGGCCGACCTGATGTCTGCAACGGCGCCGATGCCAGGGCCGCATAAATTCTTTTATGGCAATTCTGGCGCTGAGGCAATTGAAGCGGCGCTTAAACTTGCCCGCTACCACACACGCCGGCCTAACTTCATTGGTTTTTACAATTGCTTCCATGGCCGCACCTTCGGCGCCATGTCGATGACCAGCAGCAAGCAGACGCAGCGGGCTCGTTTTGCGCCGCTTCTACCTGGTTTTTTCCATATCACCTACCCCAATCCGTATCGTCCGCCGCACGGCGCCAGCGACGTTACGGCTGCATGTCTCGAAGAGCTCGACCGTCTGTTTCATACTGTTACGCCACCGGACGAAGTTGCAGCGATTCTGATTGAGGCGGTGCAGGGCGAAGGCGGCTACGTCGTGCCGCCGT
Source organism: Terriglobales bacterium (assembly GCA_050745425.1). GTDB lineage: Bacteria > Acidobacteriota > Terriglobia > Terriglobales > SCQP01 > SCQP01. The sequence goes on from JBOGKK010000065.1 coordinate 11,998, forward strand.
CGGCGTTTGTGCAGGAGTTGCGCCGCATCTGCGACCGTCACGGCATACTCCTGATTGCCGATGAGGTGCAGTGCGGTTCTGGCCGTACCGGCAAAATGTGGGCCATCGAGCATCACGGGGTCCAGCCTGATATCGTCTGCTCCGCCAAGGGCATAGCCAGCGGGATGCCGCTGGGAGTGACCTTCGCACGCGCGGGCATTATGGATTGGACTCCGGGCGCGCACGCCTCGACGTTTGGGGGCAATCCGGTGTGCCTGGCGGCGGCCGAGGCCACTTTGAAACTGCTGCAGGGCAGTCTGATTCGGAACTCGGCGGAAGTTGGCGGCTACATGATGCAACGCCTACGCGAGTGGCCGAGCCGGCATCCTACCATTGGCGAGGTCCGGGGGCTGGGATTGATGATTGGGATTGAAATCGTATCTGATCAAGCCAAGCGCACGCCCGACGCAGAACGGCGCGACCGCCTGGTCGAGGCAGCCTTTCAGCGCGGTCTACTGATTCTGGGCTGTGGGGCGAATACCATTCGACTGATGCCGCCGCTCATCATTACGCGCGAACAGGCCGATATCGGATTAGGCATTCTGGAAGAGGTGATTGCCGCCGCCAAGTGAGCCAGCGATGCCAGGATTGGGGTTAAGCACAACCGTGGTGCATTTGAGCCGGCGTTGGTGGCCGTTCCGCCGCCGCGCGTGCGATGCGGCGGCGGTGGGGCGCCACGGCGAGGATTTGGCCTATTGGTTCTTGCGGCGTCAAGGGTATACAATCGTGGCGCGCAACTATCGAGCCGCATCGCGAAAACTGGGCGGTGCGGGCGAAATTGACCTGATTGCGTTTGAGGGTGCGTTACCCACGATGGTGTTCATTGAAGTCAAAGCGAGGGCGCAAGAGGGCATGTTTGCGGCCGAGAGTGCGGTGAATGCGGCCAAACGGCGGCATTTGATCCGCGTGGCGCGCGGCTACCGCTGCCGCCGCCACTACACGGGGCCGTATCGATTCGATGTAGTCGTCATATATGGCCCCGACGACAAGCAACCGCGTTTGACCTTACACCGGGACGCCTTTCGCGCACCCTGCTGGAGAAGCTGAACGGTATGCCCGAACTTCGTAAAGACCCTGTAACCGGACGCTGGGTGATCATCGCAGGCGATCGCGCCAAACGCCCCAGCGATTTTGGGCGTGCGCCGGTGCGGCCCACTGGGCAGGGTTTCTGTCCATTTTGCTACGGCAATGAAACCAAAACTCCGCCGGAGATCCTGGCCTATCGTGCGGAGGGCGCGCCCAATACCCCGGGGTGGTCGGTGCGCGTTGTGCCCAACAAGTTTCCGGCGCTCGGCATCGAGGGTGAGCTGGGCCGTCAGGGCGAGGGCGTTTACGACAAGATGAACGGCATCGGCGCGCATGAGGTGATTATTGAGACGCCACAGCACGATCTCACGCTGGCGACGATTCCGACTAAGGCGATTGAGGATGTGCTCTGGGCGTTTCGCGATCGCATGCTCGATCTCAAAAAGGATCCGCGCTTCCGCTACATTCTGGTCTTCAAAAATCACGGTGAAAATGCCGGCGCTTCGCTGGAGCACACGCATTCGCAGTTGATTGCGCTGCCGATTGTGCCGGGCTCGATCCGCGAGCAGGTCAACGGCGCGCGCCAGTATTACGACTACAAGGAACGCTGTATTTATTGCGACATCATCCGCCAGGAGCTCGACGCCAAGGTGCGCGTGGTTTCAGAAAACGACGACTTTGTGACGCTGTCACCGTTCGCGCCGCGGTTTCCGTTTGAGACCTGGATTTTCCCCAAACACCACGAGGCGTTTTTTGAGGATTCCTCGCCCGGCAATCTCGAAAATCTGGCCAAAGCACTGAAAAATCTGCTCACCCGCACGGACACGGTTCTGGACTGCCCGGCCTACAATCTGGTGCTGCAAAGCGCGCCGCTGCGGGAGTCACGGGAGGAGAGTTTTCACTGGCACATCGAGTACATGCCGCGCTTGTCGCGCATTGCGGGCTTCGAGTGGGGCACCGGTTTTTACATCAACCCCACACCGCCAGAGGATGCTGCCAAATACCTGCGCGAAGCGCAGATCGAAATTCCGGTCGGCGCATAATCACAGGGTAAAGATCCACATCACCGTCAGGAGCACGATCACCACGCTGGTGCTGCCGGCGATGGCATTGGCCCACCAGCCGTTGCGGTACTCCCCCATCACGTCTTCGCGGTTGATGAGCTTGAGCATGAAGACCAGCACGACGGGCAGCAGGATGCCGTTGGCGACCTGCGAGTACAGAATCACCCGCACCAGCGGCAGGTGGGGTATCAAGACGAGCCCGGCGCCTGCGGCGATCAAAAACGTGTAGAGGCCGTAAAAAGCGGGTGCTTCGGAAAACTTTTTGTCGACGCCGTGCTCGAAGCCGAGCCCTTCACAGACGTTGTATGCGGTCGCCAGAGGCAGAATGGCCGCCGACAGGAGGGCCGCATTGACGAGGCCGACGGCAAACAGGAGTGCGGCATACCGGCCCGCCAGCGGCGCCAGTGCCAGTCCGACCTGGCGAATGTCGCTGACGTCGTGATGACCATGCACGTACAGCGTGGCGGCGCAGGCGACAATGATGAAGAAGGAAACGATTTCGGTGATGAAACAGCCGCTGATGACATCCCAGCGGCTCATGCCGTACTCCTTTTTCCCGATACCTTTTTCCACCACCGAGGCTTGCAGGTAAAACTGCATCCAGGGAGTGATGGTGGTGCCGATCAACCCGATCACCATGATCAGGTACTCACCGTGGAACTGGATGCCGGTGGGTAGCACCATCTCACGCATGGCGTGGGTCCAGTCCGGGTGCGCCAGCGCTGCGGCGAAAGCATAAGCGAAATAGATCAGCGAAAAGCCGATCAGGATCATTTCGACTTTGCGGTAGCGTCCGCGCACCACCAGCAGCCAGATGAGCAACGCCCCCACGGGGACCGAGATCCACTTCAGGACGTTGAATAAGTCCATGCCCAGCGCGAGGCCGCTGAACTCGCTGACGATGTTGCCAAAGTCGGCGATTGAGAGGACGATCATGGCGAAAAAGGTCGCCCGGAACCCGAACTCCTCACGAATCAGGTCGCTCAGTCCCTTACCGGTGACTGCCCCCATGCGGGCGGCCATCTCCTGGATGATGACCAGGGCAATGAGCGTCGGGATGAGCGTCCACAGGAGCAGATAGCCGAACTTGGCTCCGGCCTGCGAGTAGGTGAGGATGCCGCCGGGATCGTTATCGACGTTGGCGGTAATGAAGCCGGGCCCCAGGATCACCAAAAAGGGCAGGATGCGAGTGACCCACAACGAGCGCGCGCGCCGCCGGCGTGGTTTGGCAGGCGCGGCCGACACTGCGGCCAGGGATTCGGATTGAGACCGGCGGAAAGGCAATCGTCCTGCTCTCGTTCCGGGCTGGCGAGCGCACTACGCCCGGCGAGAGCGACGAGGGATCAGGCGACCCCGCGCCGAATTCCCGCAGGCACGCGTGCCCCGCCAGGATCCGATGCGATTTCCATAAGCGTCTTTCCCACCCTAGCATACGGTTGCCGGTGCAGGCAGAAAAAAGGCCCCGGCCATAGCCGGCCGGGGCCTTCGGGGTGAAACGGTGTGCGTGCCTCAGCAGGTGCCGCAGCCGCCGCCGGACTGTTGCAGCACCGGCAGCGCCTTCTTGGCGGCGTCGCCGGCGACCTGGGTGGTCTGGCTGCCGCTGGGGATCTGCATGGTGGTGAGCTGCTTGTCGAACGGCATCGAGTACTTGTTCTCGATTTTCTCGCGGTACACGGGCCCCGAGTTGTAGGTGCAGAACGGATAAATCAGCCCGTTGGGCGCGGCGTAGTGAATGATGCAGCGCTTCACACGTTCGACGTCGTAGTTGTAGCTATCCATGAAGTGCATGCCCGCGACCATCAGGGTCTTGTAGACAAAGCCCTTCTCCGCATCCTCGCCGCGGCCATAGCTCTTGTCGGTCATGCCCTGGAGCGTTTGCAGGAACCGGGTGAAGGTCAGCCCTTCCGGCGCACGCTCGGCGTGGAAGTGCTTCTGCAGCGAGTTCCAGGTCTTCACCTTGCTGAAGAACTTGAAACGGGCTTTCTCGGCGCTGCGGGCGAGGTTGTCGATGTCCTGGAGCATGCTGCCGATGTCGACGAAGCGGGTGACCGGCACCGCCTTCTTGGTCTTGGCATCGACGAACATGTAGGTGCCCATCGAGCAGTGCGGATGGCAGCTCAACGAAGTCGTCTCTTCGCCGCGCAGGGCGCTGATCAGCTTCGAGAACGGCGTCACGCACGCCAGCGGGAACCAGTCGTTGTAGGGATCGGCGAGGCCCGTCTGCTCGTGCACCGCGTGCGCCATGTCGGCGAGGGTGTAGCGTTTGGCTTCGAGCTCCTTGCGCGAAATGCGGCCGGTAAAGGTCACCGGCTGGAAGCTGATGCCGCTGACCACGTCGATGTTGTCGAGCGCCAGCTGGATAATGTCGCCAATCTGGTGATCGTTGAGGCCCTTGACGATGGTCGGGACGAAGACGATCTTCATCAGCCCCGCCTTGCGCACATTGTCGATGGCCTTGAGCTTTTTCTCAAACAGCGATTCACCGCGCGTGCGCTTGTAGATGTCGTCGCATACGCCGTCAAACTGCAGATAGAGCGTATGCAGTCCGGCATCGCGCGCCTTGATGCAGAAGTCCAGATCGTTCCACATCACGCCATTGGTCGCGACCTGAATGTGGCTGAAACCCATTTCCTTGGCCAGCGCCACCGCGTCGTGGAAGCGAGGATAGATCGTGGGCTCGCCGCCGGAGAACTGCACGACGCGGCCCGCCACCGGGCGCTCGTTGCGCAGCGCCTGCAGCATCTTGCGGACCTGGTCGAAGCTCGGTTCGTAGAGGTAGCCCGCCGCGTTGGCGTTGGCGAAGCATACCGGGCAGGTGAGGTTGCAGCGATTGGTCAAATCGACGTTTGCGAGGCCGGTGTGGCTGACGTGCATCGAACACAGACCGCACTGATCGGGGCAGCGCGTGGCGTTGGGAATCGCGGGATTCGACAGCCCGCGGTTGTCACCAAACTGCCACTGCTCCATTTTCAAATAGAGCTTGACGTCGCCATACACCTTGTCGCGGAAATAGCCGTGCGTGGGGCAGGTCTTTTCCATGTAGACCGCGCCGTTTTCCTCAAACTCGCGGGCTTCGATCACGCGCGTGCAGTCCGGGCACAGCGACTGCGTGATCTTGGGCAGACCTTTATGGATAGCTTCAATGCGCGAACCGGAGTGGGTGGTTTCGGGCTGAACTACGGTAAAATCGTTCCTCTTTACCGGCGAAAACGTCTCTGGCGCAAAAGTCTGGGTACTCATTCGCTGCTCCTTCCTGAAGATCAAAGCGGAACGGCCAAGGCAGATCCCAAGCTATCCCCGCTCAATTGTGATGCTAGCCAGTCCGGTGCGGGGGCCTCAAGTCCAATGCGGCGAATGGCGATTTAGGGCCCTTGAGCGGTAGCCAACGTCGAGTGAACGGCGGAACCCTTTGCTGCTCAATAACTTCGCAGCTGTTATTCGTCGGCGAGAGCAGCCCAGCGGGCACGCAGCTTGCTCCACAACGTGGGCGGTTGCTGCTGACGAGCGAGCAAGCGATGGGCATAGTAGCAGGCGCCGACGCAGAAGGTAAATTCCGGCTCGGCCAGCTCGGCCGGCATGCCTTCGACCAAAGTTGCAGCAGCGTGGCGCACGCGCAGGGAGGTGGTCTGGGCCAGCATCTCGCTGAAGCCGGGCAGGCGCCCGGCTCCGCCGCAGAGCACGATTCCGGCGCCGAGGCCGCCTGACTTGCTCAGCTCCAACTGCAGCAATCGCACCAATTCCTGAGCCCGCGGCTCAATGCAGTCGGAAAGACGGCGCAGCGGCACCTGGCGAGCCGGTTGATCGCCCATGCCAGGGACTTCGATCACGCTGGTTTCTCCGATATTGGCTCCCATCGCCACACCAAAACCGCATTTGATGCGCTCGGCCTCGGAATGCGGCGTGGCCAACCCGATGGCCAGATCGTTGGTAAAGTGGTCGCCGCC
>JBOGKK010000066.1:0-14287 GCA_050745425.1 Terriglobales bacterium
CTGGCGTGCGCCTTGTCCCAGGCGGCCTGCGCCGCCTTCACCTGGGTGCGGGCCTGCACCAGTTGCGCCTGGGACTGCTGTTGCTGCGCCTGGGCCTGCTGCAATTTTGCGGGCAGCTCGGCGGCCAGCAGGGCGGTCTGGGCGATGGACTGGCGCGCGTTGGCCTGGGCCTGCTGCATGGCCTGGGCGGCGGCGGCGGCCTCGGCGGTCTGGACGTTGCGGCTGAGGGTGGCGACCAACTGACCGGCGTGGACCGCTTCGCCGTCGGCAACGGCCAGGCGCTCGATGGTGGCGGTGATCTGCGAGCCCACCACGATCTCGTTGCCGTCAACCGTGCCGGTCAGGGTGAGGACCTGCGGCTGCGGCCGCAGCGCGAAAAACCACGCGGCGGCGAGCACCGCTGCCGCAACCAGCCCCAGAATCAGTTTGTTCCGCATCGTTGCCTTTCCAAGCCAATTGTATATCAAATAGATTGGAAACAAAACTAATGGCGCGCGCGCCAGGAAGCGGCAAAGGCGGCCTCGGCGCGCGCCAGCAGCGTACCCACCGAGCCCGGCTGCACGCCCAGCGCGCCGGCCACTTCGCGGTAGGGCGCGCCCTCGTGGCGCAGCCATAACAGGCGGGCCTGCTGCGGGCGCAGGCGGCGCAGCGCGCGGCGCACCTGCGCGACCCGCTCGCGCTGCTCCAGTGCCGACTGCGGCGTGCCGGCGGGGTGGCCGGGCTCCTGGCGCAGGGCTGCGACGGTGCGCTGCTGGCGCGCCTGGCTGCGCAGGCGGTCGATGCCGAGGCGCATGGCGGTGCGGTAGAGCCAGCCGCCGATGCAGTTGCCCGGCGCCAGCAATTCGGGATGCTGGTAGAGCTTCCAGAAGGCGTCGGCGGCAATCTCTTCGGCGCGGGCGCGATCGCCGGTGAGGGCGCTGACGCGGCTGACGAGGTTGCGGTAATGGGCGCGGAAGGCGGCTTCGAAATCGCCCACGGGCCATACGGCGTGTTCTTCCATGCCGTCAGTGTGGGCGGCTGGAGGGGCGCCGCTCCAGGCCGAATCGGTGAACGGGGGCTGGGCACCGGCCAATGCCGTTATGCTATGAAAGCATGAAAACGGCCGTGGCGCGATCGCGGAACAAGGGCTACTACCGGGTGTTGCACGTACCGATCTGGATCTACGTGTTCTTCACGCTCCCGGGGATGCTCACGGCCGAGCTCTACGCGCACGGCTTCACACCGGTGCATTGGGTCTGGCTGGCGATGGTCGCCGCCGCCTGCATCTGGCGTGGCGCGCTGGGGCGGCTGCCCGGCGCCGAAACCCGCCCGTATATCACGCATTACGGCCTGGACTGGCCGAACCTCGGCTATCGCATCGCCTGCTACACGGCGGCGTGGATCGCCATCGTCGTTCCCTGGCTGCTGAACCTGACCGGCTTGATCATCGCAGCGGCGTCGGGGCGCTGGATGCTGCAGCAGCTTTACGGCTGGCCCTACGACGCGATTGCGGTGGCGATCGTGGTGGTAGCAGGGTTGAACTGCCTGCCGCGCGCCCGGCGCAGCATTCGCAATGAAGGCGCGGAGCGGGCGTGGTTCTACATTGGGGTGTGGACGGCGATTCTGTCGCAATTGGCGGCCTGGGCGATGTGGCGGCTGGGGCCGGCGATGGGGTTTTCGGCGGCGCAGTTGCTGTGGGCGCGGCTGGTGGTTTTCGCGGTGGTCAGCGGCATTCTGATCGGGCTGGGCGGAGCCGGGATTTTACCGCGCACGCGGCGTCATTTCGTGTCTGCCGACGGCACGGATCTGCCCGTGGCCGAGGGAGAATAGTGGTATGGACGTGCCCCATTTGTTTTCCGCGCTTAAGCAGCGGGGCGTGACGCTGCGCAACCGCATCGTGGTTTCACCCATGTGCCAGTACTCGAGCGAGGACGGCTTCGCCAACGACTGGCACCTGGTGCACCTCACCACGCGCGCCCTCGGCGGCGCCGCGCTGGTGTTTACCGAAGCCACGGCGGTCACCCCGGAAGGCCGCATCAGCCCCGAGGACCTGGGTATCTGGAAAGATGAGCACATCGATCCGCTGCGGCGGATTGCCGCGCTCGTGCGCTCGCACGGCGCGGTGTGCGGCATGCAGCTCGCGCACGCCGGCCGCAAAGCGGCAACCGCTGCGCCATGGAAGGGCAACAAGCCGATCGCGGTGGGCGGTGGCGGCTGGGAGGTGGTGGGCCCCAGCGCGATGGCTTTCGCGGAAGGCTATCCGACGCCGCACGAGATGACGCGGGCGGAAATCGCCGGGACGGTCGAGGCGTTTGCGGCGGGAGCGCGGCGGGCGCTTGCGGCAGGATTTCAAGTGGTCGAAATTCATGCGGCGCACGGGTATCTGATCCACGAGTTTCTCTCGCCGCTCAGCAATCACCGCAGCGACGGCTATGGCGGCAGCCGTGAGAACCGGATGCGGCTGCTGTGCGAAGTGATTGAGGCGGTGCGCGCGGTGTGGCCGGATACGCTGCCGGTGTGGGTGCGGATTTCGGCCACGGAGTGGGTCGAGGGGGGCTGGGACGGCGGCGATTCCGTCGCGCTGGCCGAGCGCATCGCGCCGCTGGGCGTGGACATGCTCGACTGCAGCTCGGGGGGCAACGTGCCGCATGTCAAGATACCGGCGGGGCCGGGCTACCAGACGCCGTTTGCGGCGCGAGTGCGGCGGGAAACGCGGATGCCCGCCGCCGCGGTGGGGATGATCACGGCGCCGGCCCAGGCCGACCACATCATCCGCACCGGGCAGGCGGACGCGGTGGTGCTGGCGCGTGAGCTGCTGCGGCATCCCTACTGGCCGCTGCACGCGGCTCGCAGGCTGGGGCACGAGATCGAATGGCCAGTGCAGTACCAGCGGGCGAAGGATTAGAGCAGAATCAGACTCGGTGTGGCAGGCTCCGGGAGATGACGTGCGGCTTTTCCTGGTGAAAAAGCCGCATACGCTACGATCGGCTTTGCTATAGCAGGTCTGATTCTGCTCTAGCGGGAGGCGCGAATTACGGCTACAGCGGATCGAGGAGGATTTGCCAGACCTGGAGGTGCCTGGAGCGGAAGGCGGCGGCGCTGCTGAGGAGATAAAAGTTCCACATGCGGCAGAAGCGTTCGCTGTAGCTGTCGACCCAGCGCTGCCATTGCGCGGCGAAATTGGCATGCCAGGCCATGAGGGTGCGGTCGTAGTCGGCAGCCCAGTTGTGCCATTCGACCAGGGCAAAGCGGTCTTCGACCGCGGCGCCGATCTGCTGGATTGAGGGCAGGTGCGAGTTGGGGAAGATGTAGCGCTCGATCCAGGGGTCGGTCGAACGCACGGTGTGGTTGGAGCCGATGGTCGCCAGATACATCCTGCCGCCGGGCGCGAGACAGCGGTGCGCGGTCTCAAAATATTGCCGGTAATTTTTGTGGCCGACATGCTCGAACATGCCGAGCGAGACGACGCGATCGTAGCGCTCGGTAATGTCGCGATAGTCCTGCACGCGCAGCGCCACCGGCAGCCCCTTACACAGCGATTGCCCCAGCGCCGCCTGCTGTTGCGAGAGGGTGACGCCATCGACGCGCACGCCGTATTTTTCCGCAGCGAATTTGGCGAAGCTGCCCCAGCCGCAACCGATGTCGAGCACGCGCATGCCGGGCTGCAGCTCAAGCTTGCGGCAGACGAAATCGAGCTTGGCTTCCTGAGCCTGATTCAGATCGCCGGCGTTTTCCCACAGCCCGGTGGTATATACCATGCGCCGGTCGAGCATCTGCTGAAACAGTTCGTTGCCGGCGTCATAATGGCGCCGCGCGACCTGGGGGGATTTGCTCTTCGTTTGCTGGTTGAAAAGCGCCGAAACCGCCGTCAGCGCCAAGCCGCGCAGATTGCGGCTGGCCATGCGGTCGAGCTTGGCGGCAAAGATGCGGCAGAAAAACTCGTCGAGTCTGGGACAATCCCACCAGCCGTCCATGTAGGATTCTCCCAGCCCGAGCGAGCCGTGGCGCAGGACGCGGGCGAAAAAGCCCGGGTTGTGGACGGTGAGGTCGCAGTCGTGGCCGCCGTTCAGCTCGATGCCGGCAGGAGCGAGGAAGGAACGGGCGCGGGCTTCGAGTGCGTGGGCCACGTCCTTAGTCTATCGTGCCGGGTCAAATGCCGGCGCGCCACTCACTTCCGCTTATAGAGTCCAATCAGTTCGGCCTGGGCCAGCACCTTGCCGTGCATGGCCTTTTCGAGGGCGGTGCGGCTGGAGTCGGCGGAGAGGCCAAGGGTGGGGACATCGAGAGCGTAGAGGGTAAAAATATAGTGGTGAGCGGGTCCCGGCGGCGGGCAGGGCGCTCCAAAGCCGAGATTGCCGAAGCTGTTCTGGCCTTCGAGGCCGCCGAGAGGGAACTTGGCCTGATTGTAAATTCCGGAGGGCAGCTCGGTGATTGCGGGCGGCACGTCCCACAGCAGCCAATGGGTAAAGTCGCCGGAGGGGGCATCAGGATCATGGACAATCAGCGCCAGGCTGCGGGTGCCGCTGGGCGTAGCCTGCCAGCGCAGGGCGGGCGAGGTGCCGGCGCCGTCGCAGGTGTGAGCCTGGGGAATATCGTGGTTGCTGGTGAAGGCAGGTGAGGTCAGCCGGAAGTTCATGATCGAGGCTCCGTGAGGTGCGGTGCGGAAGGAGGCCAGCCCCATGCCAGCCACGACCAGTGCCGATGCAAAAAGAAAAGATTTAGCTCTCAGTTTGTGCCTCGATGCTGCGCTTGATATGCGCCATCGCCCAGGTCGCGTGGGCGGCGAGCACCGGGTCGGCACCCGCCGCCCAAGTTTGAAGCTGGGGGAGGAAGTCCGGGTTGCCGCTGTTGCCCATGGCGATGGCAATATTCCGCTGCAGGCCAGTATATTTGGCGCGTTTGACCGCCGAGTGGCGGAAAAGCGAGCGGTAGTCCTCTTCGCTCATCGCGGCCAGCTCGGCGAGACGGGGTGCGACCAGGCCCGGACGCGGCTGGAAGGCGGGTTCGGAGCTGGCCGGGGCACGGCGATTCCAGGGGCAAACGTCCTGGCAGATATCACAGCCGAGGAGGTTGTTGCCCATGGGCTGGCGCATGGGCTCAGGAATCGCGCCGCGCAGCTCGATGTTGAGATAGGCGAGGCAGCGGCTGGCATCCATGTGATAGGGCGTGAGCGCCTGGGTGGGGCAGGCGACGAGGCAGCGCGTGCAGGAGCCACAACGATCGGGGAGTGGGGCGGGGTCGGGCGGCATCGCAATCGAGGTCACGATGGTGCCCAGAAACAGGTATGAGCCCTTTTGGGGATGAATCAGGCAGGTGTTTTTGGCTTGCCAGCCCAGCCCCGCGCGCCACGCCACTTCGCGCTCGACGATCGGCGCGGTATCGACGGTGGCGTGAAACTCTCCGGCTTCATCTGCGTCTGCGGCGGCGGCGGCCAGGCGCCGCTGCCATTGCTCGAGCTGATCGCGGAGCGAACGGTGATAGTCTTCGCCCCAGGCGTAGCGCGAGATCCAGCCGCGATCGCGGCTGGCGGCAAATGCGGTCGAAGGGGGCTGCGCGGTGTTGTAGACGACGGCGGCACATAACACCGAGCGCGCCCAGGGCCAAACGGAGGTGATGCGTTCGCGCAGGAAGGCGCCATCGTCGCTGCGGCGCGCCAAATAAGCCATTTCACCGGCGCAGCCGGCTTCGATCCATTGCGGAAACATTGCCAGCCGCGCCGACGGCACCACGCCGGCGATGCCCACCAGGTCAAAACCCAGCTCCAGCCCGAAGCGTAGAGCCAACTCGCGCCAAGCCTCAGGAGTGCGCATGGTAACCTAAAACGTTCCCGCTCATGTTGAAGAGTTTCCAAGGCCAGCACCCCAAAATCGCTGCCTCAGCCTTTATAGAGGATAGCGCCCAAGTGATCGGCGATGTCGTGGTGGGGGAACACGCCAGCATCTGGTTTCATGCGGTAGTGCGCGGCGATGTGAACGCCATTCGCATTGGCCGGGAGTCGAATCTTCAGGACCATTGCGTAGTGCATGGCTTCAAGGAGAAGTTTGCAGTGACGATTGGCGACCGGGTCAGCGTCGCACATGCGGTCTGCCTGCATGGCTGCGTGATAGAAGACGATTGCCTGATCGGCATTGGCGCCATCGTCATGAACGGCGCCCGGGTGGGCCGGGGCTCGATCATTGCCGCCGGCGCACTCGTGCCGGAAGGCATGCAGGTGCCGCCGGGGAGCGTCTACATGGGCGCACCCGCCCGCCTGCACCGCGCGGCGAGCGAGAGCGACCGCGGCATGATCGCTACGCACGCCGCCAATTACGTCACCTACAAGAATCAGTACCTGCAGAACCATTGACTTATGCCTGTGCACGCCATCAAGGGAATGCGCGACCTGCTGCCCGCCGATACGATCTGGTTTCAGCGGCTCGAAGCTGCGGTGCGCGAGGTGTTCGCGCTCTATAATTTCGACGAGATCCGCACGCCGCTGCTCGAGCCTGACGAGCTGTTCCGCCGGGCCGTGGGCGAAGAGACCGACATCGTCGGCAAGGAAATGTACAGCTTTGCCGACCGCGATGGCGCCCAACTCACGCTGCGGCCGGAAGCGACGGCATCGACCGTGCGCGCATACGTCGAGCACCGCCTGTGGGAGCGGCCGGGGCTGTGCAAGCTCTATTACATGGGGCCGATGTTCCGCCGCGAGCGTCCGCAGAAAGGGCGCTATCGCCAGTTCTATCAGGTGGGCGCGGAAGTGCTGGGCGGCGATGAGCCGTGGATCGATTGCGAGCTGCTGGTCATGCTGCAGCGCCTGCTGGCGCGCTGCGGCATCCGGGGCGCCGAGCTGGTGCTGAACTCGGTGGGATGCGCCGACGACCGGCCGCGCTATCACGAGGCGCTGCGCGCCGCGCTCGCCGACAAGCTGCCGCAGATGTGCGCCGACTGCCAGCGCCGCGCGCAGACGAATCCGCTGCGCGTGCTCGACTGCAAGGTGGCGGCCGATCAGCCGATTATCAATGCGCTGCCGACGATGCAGGAATTTCTGGACGACAAATGCCGCGCACACTTCGACGAGCTGCGCCGCCTGCTGGAGGCGGCGGGCATCGCCTATCGGCTCGACGCGCGCCTGGTGCGCGGACTGGACTACTACACCTCGACCGCTTTCGAGTTTCTGCACGGCGCGCTGGGTTCGCAGAATGCGCTGCTCGGCGGCGGGCGCTACAACGGCCTGGCGCAAGCGCTGGGAGCGCCGGCGAGCGCGGGCGGCGCCATCGGCTTTGCGCTCGGGGAAGACCGTTTTGTCATGGCCATGCAAGAAGCGGCGGAGAGCGCGTTGACGGCGCCGCCGGCGGCGCTGGTGATTCCCCTGGCGGCGGAGCAACTGGGGGCGGCGCTGGCGCTGGCGGAAAGCCTGCGTGCGGCGGGGGTGCGCCTCGAACTCGCCACGCCGGGGCGCAAACTGGGCAAATCGCTGGAGCTGGCCGCAAAACTGGGCGCGCGCCATGCCCTCATCGTTGGCGCCAGCGAAGTTGCCAGCGAGCGCTGGCAACTGAAGGACATCACGACCGGACAACAGGAAGCGATCGGCCAGGCAGAGCTGCTGGCACGCTTGAAAGGCGCCGATGCCGCCGGTTAAGCCGGAGCTCAACGCAGTCGAGTTGCTGCGCAACGAGCGCCGCAGTTACATCATCGGCTCGCTGGTGGTATGGGCGGTCATTCTGATCACGCTGTTGATCATTCTGGCGAACGCCGAGCGGCAACTGTTTTCTTCCGCGGCGACGATCAGCTTTCACCAGGCCATGCAGCGCGCGCAGCAGTTGAAGCTGACGCCGCAGGAACAGGCGATGCGCGAGATCATCGATCTGGTGGGGGCGCTGGCGCTGTTTTTTCTGAACTGGCGGTTCAGCTTTCTGCTGCGCCGCCCGCGCTGGGCGTTTGTTTCGCAGCGCCCGGATGCGCGCTTTCCGGCCGCGCGCTGGCTCTGGTGGCTGGTGCTGGCGGTGTGGTCGCTTTTTTTCTATGTGCTGCTGCAGCCGCTGTGTACGTGGCTGCTGGCACACCTGGGCACAGTTGAAATCCGCGAACGCCAATCGGATGCGCCCCCTCCGCCGGCAGGAATGGAGCCTTGACGCATGCAACCCACTCCCATGACCCGAACCCTCTATTGCGGTGACCTGCGCGCTGAGCATGTTGGCCAGTCCGTGGTGCTGCAAGGCTGGATCCACCGCCGCCGCGATCTGGGCGCGCTGCTGTTTCTCGACGTGCGCGATCGCGCCGGCATCTGCCAGGTGGTTTTGAATCAGGAGAAGGACGCAGCGCTGCACGCCAGCGCTGCGGCGCTGCGATCCGAGTACGTGGTTACGGTGATCGGGGAGGTGGTACGCCGCAGCCCGGAGACGGTCAACCCGGCGCTGGCGTCGGGCGAGGTCGAAGTCGCCGCGCGCGCGCTGGTGGTGCTGAACGAGGCGCGCACGCCGCCGTTTCCGCTCACGGAAGAGTCGGCGGAAGCGGTCAGCGAAGAGGCGCGCCTGAAATACCGCTATCTCGATCTGCGGCATCCCGGCATGCAGGCCAACCTGCGGCTGCGCCATGAGGTCACCAAGGTGATCCGCAAAGCGTTTGACGAGCAAGGGTTTCTCGAGGTGGAAACGCCGTTTCTGACGCGCAGCACGCCCGAGGGGGCGCGCGACTATCTGGTGCCCAGCCGCATCAAGCCGGGCTCGTTCTACGCCTTGCCGCAATCGCCGCAACTGTTCAAGCAACTGCTGATGATCGGCGGGGCGGACCGGTATTTTCAGATCGTGCGCTGCTTCCGGGACGAGGATTTGCGCGCGGACCGCCAGCCCGAGTTCACCCAGATCGACGTGGAGATGAGCTTTCCGGACCTGGAGGCGCTCTTCGGCATCGTGGAGGGCATGCTGCGCGACGCCTGTGCCGCCGCCGGCAGAACCATCACGCTGCCATTTCCGCGCATGAGCTGGCATGAGGCGATGGCGCGCTACGGCAGCGACAAGCCCGACCTGCGGCTGCCGGCGATGGTGGATGTGGCTGCGCAGTTCAGCGCGGCCGATCGCGCGCAGCTCAAGCTGGGGGAAGGCCAGCCGTTGCTGGCGATTCGCATTCCGTCGGTGGGGGTGCTTTCGCGGCGCGAGCGCGACGAACTGCGGCCGCTCGCCGAAGGGCGCCCGGTGCGGCTGTTCGAGGATTTTGCGCGCATCGGGAAGGCGTACCCGGAGGCCGCCGCCGCCATGCAGACGGCGCTGGGGGCGGCCGAAGGCGATCTCATCGCGCTGGTCGCGGCGGCGGAGGGGACGGCTCTGCCGGCGCTGCAAAGCCATGCCGGCGCGCTGCGCCTGGCGCTGGGGCAGCGCTTCGCGGAGCGCCATCATCTGCTCGATTCCGGCGATTTCCGCTTTCTCTGGGTGACGTCGTTTCCCATGTTCGAATGGGATGAAATCGAAAAGCGCTGGAACGCTTCGCACCATCCCTTCACCGCGCCGCTCGAGGAAGACACGCCGCTGCTGGCAACCGATCCGGGTGCGGCGCGCGCGCAAGCCTACGACGTGGTGCTCAACGGCATTGAGCTGGGCTCAGGCAGCATCCGTATTCATCGCTCCGAGGTGCAGGGGCAGATTTTCCGGCTGCTGGGCATGAGCGACGAAGAAGCGCACCTGCGCTTCGGGTTTTTTCTGGAAGCGCTGCAGTACGGCACGCCGCCGCACGGCGGCATCGCGCTCGGTCTCGACCGTCTGGTGATGCTGCTCGCCGGAGCTTCGTCGATTCGCGAGGTGATCGCCTTTCCCAAGACCGCCCGCGCCGCCGATCTCATGACGGATGCACCGACGGGCGTGGACCCGCGCCAACTCAAAGAGCTGGGCATACGGACGCCATGATCCGAGTGCTCCCGGACGCGCTGGCCAACAAAATCGCCGCCGGCGAAGTGGTCGAGCGGCCGGCGGCGGTGGTCAAGGAGCTGATGGAAAACGCGCTGGACGCGGGCGCGCGCTCGATTCGGATCGATGTGGAAGCGGGCGGGCGGGCGCGCATCCGCGTCAGTGACGACGGTTGCGGAATGGCGCCGGACGATGCCGTGCTCGCGCTCGAGCGCCACGCCACCAGCAAGCTCAGCGATGCAGCGTCGCTGAGCGCCATCGCGACTCTTGGTTTTCGCGGGGAAGCGCTGCCGGCAATCGCCGCCGTATCCCATTTCACGCTGGAAACCGCGGTCGCGGGGGCGCGCGCAGGCACGCGCGTGCGCGTGCGGGCCGGCAAGCTGCAGGAGGTCGAAGCGGCGGGACTGCCGCAGGGCACGGCGGTCACGGTGGCTGATCTGTTCGTCAACACGCCGGCGCGCAAGAAGTTCCTGAAGTCGGAAGCCACCGAGCTCGGCCACATTGCCACGCTCGTGACCCACTACGCGCTGGCGTATCCGGAAGTGCATTTTCACCTGGAAACCCCGCACCGCGTGCTGCTCAGCGCGCCGCCCGTCGCCAGCCACGCCGAGCGCCTGCACCAGGTGCTGGGGGAGGAATTGCGCAACGCCTCGGTCGAGTTCCGCGAACCGGCCGGGGGCGAAAGGGAGGGGGACAACAGCCTGGGCGTTTTCGGCTTCGCCTCGCGCCCGGAGGTGCACAAGCTGAATCGCAACTCGATTTACATTTTCGTGAATCGGAGGCTGGTGCGCGACCGCCTGCTGCAGCACGCCATCTCGGCCGCCTATTACAATCTGCTGCCCAATCATGTGTATCCGGCGGTGCTGCTGTTCCTCGACCTGCCGTTTGGCGAGGTGGATGTCAACGTCCATCCCGCCAAGACTGAAGTGCGCTTCCAGCGCCAGAATGTGATTCATGACGCGGTGCGCGACGCCATCCGCAACGCGCTCGCCGAGCAGCGGCCGATGCCATCGTTTCTGCACGAGCGCGGCGCCCGGGCCTCGGCCGCGCCGGCGTGGACCAGGGCGCGGCCGATCCCGATGTCTGCCGGCGTCGATCGCGCGCTGGGTATTGCGATGGCCGATATGCCGCCCGGCTTTGCGCTCACCGAAGCGCCGCCGGCGCCGGTGGAACAGCGGCTGCCGCTGGCCCCGCGCGCAGACGACTTCGGGGCGCGGCCAGCGCCGCTGCCGGCCGCGGCGTTCGTGCCCGAAGTGGGCGTGGGCTGCGGCCTGCGTGCAATGCCGCCGGCCAGCACGGTGGATCCGGACGAACTTTATCACCTGCGCCCGCTGGGGCAGATTCGCGACAGCTTCATCGTGGCCGAAGGCCCCAGCGGCCTCTGGCTCATCGATCAGCATGTGGCGCACGAGCGCGTGCTGTTCGAGCAGATCAGCGCCGCACGCCTCGCCGGCAAGATCGAGAGCCAGCGGCTATTGCTGCCGCTGGTGGTCGAACTCGAAGCGGGACGCGCGCTGGCCTTTGCCGAACTTGCCGGCGAACTCGCCGGCGCGGGCTTTGAAGCCGAGCCCTTTGGCCGGAATACGGTGGCCATCAAGGCCGCGCCCGCCGGGGTAGCCAGCGAGCAAGTCGAGCGCCTGCTGCGCGAAATTCTCGAAGTCGCCGCAGCGCAGGAACGCGGCCTCACGCTCGACGCGATCCGTACCCGCATTGCCGCCACCATCGCCTGCCATGCGGCGATCAAGATCAACATGAAGCTGGAGCCTGCGAAAATGGAATGGCTGCTGACAGAGTTGGCGGCCACGCAATACCCCATGACCTGCCCGCACGGACGCCCGGTCCTGTTACGCTATTCGCTCGAAGAAATTCAACGCGCCTTCAAGCGCATCAGCTAGCTCCTCATGACATCGGAAGAACTTCTCGCCGCCCGCACCGCTTACCAGGCCACGCTGCGTCCAACCGCGCTCGATGCGGAAACGCTGGTGGCCTGGGTCGCCACGCTCAGCTTTCCCACGCTCACCGATCTCGGCGAGGAAGCGCCGGCGCTGGTGGAAGCAGCGCTGGCCGATTGCCGCGTGGCCGAGCTCTGGCTCTGGCCGGGTACGCCGCGCTACTGCCACGCCGATTTGCTCGGCTACGTCTACGCGGCCGCAGGCGACCGTCATCCCCGCAAAGACTACCACCAGCAAGCCAATCGGCGGCAGTTGAGCTGGCTGGCTGCTGCCGTGTTCACGCTGCTGCTGGAGGCGCCGGAAGCCATGACCGCGGCGCAACTGCGCGACCGCATGGGCGCCGAACGCACCTCGGCGCTGGCCATCGAACACGCTTGCCACGAGCTGGCGGGCACGCTCAAGGTTGTGCGCTGCGGCCGTGCGCCCGGGGGCGATCCGCTCTGGCGGCCGCTGCTGGCAGCGCTGCCGGAGGTGCCGCAGGCCATCGACCACATTTCGCAACTGCAGGCCGCGGCCGCTCTCATTACGCACCATCTGGAGACCGCCCTGTGCGTCACCGAAGCCGGGCTGGCGGAGTTTTTCTCGCCGCTGTTTTCGCGCTCGCGCATCCACGAGGCCGTAGCCGGGCTGGAACGGGCGCGCGAGCTGGCGCTCGACAACCTCGAGGGGCGGCAGGCGTTCCGGCTGAAATAGCCATCGGCGTGAGCCGGCTAGAGCAAAAACAGCGTCGGTGTAGCAAGCTTCGGGCGATTGCGTGCGGCTTTTCCTGGGGTCAAAGCCGCAGGCGGTACGGTCGGCGATGCTATAGCAGAGCTGTTTTTGCTCTAACGCCGTTCCAGACTTGGTGTAGCCCGCTCCGGGAGAGAGCGTGTGGCTCTTCCTGATGTCAGAGCCGCACAAGATCGATCCGCCGGGCTATTGGCTGGCGCGGGGCCTGGCGTGGCTGCCGGCCCCGGCTGTAAAAGCGCCGGGGCACGTGCGCCACGCCACCCGCTTGACGCTCGGCTGGGCAGGGGGCCTTGAGCCCCAGCCCGGCCGGGTCCGCGCCTCGTGTTCGTGCCGTAGCAGGTCTGGTTTGGCTCTAGGCTGGAACTGCGCTAGTCGGAGATGTAGAAGACGAGGCCGATGCGGAAGCCGATGTCGCTGCGGCCGGAGGAGTGATAGTCGCGGAGTTCGAAGCGGAGGCCGCGGGCGCCGGCAAGTGGAAGGTCGAAGCCGCCGCCGAGATTGAGGGCGTTGCCGATGCGGAACAGGCGAGTGTAGCCGGCGACTACGAAGGGCCTGAGGCAAGAGGTTCCAGACTGCCAGGCGGCCATGTAGTCGAGGGAGGCGAAGCCGGAATCGTCGGTTCCACCGAGGTAGCCGATCTCGACCAAAGCACCGCCCCAGGAATTAGGCGGCGCCGCATCGAAAGCAAAGCCGGCCTGCAGCTCCGAATGCGAGCCGGCGGGGGAGTGGGCAATGGCGGGGCCGACGAAAAGGACGGTCTGCGTGCTGGAGGCGCTCTGGGCGGGCAAACAGAGCGGGGCGCAGAGGGCGATCAGGACCGGCAGCGCGAGGCGGAGGCGGATCACGTGCGGCCATGATAGCACTGGCGCAAGGGCTGGGGTGGGGCGGACGGCCTTAAGATACTTTTGTCGTGGGCGTACCAAGGGGCATGAGGCCACCTTCAAGGGGATAGTAAAGGAGCTGCATCATGCGTATGGTGTAATCGCACCGTCACGGGATAACGTGATACTGACGCAGGATCTTTTCCGTCGCCGCGAGCGGTAGCGCCTCGACGGTATGTCCGTCACGCCCGGTCACGGTGGTGGCTTTGAACAGCGAGTTGTAGATCGCTTCCTGGGTGGCCTCGATCACGGCCAAAAACAGCGGTGACATTTTGTCGTTGGACACGCGCGCCACGCCCGCGCGGGCGGGCACAGTGGAGAAGGCAAGGGCGTAGTCGCCGGAGCCGTTGCTGGCCGCCGAGCCGGTGCGGGCCAGGCCAAACATGGTGCGCGCAGCCATACGGCGCAGATTGCGCGAGCCGACAGGTGCATTCGTCGCCACGATGATCATGCAGGAGCCGTCGGGCGATTGCGCGCGCGGTGTGCCGGGTTGGCCGTGGAGCTGATTTTTGAGGTAGTAGCGGCCGAGCAGGCGGCCGACGGGCGCGCCATCGATGTTCAGAATGCCGCCAAAATTCGTTTGCACCAGCACGCCGACTAACCAGCCACCGAGGCTGGCCGGGAGCTGGCGCGAAGCGGTGCCGATGCCGCCTTTGAAGCCAAACGCCACCGTGCCCGCGCCGGCGCCCACGGAACCTTCCTCGACCGGCCCTCCGTGCGCGCGCGCGATGGCCTCGAACACGTCCTTCTGGTTGACGTGCCGGCCGCGAATATCATTCAAATAGCCGTCGTTGGTCTCGCCGACGACGGGGTTGATCGAGCGCACGTTCTGGTTGCCGGGCAACTGCATCATGTAGCTCAGCAGCGC
>JBOGKK010000067.1:0-9160 GCA_050745425.1 Terriglobales bacterium
ATTTCGCGCTGATCGTCGGCGCACAGGGGGCGGCCGCAGGAGCGGCAGTAGGCAGTGGCCTCGCGGCCGGGATGGAGGTAGCAGTTCATGGAGTCACTTTCAAAAATAGACCTGGCGGGCGGTTTTGCGCCAGATCCTCGCCGGGACCGAGGCTGCGGTCGGAGCGGTTGCGGCCATTGCCGGGGTTGGCGGGCTTGGCCTCGCGCATCTGATGAATCGCGGCTTCGATTTCATAGACGACGCGCAGGTCGTGGTAATAGGCGACGCCGCGGGCCCAGGCGCGGTTGAGGTTACGGGAAACGGCACTGGTGAGCACGGCGGGATTCAACTGCTCGACGTTGCCGGTGCGGAAGAGCTGGCCGAGATTGATCTGGGCGGCGTTCAACAGCAGCGCAATGGCGAAGACGGACATGGCCACGCCCATGGCGAAGCGCGGGGAGGCGAGCGAGGCCCAGAGGGCGGACCAGCCGTGACGGCGGCCGGAGGGATCGGCACGGCGGCCGTGAAACTGGGCGCGATGGGGCAGCGTCTGCTCCAAAATGCGGGCGAGCAGGTGAGCGGGAGGGTCGAGAGCAGGGAGAGCGGCCAGGTGCGCCTGCGCCTCGGCAATGGAGGCAACCAGAGCGGTGCAGGCGCTGCACTGGGAGACGTGCTGGCGGGCCAGCGCGGCGAGGGCATCGGGGAGCGTGCCCTCGCGGTACTCGCTGAGGACGCCTTCGAACTGAGCGCAGCCGAAGCCGGGTTGGGTGGTATCGCTCATGCTTTCGACTCCATTATGCCGAGGCTGGGACGCAGCAGGCGAGCCAGCTCGATGCGGGCGCGGTTGATGCGGCTTTTCACGGTGCCCTCGGGGAGGCGGAGCACGGTGGCGATTTCTTTATAATCCAAATCCTGCAGATCGCGCAAAATGATGGTTTCGCGCAACTCCGGGGAAAGCTTCAGGAGAGCGCGCTGGACGTGCTCCTGCACTTCCCTGCCCCAGACCTGGTGGTCAGCACTGCGGCCGGGAGCGGTAAGCGCGAGGGGGACGGGATCGCCGGCGGCGTTTTCGGTTTCGAGCGGGCCGGTGAGGCGGTCGGATTTGGAGCGGCGGTAATGATCAATCAGCAGGTTGCGGGTGAGGGTGGTGAGCCAGGTGGAAAGCGAGCCGACCTCGGCGCGATAGTTGGCGAGGTTGCGGAAGAGGCGGATGAAAACCTCTTGCGAGAGGTCTTCGGCGTCAGTGGCACTGCCGGTGAAGCGGAAGCAGAGATTGTAGACGCGGCGCGAGTGCTGGCGCACGACATCTTCCCAGGCGGCGGCATCACCGGACAGGCAATGATCGACAAGCTGGCGATCGTTCATCCTGGCCTCGCTAAGGGGCGCGGGCGCGGCGGCCACCCGCAGGTGGGTGGCGTGGGGGAGGGCCAGAAGTCTCGGGTTGGTCCAAACAGTGGCAGCGGGCGTCGATTGAACGCGGGCACCCAGCACGGCTGCGCCGTGCGGCCCGCTTGCTTCGTCCGCCGGAGCGCGGTGCCGGGGGCCCGTGTGCCCCGGCACCGCTTTGCCGGGCAGCAGGGTCGAAAGTCTCGGGTTGGTCCAAACAGTGGCAGCGCTCACACCTCTATAAACGCAATTCGAGGGACCGAGGTTCAGTACAGATTTCGGGGGTGAATAGAACCCTTATACTTGTTGAGGCGTAGTCGCCGCGTCCTTCCGACAATGAACCGTAAACGCATTATTTTCAGCCTCTTACTTGTGGTTGTGGTGGTGCTGCTGGGGTGGCAGTTCCATCATAGCCCGGAGTGGAGGCAGTTTAGCTTGGAGAAGGTGTGGACGGCAACCAGCGAAGCGGAAGGGTGGTACATTGCCGGGGCGGTGGTGTTGATCTATGCCAGTTATGTCATCCGCACCTGGAGATGGCAGGCACTGATGTCGCCGCCGGGGCGGTTCAAACCGATCCTCAAGGGGACGGTAGTGGGCTTTACCAGTCTGGCCTTCCTGGGACGGGCCGGGGAGTTGGTACGACCTTATTACATCGGGCGCAAACACAACAACAAGCTGTCGCCGCAGTTGGTGGTATGGGTGATGGAGCGGGTGTTTGACATGGCCGGGGTGGTGCTGCTGGTGGGACTGGACCTGGGGCTGTCGCCCTCGATCAAAGCGCTGACGCGCAACGGCGGGTATCAGGCGGCGCTGCAGAAGGCGGGCATCGTCATTCTGGCGGGGGTGGTTTTCATCATTGTGATGATGGTTTTGTTTCACCGGCACGCGCCGGGATGGCTGGCGGCATTGCGGCGGCGGCAGGAGCGGCATCCATGGAGCGTGCGGAAGAAATATCTGCATTTTCTGGAGATGCTGGCACAGGGGCTGGACGGGCTGCGGCGGGGTTCGACGCTGCTGTTTGTGATTGCCATGACGGTGCTGCTGTGGATCGTGGTGAGCGGGGTCCTGTGGATGGTGGTGAAGGCGTATCCGGAGATGCTGCCGGGGTTTGCGCTGTCGGGCGGGGTGCTGCTGATGGGACTCACCGCGATTGGCTCGGTGGCGCAGTTGCCGGCGGTGGGCGGAGGCTTTCAGGTACTGACGATTTTCGGGCTGACGAAGATTTTCGGGGCCAATGCCGAGGCCGCGACCAGTGCGGCACTGATTATCTGGCTGGTGTGCTTCTACGCGATTGCGCCCTGGGGCGTGGTGCTGGCGACGCATGAGGGGGTGTCGTGGCGAGGGCTGGAGGAAGAGGCGCAGGATGCGGAGGCGACCGAGCCGTGAGAGGGCACGGCCACTTAGAGACGGAGGGCAGGGGCGGGCTCGAGCTGGGCAACACAACGACGCCTCTGGGCGGCGGCTCAGCGGGTCAGCCGGTCAGCGGCTCAGCTTGGGTGAGGAGGACGGAAGAGATTGGGGAATGCGCCTGGGGAAGGGCGCGCGGGGTCGAGGGGTTTATTGGGGAACGAGAGATTCGGGCGCTCGTCATGCTGGCTGGCGCGGCGGCTGCCGCGCCAGCCAGGGGCGCGGTGATGCTCGAGATTGGGAGCTTTAAGGGGAAATCGGCGGTAGCACTGGCGACGGTGGCCGAGGGGCTGGGACTGGGGCCGCTGGTGAGCGTGGATCCCCATACTGCGCCTTCGCCTACGGACCCGGGGCTGGAGGGAGGGTCGTCGTACGAAGCGTTTTCGGAGGCGCTGGATAGGGCTGGAGTGAGGGAGTGGGTGGAGGTGCATCGGGAGACGTCGGCGGAGGCGGCGCGGGAGTGGTCGCGGCCGATTCGGCTGCTGTGGATTGACGGGGACCATACGTGGGAAGGGGCGCGCGCAGATTTTGAAGCATTTGCGCCGTATCTGGTCCCGGACGGGATAGTGGCGGTACACGACGCGCTGCACTTTTTTGAAGGGCCGATTCGCGTATTCGTTGAGCGGATGCTGAACGACGACCGGTTTGGACCGGCAGGGCTGTTTCACTCGATTGCGTGGGCGCAGTACCGGCCCGAGGACGGCGCGCGGTGGCGCGGGGAGCGGGAGAAGTTGTTGCGGAGCGCACGCAAGGTGCTGGCGCGGGTGCGGCCGCCGCGGCAGAATCGGGGGATCAATAAACTGCGGTATAAGTGGGCGGTGGGGCGGACGCCCCATGCGATTCCTGAAGGGGAGGCGTGGCTGGCCGCGATGGGGGTGCCCTTGGCCTGCTCGGGCGCCATGTAGCTCCAATCAGCCTGTCAGCTGGTCAGCGACTCAGCTTGTCAGCTTGCGCGGGACGGCGCTGAGGGTTGCGGGCGCAGCGATAAGATGACCATCAAGGTGACCATATGGAAGTGAGCGTGGCGGAAGCGAAGGCAAAGTTGAGCGAGGTGATCAAAGAGGCGGAACGTGGGGGTGAGGTGATCATTACGCGGCGGGGGAAACCTGTGGCCAAGGTGACGGGGACGGAGCGGAAGCTGAAGCCAATTGATTTGACGGAGGCGGATGCGATTCGTGCACGGCAAAGGATGCACGAGCCGTCGGCGAAGTGGTTCCGCAAGTTTCGGGAGAGCGAGCGCTACTGATTGGGGTACGTTGACACCAGCGTGCTGTTCCCGCTGTTTGTATTGGAACCACAATCCGTGCAGGTAAGGAATGCGGTGGAGGCGCTCGGCGCGGGGAAGTGCGAAGCGCGGAAGGCGCGATCGCGGCCACCGCACCAGATTTCACCGTGGCACGGCGGTTTGGGGTGAGGCTTTACCGCTGAGCGGCGCGGTGGCTCTGATCGAGGAGTTCGAGGACGTGGGCGACGGTGACTGGCGGCGGGAGGGTGGCGGCGAGTTGGAGGGAGCAGCCGGGGTTGGCGGTCGCGAGGATGGTGGCGCCGGTAGCGCGGAAAGCGGCGGCGCGGTCGGCGGCCAAGACAGCCGCGATGGCAGGCTGAGTGAGGTTGTAAATGCCCGCTGAGCCGCAACACTGATCGGAGCGCTCCATTTCGCGGAGTTCGAGTTCGGGGATCTGGCGCAGGAGCGCGCGCGGAGCTTCGCGGATGCGCTGAGCGTGGGCAAGATGGCAGGCATCCTGATAGGTGGCGACGGCGGGCAAAGGGCCGAGGAGTTCGCGGCGGAGGCCGAGGTGATCGAGGAACTCGGTGGCGTCCTGCACGCGGGAGGAAAAGGCTGCGGCGCGGGCGTGCCAGACCGGGTCAGCATCGAATAGATCGGCGTACTGCTTGAGTTGGGCGCCGCAGCCGGAGGCGTTGGAGAGAACGGCATCGGCCGGAATGGATTCCAGAGCGGCGATGTTTTTGCGAGCGAGCGAACGGGCAAACTCGCGTTCACCGGCGTGGACGTGGAGAGCGCCGCAACAGCCGAAAGCGGGCGGGATGCAGACGTCGCAGCCCTGGCGGGTGAGGACGCGGACGGTGGCGCGATTCAGGGCGGGAAGCAATTCATTTTGCACGCAGCCAGGAAGAAAGAGGACACGGGCGCGGCGTTCGCCTTGGGCGGGGAAGGTGCGGCCGAAGGCGGCAAACGGGGCGCCTTCGAGGCGCGGGCAGAGTTGGGCCTGCGGCGGGCCCATACGGTCAAGACCGGATTGCTGCGCCCAGCGGATCAGGCGCGCGGCGGCACGGCGGCGGCGCGGGCGTGGGATGAGGCCGCGCAACAGCCAGCGCTGCCAGAGCTTGAGTGGATGCTGCGCGCGCAACTGGGCGCGGGTGCGCTCGATAATCGCGCCGTAGTCGACGGCGGAGGGGCAGGCGGTCATGCAGGCGCGGCAGTCGAGGCAGCGATCCATGTGCAGGCGGAAAAGATCGTCGAGGGGTAAGCGGCCCTGGTCGGCCTGGGCGACCTGGTAGATGCGGCCGCGGGGGGAATCGAGTTCCTGACCGAGCACGCGATAGGTGGGGCAGGCGTTGAGGCAAAGGCCACAGCGGACGCAGCGATCGTAATCGGCAGACCGCGGCGCGTCGGGAGGGCTGAAGAAGCTAGGAGGCACAGGTTTCACCGTGGAAGATGCCGGAGGGGTCGAGGGCAGCTTTGAGGCGGCGCTGGAACGCCTCAACGCCAGGCGGGAAAGGAAGCGGCGCGGGCAGCGGGTCGACCCAGAAGACGCCGAGGCCGAGGCGGCCGGCAATTTTCGTACCTTCGCCCAAGGCTTCGAGTGCGGCAACGGCGCGAGCGGATGGGACGGAGAAGTTGGGCTGGGGCGTCGGCGCCGGTGCAGCGCCGGGATCGAAGGTGAGCGGGAGATCAAGACGCTCCACTTCAGCGCGGTAGCGCGCCTGCACGGCCGGACTGCCGGTGTAGGTGAGAGCGAGCGTGCGCTGATTGCCGGTGACGAGCAGATCGAAGCCCAGCAAGCGCAGGGGGGAGTGGAGCAGCGCGGTGCGGGCGAATTCGACCTGGGGCCAGGTGAGCGGGCCGAGGCGGGCAGTTTCCAGATCGTGGGGCAAGGGGAAGACTTTGAAGTTGACGCCGGTGATGATGCCGAGAGCGCCGCGGCTGCCGATGACGGGCTTCATCCAATCGTAACCGGCGACGTTTTTGACGACGCGGCCGCCGCAATGGACGAGGGAGCCGGCGGCGGAAACCATTTCGAGGCCGATGGTGAAATCGCGCACGGAGCCGAAGCGATGACGCAAGGGGCCGGAAAGATGGCAGGCGAGGACGGCGCCGAGGGTGGTGGTTTCCGGATGCAGAATGTCGATGGGGACGAACTGGCGGTGCCCGGCGAGGATGGCGTTCAACGCGGCGACGGTGCAACCGGCATCGGCGCCGACGGTGAGATCGCCGGGCTGATAGAAACGGATGGCGTGCATGGGACGCAGGTCGAGGTGAGCATGGGCGCAGGTCTGGGAGCGGGCGCAACTGATGCCGGTGGCGGCGGCCGCGAGCACGCATGCGGCGGCCTCGGCGGGGGTGGAGGCGATCACAGGGCGCCTTCCTTATAGAAAGGCGCGTTGGTGCGGATTTCGGCGCACATGTGGGCGGAGGGGAGAAGTTTGTTGGGGTTGAGCAGGCCTTCGGGGTTGAAGGCATTGCGGATGCGGGCCATGAAGGCGAGGTCTGCATCAGAGAAAATCCAGGGCATGAGGTCTTGTTTTTCAATGCCGACGCCGTGCTCGCCCGTGATGGAGCCGCCGACGGCAATGCAGGCCTGGAGGATGTCGCGGCTGCAGGCGAGAGCGCGGGGGAGCTCTCCGGCGCGTTCGTCGAAAAAGACGAGGGGGTGCAGATTGCCGTCACCGGCGTGGAACATGTTGCCGGTGCGGAAACCATGGCGGGCACCGATGGCGTCGATTTGTTCGAGGACTTCGGCGATGCGGGTGCGGGGGATGACGCCATCCATGACGTAGTTGTTGGGGCTGATGCGGCCCATGGCGCCGAAGGCGTTTTTGCGGCCGCGCCAGAGAAGCTCGCGCTCGCGGGCATGCTGGGCCAAGCGGACGGAACGGGCGCCGGCGCGGCGGCAGAGCTGCTCGATACAGGCGGAGTCTTCGGCGACTTCTTCGCGCAGGCCTTCGACTTCGATCAACAGGACGGCGGCGGAGTCGAGGGGATAGCCGGCGTGGACGGAAGCCTCGATGGCACGGAGGCAGAAGCCATCCATCATTTCGCAGGCGGCAGGAGTGATGCCGCTGGCGGTGAGGGCGGTGACGGTGGCGGCGGCATCGGCGACGCGGTCGTAGATGGCGAGCAGGGTGCCGACGGCTTCGGGCAGGCGCGTGAGCTTGAGGGTGATGGCGGTGACGAGCGCCAGCGTTCCCTCGGAGCCAACCATGAGGCCGGTGAGATCGAGACCGGGAGGATCGAGCTGCTTGCCGCCGAGCTCGACGACAGAACCATCGGCGAGGACGAGTTCGAGGCCGGTGATGTGATTGACGGTCGAGCCGTGCAGGAGGGTATGCGGGCCACCGGAGTTTTCGGCAACGTTGCCGCCCAGGGTGCAAGCGCGCTGACTGGAGGGATCGGGCGCGAAGTAGAAGCCGGTGGCGGCGATGGACTGCGAAAACTCGAGGTTCACGACGCCCGGCTCGACCAGGGCGCGGGCGCTTTCAACATCGACTGCGAGAATGCGGCGCATGCGGTTGAGGGAGACGATGATGCCGCCCTCGCGGGCAATCGCACCACCGGAAAGGCCCGTGCCGGCGCCGCGGGCAACAACAGGCACGCCGGCGCTGCGCGCGGCGCAGACGATGGCGACGACCTCGTCGCGGGAATGGGGAAAGACGATCGCGTCGGGCTGGGCGCGATCTACGCCGCCGTCATATTCGTAGAGAGTGCGGCTCAGCTCGTCGGCAAGAATGTTATCGGCGCCGACAATGGCGGCGAGTGCGGCGCGCAAGGCGATGGAAACGGCCATCGAACTGATTATGGCTCAGAGAAACGGATTGCGGATACGGACGCCGGCGATCACCGCGCCACTCTGCATATCCCCGGTGAGCAGTTCTTCGCAGCCGGCCATCGCAGCGGCGGCGATGATGGCGCTGTCCCAGTAGCTCAGGCGGTGGGTTGCACACAATTCCAACGCACGGTCCAATACATTGACAGTCAGCGCAACCACAGGCCAGAGAAAAGGATCTCGATGGCACGCTCGCGCTTTCGCCGGCCGGCAGGAACCGTACTGACGGAGTAAACCAGAACATTCGTATCCAGGAAAGAGGCGGCCAAGCTTTACTGGCGCCGGTGGAGTTCGTCGCGGCCGAGGCGGTCACCGGCGCCTGGCGGAAGCGCTCGAAGTCGTCCTCGCGATCTTGCAGGGTGCGGAGGTAAGCAGTCACCAAGGCCGAAGCCGACGTATCCCGCCGTGCGGCAATTGCACGAGCACGGCGGCAGAAGCCATCCTCGGCGGCAACGGTAATATTCCTCACGGGGCGAGGGGCATAGGGATCAGTGGAGGCCGGAGACGACGTAGAGGGTGGAGGGGAAGAGCGAGTAGCTGAAGGCGAAGGTTTTGCCGTCGCGGGAGATGGATTGGACGGCAACGCCCTCGACACCGGCGGGCTCGGGGGCGCGGGCCGTAGCGAGCTGCGTGCGCTGACCTGTGTGCAGGTTGAGGCGGAAGACGGGGGCGCTGGGACCGCTGGGTATGCGGGTGACGAAGAGTTGATTGGAGGTAGCGCCGAAGCCGAGGGGAACATCGTCGGCAGAGAGCGTGTGAACGGGAGCGGGTTGGGCGCCAACGGCAAGGGGGTACAAAAACCACTGATGATTCGAGTTTCTCACCAGCACGGATTTGCCGTCCGGGGTAGGCCAGGCGCCGAATACGCCGGCGGGGGTCATGGGTGTGAGCGAGCCGTTGAGGCTGATGCGGTAGGTACGGGGCGGCTGGCCGGGAGCGGAGGCAACGGCAAGGATGCCTGCGCTGTCGGGAAGGAAGGCGGCGGCAGGGAGAAAGCTGAGGAGGCCGTGGGTGAGCTGGCGGGGTTCGCCGGCGCCGGTGGGGAGGAGTTCGAGCTGCGGGGGCGAGGTGGGCAGCAGGCTGAGAGCCCAGCGGCCATCGGGAGACAGGGCGAGAGCGTTGCCATCGCCGAGGCGGACGACGGTGCCGGCCTCGGGGCCGGTAAGCGTGCGGAGGTAGACCGAGTAACGGCCGGAGTTGCCGCCAGTTTCTTCGTCCAGGAGGAGGTGGGCGCCGGCGGTGGACAATTCCGCCTCCTTGCCAAAACTGCGAACGGTTTCGTCCTGGCCGGTGGGATCAGCGGCGGTGCCGACACGAACCTC
>JBOGKK010000068.1:0-6127 GCA_050745425.1 Terriglobales bacterium
GACACAGCCCTCTACGAAGAGCTGCGCGAAGTCGTCGACCTTCAGTTCGGCCCCATCAAGTCCACTCTCACTTCTCCCTCCCAACCCACCCGCGTCGTCGCCATCGGCGCTCTTGTCGCCGGCGCTCGCGGCCCCGAGTTGCGGCCGCTTCTCGACCTCCACGTCCAATAGCCTGGAAAATTCCTCGTAACTGCCTACTTTTCTCTCGGTTCCTGCGTATAAGGAATCGATACCATGCTGCAAGATCTCCGCTTCGCACTGCGCATGCTGCGCCGCTCGCCCGGCTTTACCATCCTGGCGGTCGTGGTGCTTGCCCTCGGCATAGGCGCCAACACCGCTATTTTCAGCATGATCAATGCCGTCATGCTGCAGCCGCTGCCGTTTGCGCACCCGAACCAGCTGGTTGCGATGTACGAAACCGAACGTGCTCCCGGCAGCTACCCGCTCTCCGGCCCCGATTTTCCCGACTGGCAGCGCGCGAGCAAGCTGTTTTCCGGCATGGCGCTCTACAACTATCCAGGTAGCGCCAACCTCACCGGCAGCGGCACGCCCCAGCAGGTCGAGCTCGATCCTGCCGAGTCCAACTTCTTTCAGGTGCTGGGCACGAAGCCGTTACTGGGCCGCTTCTTCCAGCCTGGCGATGGTGACCATGTGGCCGTCCTCAGCTACGCCTTCTGGCAATCCCAGTTCGGCGGCCGGCGCGACATTCTGAATCATTCCATTACCCTCGATGGCAAAAGCTACACCGTCACCGGTATCACGCCGCCCAGCTTCCGCGCCGCCCGCGCTGCCCACGTTCAAATCTGGATTCCGCTCCTGCTCAACGCGCACAACCTCGGCCAGCGCGGCAACCACAGCTTTAGCGCTGTCGGACGCATGAAGCCGGGCGTGACCCTCGCCCAGGCGCAAGCCGAAATCTCCGCCATCGCCGCCCACCTCGCGCAAACCTATCCCGATTCCAACGCTACCACCGGTGCCCGGCTGTTTCTCCTGCGCGACCGCATGGTCGGCTCCCATCAGCGCGCCTCGCTGCTCACCCTGCTCGGCGTCGTCGTGCTGGTTCTGCTCATCGCCTGCGCCAATCTCGCCAACATGCTGCTCGCCCGCGCTCTCGGACGCCAAAAAGAAATTTCGATCCGCCTCGCCCTGGGCGCCCGCCGCAGCCACATCCTGCGCCAACTCCTCACCGAATCCGTGCTCCTCTCCCTCATCGGAGCCGCCTTTGGCGCCCTCCTCGCCGATCTCGCCATCCATGCCGTCGTCGGCCTCAGTGCCTTCACGCTGCCGCAATTCAATCCCATCTCGGTCAATGCCACTGTTTTGGCCTTCACCGTCGTGCTGGCCATCTTGTGCGGCATCCTCTTTGGCCTCGCGCCCGCCCTGCAGCTTTCCCGCCCGCGCCTCAACGATGAGCTCAGTGGCGCTGGCTCCCTCGCCGGCTCCAGCCGTCGCCGCCGCTGGCTCAGTGACAGCCTGATCGTCGCCGAAGTCGCTCTTTCGATGCTCCTCGTCGTCGCCGCCGGCCTGTTCATCCAAAGTTTCAGCCGCCTGCGCAGTAGCGCTCTTGGCGTCAATCCCAATCACCTCCTCACCGCTCAGCTCAGCCTGCCCTCATCGCACTACGGCACGCCCGCCGCTGCCGGGCAGTTCCAGCGCACCCTCCTTACCCGCCTGCGTGCACTCCCCGGCATCGCCCAGGCCGCAACGTCAAATTCCATCCCTCTCAACGGCGAAAGCAACGGCTACATTGTTCTGCCCGGCCATAGCCAGGAAGGCAAGACATTGGTCGAATGGGTGCAAATTACGCCCGGCTATTTCTCCACCATGCAAATTCCCATCCTGCGCGGCTCCAGCTACACCCCAGCCGATGAGCGCGCCTGGGACGGCTTCGCGGCAATGTTCGCCACCGGCGCCAAGCAGATGTCCGCCGCCCAAATGGCCAGCTACCACATGGATGTGGTCGTAAACCAGGCCATGGTGCAACATTTCTTCCCCGGCAAGGATCCCATCGGCCAGCGCTTTCAGTGGGGAGGCACCTGGCTGACGATCAAGGGTGTGGTGGGCACGGTCGCCGTCAATCAACTCGGCGAAAAGCCCTGGCCGGTCGCCTACTATCCGTTTGAAAACACCGAGTCCGGCATGTATATCGAGGTCCGTTCCTCGCTCCCGCCCGCCGCTGTCACCGCCGATCTCCGCCACACCGTCGCCGGCATTGACGCCACCTTGCCGCTCTATGGCATTCAGACCATGAACCAGGTCGCCGACAGCGCTGTTGCGGGCCAGGCCTTTCAGGAATGGCTCATGACCGGCTTCGCCGCCCTCGCCTTACTGCTCGCCATCGCCGGCATCTACGGCGTCATGTCTTACCTGGTCACCGCCCGCACCCGCGAAATCGGTGTTCGCGTCGCCCTCGGTGCCTCGCGCCGCTCCGTTCTCGCTCTGGTCATCGGACGCGGCCTCCGCCTTGGCGTCATCGGCATCGTTTGTGGCTTAATTGCGGCGCTAGCTGCGGGCAAGCTCGTCGCCAGCCAGCTCTACGAGGTCCAACCCGCAAATCCCGCCGCCCTCATCATCGCTGCCGTGGTTCTTCTGGCTGCCTGTCTCCTGGCCTGCTACATCCCCGCGCGCCGCGCCGCCAGCGTCGACCCCGCCCAAGCTCTCCGCCTCAATTGAGCGCATCCAACTGATTCTTACAGGAGGAGCCCATGCCACGTGGAAAAAAAGAAGAGTGGGAAGGTGAGCTGAAGGACATGCAGGGCCGTGCCGAGCGTCAGGCCGGAGAATGGTCGGGCGATGACAAGCAGAAGGCCCGTGGCGCTGCCAAACAAGCCGAGGGCAAAACCGAAAAGGTCGTCGGCAAAATCAAAAACAAAGTCCAAAAGGTGCGTAAGAATCTGGACAAGGCGGCCTGATCTTACCGCGGCGCTGGCGTAATCAGACCCAGTGCCGCCCCTTGTGGATCCTGCACAATGCTGATGCGGCCCACCCGTTCCATCGAGCTGGGCCGCATCAGTGTTCTTGCTCCTGCGCTCTCGGCATCTTCCACGCTGGCGTCGCAATCGGCCACCTGAAACCAGGTCAGCCAGTGCGGTGGTGCTTGCGGCTCATGCTCGCTCGCCGGCGGCACGCCGCCGATGGTCGTCTCGCCATTGTTGATGTGGATGTAACCAGAGCTGTCCTTTTCACTTTTCCACAGCCGCCAGCCGAATAACTCGCCGTAGAATTCGCCTGCCCGCGCCGCATCCGGCGTGACCAGATCCGCCCAGCAGAACGCATTGTTCCCGCGTGCCGCAAACCCGGAGAACTGGATCGCCTGCCAGACCGCAAACACCGCTCCGGTTGGATCCTGAATCACTGCCAACCGCCCTACATCCTGCGCGTCGAATGGTGCACGCACCACTTTCCCGCCCAGCTCGGCAGCTCGCGTCGCGCAGTCATCCGCATTCGCCGTCGCCACATACACCAGCCAGTGCGGCGGCACGTTCTGCTTGCGCAGCTCTTCCGGAAGCTGAAAACACCCCGCCGCAATCGCACCATCGCGCGCCAGCAGCGTGTACTGGTGCTTGGCGTCGGGCGGCTGCTGTGCCTCCCACCCGAACAGCTTCTTGTAAAACTGCTGCGCCTCCGCCGGATTCGGCGTCGCCAACTCCACCCAGCAAAACGAGCCCGCCGCGATTGCACCCATGGATCGAGTATAGGTACGCGCTCCTATGATCGCCCCGTGGCCAAATGGAGAAAACCTGTCGATACTGTAACTTGGGACCTCATTCCGCCCGCAGCGCGCGTGCCGCATCCACATGTGTTGCCCGCAGCGCTGGCCCAATGGTCGCGATCACCGCGACCACGAACATCGCAACGGCAGCCAGCACCATGGTCTCCGGATCATTGGGCTTGATCTCGTACAGCAGACTCGCTGTCAGCTTGCTTAATGGGATCGAAGCAGCCAACCCAAGCGCAATCCCGATGCCCGCCAGCAGCAACCCGCGCCCGGCCACCTGCCATAGCAGCCGCCCGCGCGGCGCGCCCAGCGCCATCCGTACGCCAATCTCCCGCGTCCGCTTCGTCACCGCATACGCCAGCAAGCCGTACAGTCCTACGGCGGTCAGCAGCAGCGCCAGCAGCGCGAAGCCCAGCGTAAGCTGCGCCTCAAATCGCGCCGGCTCCAGTGCGGCCGCCAGCGCCTCCGGATAAGGTTGCAAGCCCGTGATGTACGTTCCCGGCTGCACCGCCTCGACCGCCCGCCGCAGCTCTGCCGCGCTGACCTTGCCCCGCACGACGAACCATGAACCGTTGCCATCGCTGAGTTGCGCCGCTGGCACATACATCGTCATCCGGAGCTGCTGCTGAATATTTTGCGTCCGCACATCGCCCATCACTCCCACCACCGCCCGCGCGTTGGTGACTGGCGGTGAGGCATACTGCTTGCCGCGATACATCCCGATCCTCAGTTGCTCGCCCATCGCCCGGTTTCGGAACAGATCCCGCGCCATCTCCGCGCTGACGAGGGTAACCGGCGGCGCTGCCGCCGAATCGCTCCGCTTCAAACCGCGTCCCGCCAGCACCGGAATTCCCATGGTGACAAAATAGCCAGGGCTTACGGCCCGCACTTCGACCGACGTTGACGCTCTGGGATCGCCGACTGGTTCTACCGGTAAGTTCGCCTGCCCCTCCAGAGGCAACTGATTTGCCGCGGCAGCCGTTTGCACTCCCGGAATCGCTCGCAGCTTTCTCAGCACCGCATCCTGAAATGCCCACAGACTCGAAAAGCGATGCAACGCGGCATCCGGAAGCTGCGTCTCCATCACCGTTCGCCCCTCGGGCGTAAATCCCAGCGGTGCGTTTTCCAATGCCGCCAGCGAGCGCACCAACAGTCCCGCTCCGGCCAGCAATAGCAGGCTGAACGCAATCTCGGCGATCACCATCCCTTCCCGCGCCCGTCTCCGGCGTCGGAACCGACCGATGCTGAGCCTCTTGGCGCTGCCCTGCCACGCCATCATGACTGCAAATGCCATTGCCGTTCCACACGCCACCGCCGCCGTAAACGCCAGCACCCGCCCATCGAGCGTGATCGGCCCCGCCAGCGGCAGATTCCACGGCACAAACCCGGCCGCCAGCGTTTGCAGCACCGCCGCGGCCAGCCCCAGCCCGGCCGCCGCTCCCGCGGCCGCCAGTACTATTCCCTCGGTCAGAAACTGCAGGCACAGCCGCCCCGTTCCCGCCCCCAGCGCCCGCCGCAACGCCAACTCCGGCGCCTGCGTCAACGTTCGCGCCAGCAGCAGGCTCGCCACGTTCGCACAGGCGATCAGCAGCAGCAGTCCCACAATACCCAGTAGGAACCACAACTCGGTCTGCACCTGCATGGCATTGTTCGCCTGGTAGCCCTCGGCGCTCAGGCCTTGAAACCACGACGACACCAGGCCCGCCGCGCGCAGCCTTGGGGTAAGCGCCGCCGCCTGCGCTCGTGCTTCCGCCACGCTCGCTCCCGGCCGCAGCACCCCGATGATTTCAGAGTTCCTGCCGTCGAGCCCGTCATCGCGCGTGATGGCGGTGTACAGATCCACCGAATTCTCCGAATTCTGCACAAACGTGAAGTTTGCCGGCAAAACGCCCACCACTGTGTAGGCCTGGCCGCCATAGCGCACGCTCTGCCCCAGGACACCCGGGTTGCCGCCGAATGCCCTCTGCCAGAGTGTGTGACTCAGCACCATAATGCCCCCCGCGCCCTTTGCCCCATCACTGCGCTTGAAGCCCCGGCCCACTTGCGGCCGTATACCAAGGACTTTAAAAAAACCGCTGCTCACCCGCTCCGCTGCCGCCCAGCTCACCGCCTTTCCGTTGTCGAGTTCGTTTGTTCCCATGCCCTCGTAGCCGGCAATCGCGGAAAACGCCGGCAGCTTGTCGCGCAAGTAGAATAGCTGCCGCAAATCGAACGCATCCGCCGCGCCGCCGCCCTGCGCCTCGAATTCCAGCGCCATGATCCGGCTTGCGTTGGGGTAGGGTAGCGGCCGCAGCATCACCGCCTCCACCACCGAAAAAATCGCCGTGTTCGCCCCAATCCCCAGCGCCAGCGTCACAATTGCCACCGCGGCAAATCCAGGCGCCCGCCGCAGCCGTGCCACGCCTTGCC
>JBOGKK010000069.1:0-3871 GCA_050745425.1 Terriglobales bacterium
GCCTACAATGGCCGGGCTGAGGCTGTGGACGCTCAAGTGGGCCAGCCCGGCCGCCAGCGCTGGCGGCAGCAGCGCCGAGCCCGAGAGCAGCAGCCGCAGCGCCACCGCTGCCCCCAACAGCCCCGCAGCCCCTCCCGCCAGGGCCAGCACACCACCCTCCAGCAAAAGCTGCCGCCCCAGGCGCACTCGGGGACAACCCAGCGTAAGCCGCATCGCCAACTCCGG
Source organism: Terriglobales bacterium (assembly GCA_050745425.1). Taxonomy (GTDB): domain Bacteria; phylum Acidobacteriota; class Terriglobia; order Terriglobales; family SCQP01; genus SCQP01. The sequence continues at coordinate 226 of JBOGKK010000069.1, forward strand.
GCCGCGCTCACGCGAGCGTGCCCACAGAAGGTTGGCAATATTGAAGCAGGCAAGCAGCACCAGACTCACTGCCGCGCCGAGCAGTAAAAGCAGCGGCCGGCGCCACGAGCCGGCCACAGCGTCGTGCAGGGAAACGACCGAAAATGTGAATTGGAGCTTCCGCCGCAATCCCTCGACATGGATCGGCGTGCGCTGCTCCAGCCCGATAATGCGCTCTCGTACCGCCGCAAGGCTTACCCCCGCGCGCCGGCGCCCCAGCAAGTGATATAGCGGATACCCGTGCAGTTGCGCGAACTTCCAGGCGGGCATCGAGGACGGAAACCAGAGGTCCGTGGGCTGCTCAAGGCGGAAGGTCGCCGGCAGCACACCGACGATGGTATACGGCTTGAACCCGGTATCGGCGATGGTCTTGCCGATCACATGCCGATCGCCGCCGAACACCCGGCGCCAGAAAGCGTTGCTCAGCACCACCACGTGATCACTGCCGGCAACCATAGCGCCAGGACCGAAAAGCCGCCCCAGCACCGGCTTCACCCCCAGCATCGAGAACAGGTTCCCGGAGGCGCCGCGCACCATGGGCTGCATGGCGAAGCCGCGAATACGGTAGCTGTTGCCGGACCCGCCACGCGACACCCAGGCATAGCTGGAAAATATCTGGTCAAGATCCGTTTGCCAGGCGCGAAGCTGATCGGGGCTGACCGCAGCCTGATCCGGTGCATTCTGCACCGAATTGCGGGCCGAAACCCACACCAGGCGATTCGCCTGCGGATACGGCAGCGGACGGAAAACCGCCGCCCAGGCCAAGCTGAAAACGGCGCAGTTGATGCCCACCCCGAGCGCCAGCGTCAGCACGACGACGGCGACCAGGCCCGGCGCCTTGCCAAGGCTCCGCACCGCGTAGCGGCAGTCGAGCAGCAGGTTCTCAACCCCAATCCATCCCCGCGCGTCATGGCAAGCTTCGCGAACCTGGTCGGCGCCTCCGAGCTTGAGGAGCGCCTGCCGGCGCGCCTCCGCGGCCGCCATGCCGCTGCGCTCCAGCTCCGCCGCATGCAGATCCACATGCGCGGCCAACTCGGCTTGTAGGTCGCGCTCATGATGGCCGCGGCGCATCTGCTCCCGCCAGCGTATGAGCCAGCGCCTCAGGATGCCTCCGGTTTCAGAAAACGGCTCAGAATCGAGCCGGTTTCCTCCCACGCGGCGACCTCATGGGCAAGGTGGCGCTCGCCCGCGCGCGTAAGGCGATAGAACTTCGCGCGCCGGTTGTTCTCCGAAGCACCCCACGCGGAGGCAACATAACCCTCCTGTTCGAGCTTGATCAGCGCCGGGTATAACGTACCGTAGTTGAGCGCCAGCCGATCACCGCTGGTTTGCTCGATGCGGCGGGCAATACCGTAGCCGTGCTGCGGGCCGAGCATTTGCAAGGTGCGCAGCACCATGAGCGCCAGCGTGCCCTGCCAAATCTCGCTTTTTTCTCCCATGCCGGTAGCATGGCACTCGCCCCTATGGGAAGGCAATAGCAAACTACATTTTGTAGTGCCCGGTGTCTTCTTCGCCAAGGTTCTCGAGCCAGCGCCGCAGTTCTTCGCTTGATCCCGGATCGGCGGCAGCGGCGGCAATCTTCGAGCTCTTCAGCACTTCATCGTCCACGTAGATCGGGCAGTCCAGCCGCAGCGCCAGTGCCAGCGCATCGCTCGGGCGCGCGTCCACGGTCATCGTTTCTCCCTCGTGATCGAGCCACAGCACCGCGTAAAAGGTGTCGTCGCGCAGCTCGTTCACCACCACCTTGCGCAGGTTGGCGTTAAAGCCCATCAGCACCTGCTTGATCAGGTCGTGCGTCATCGGCCGCGGCGTCGAGATTTTTTCAATTTCCAGCGCGATGGCGTTGGCCTCGTAAATCCCGACCCAGATGGGCAGGACCGTCGAGCCATCCTTGTCTTTGAGGATCACGATGGGGGTGTTGGTGGAGGCGTCCATCATCAGACCGCGGATTTTCATCTCGACTTCCATGCCTTGCTCCCTCTATTACGCGAGCTGACCGGTGAAGCTGTTGGCTCCCGCCTTTTCGATGCGCACACGTACGTAAGCCCCGGGCACCAGACCACCCGGCGAACCAGCCGGCGGCGCCGACACTTCCGCTTGTCCCAGTATCGGCAAAACCGGCACTGGAGTTGAGGGCGGCGGCGCCATTTCCGGCGCCGTGAAGTTCACCACCCGGTTCGAGCTGGCGCGGCCGGCCCATTGTCCCAGCTTGGCGTGGTAAGCCTCCACCATCACTTCCAGTTCCCTGCCCACCCAGCTCTGGTTGTCGGCATGCTGCATCTCCTGTTGCCGCCGCTGCAGGATCATCAGACGCTCGGATTTCACCGCCTCCGGAATCGAATCCTCCCACTCCCGCGCCTCCGTGTGCGGACGCGGCGAGTACTTGAAGATGAATGCGCCCGCGTAGCGCACCTCCTGCATCAGCTCCGCCGTCTGCTCGAAATCGGCATCGCTCTCGCCCGGAAATCCCACGATAATGTCGGTCGTCACCGCCAGCGGCCGCGCACAGGCGTGGATGGCGGCAATCAGCTCCAGATAGCGCTCCCGTGTGTACCCGCGCCGCATCTTTTCCAGTACCGCGTTCGAGCCCGACTGCACCGGCAGATGCACGTGATCGCACAGCACCGGACTCCGCTCCATCGCGGCCACGATCTCAGGCGTGAAATCGCGCGGATGCGAGGTGGTGTAACGCACCCGTTTCAGCCCCGCCACCTCGCTCACCGCCCCCAGCAGCTCGGCAAAATTCAGCCCCGCCGGCGAAGGGTCGCGGTACGAATTCACGTTCTGCCCCAGAAGCTGCACTTCCGTGTAGCCCATCGCCGCCAGTTGCCGCGCCTCGCGCAAAATCCCCGCACTGGTGCGGCTGCGCTCCTTGCCGCGCGTGTACGGAACCACGCAGTAAGCGCAATGCTTGTCGCAGCCTTCAATGATGGTGATGTAGGCGCGAAAGGGATGATCGCGCCGCGTCAGCTCCGTCTCAAACGCTTCCTCTGCTGCCTCGCCCAGGCCCGTCACCCGCCGCTCGCCGGCCTCGAGTTGCCCGATCAGTTCCGGCAGCTTCGGATAGCTGGCCGAGCCCACCACCAGGCTCACATGCGGCGCGCGCTTGAAAATCGCTTCGCCCTCCGCCTGCGCCACGCATCCCAGCACGCCAAATTTCTTCCCCTGCTTCTGCAACGCCTTGAAGTTCGCCAGCCGGTCGAACACCTTCTGCGCCGCCTTATCCCGGATGCTGCACGTGTTGAACAGGATCAGCCCCGCCTCCTGCATCGTCCCCACCGCACGATACCCGTGCGCCACCAGTGTCCCCGCCACTCGCTCCGAGTCGTGGACATTCATCTGGCACCCAAACGTCTCCAGAAAAAAGGTCTTTTCCGCCACTGTCGCCAGTATAAGCGGCCCGCACCCGGCTGCATGCGAGTTTCCTTGCCAGCGCCGGGGGGCCGACGGGGGAGCCGGCCCCCGGGAGGCGTCGGGGCAAGAGCCCCCGGCAAAGGCAGGCTGCGCCTGTTAGAGCAAAAACAGCGTCGGTGTAGCAAGCTTCGGGCGATTGCGTGCGGCTTTTCCTGGGGTCAAAGCCGCAGGCGGTACGGTCGGCGATGATACA
>JBOGKK010000070.1:0-7072 GCA_050745425.1 Terriglobales bacterium
GGCGATTGGCGTGTTCTTCGGCCTCTTCCCCGCCATGAAAGCCGCCAAGCTCGACCCCGTCGAAGCCCTGCGCTCCGAGTAGGCGCCCGCGGGCGGCCTTCAGCTTCGCTTAAGCCCGCAGGCGCCACATTGGTGTCATGAAACTATCCCTTGCTCACCTCCGCTTCGCCGGCATGGCGATTGTCGCGCTCGCTTTCGCTGGCGCCATGACCACCGCCGCTGCACAAACCCCCGCGGCCGCGCCCGCGCATTCGGCTACCCACACCTTGGCGCAAGCTCTAGTGACGGCCGCCCAGGCTGCCCACCCCGATGCCACCGAGATCGGTATCGAGCTGCCCCAGGGCCACCACTGCACCACCATTGCCTCCACCGATCCCGGCGACCGCGGCGAAGCGTGCGAGAGCGACGACATCCAGCCGCTGCGCACCGGAAAACCTGCGGTGGCGCAAGAAAGCGACGGCTACGACGTTTCCCTGCTGCTGCACGATCGCCACGGGCGCCGCATCGGCGTACTGGGCGTGGAAATGAAGCTGACCGGCCACACCCGCGCCAGCGCCCTGCGCGAAGCCCAGCAGATCGAACGCACCCTGTCCGCCAAAATCGCCTCCAAGGCGGCGTTGGCAGGCCGTTAAATTCCAGCACAGAGTCAAGCTCGCCCGGCATCGCTCGCTGCGTGCCGGGCGGTCGTGCTAGAATGACAGCATGCCAGCAAATCAGCAAATGCGGGTGCTGTCGGTTCGGATGCCAGAGGGCGAGTTGCGGCGGCTGAAGAGCCGCGCCGCGGCACGCGGAAAATCCCTGCAAGCGGCGGTGACAGAAGCCGTCGACATCTGGATGTCCCAGCCGGAACGCACCCAGTACGAGCGTGATGCCGCCTTCTGGAAGCTGCGCGGCTCTCTTTCCGGCGGCCCCGATACCTGGGCCGAGCGCTATCAAGACAAACTTGACGAGTGGAACCGAGATCACCTGCAGATAGGCGATAGCGCCGGCCCGCCTCCTCGCCGCGACCAGTCATGATTCAGTACGTGCTGGACTCCTGGCCGCTGGTCAGTTGGCTGCGCAATGAACCCGCCGCGCCTCAGGTCGAACAGATCCTGGCGGAACAGGCTGCATGCCGCTGTCTGTTGCACATCTGCACCATCAACCTGGGCGAAGTGTTCTATGCCATCGCCCGGCGTCGCGGTTTGGGACAAGCACAAATGGACGTCGCCGCGCTGCGGCCCTGCCTCCATGTGCTCCCCGCTCCGGGCGATCTGGTCATGCGTGCGGCGGCACTGAAAGCGGCGCACCGGATTTCCTATGCCGACGGGTTCGCCGTGGCCACCGCGCTCGAGCTGGAGGCGCCCTTGGTTACCGGTGACCCGGAGATCCGCGAGCTGTCGCGTGCGCTGCCGCAGCTCGCGCTGCACTGGCTGGGGAACTGAGCACTGGACACGCGAGCAGGACCCACTGCCCTGCCGCTGAGCGCTCGAAAACGGCGTGCAAATGCAGGCGCGCGAGCCAGGCTGCGGGCGGCGCGGGGCGGGCGAAGTCGAAATAGCGGTGTGCCCAGCGCAACCAGAACGGGGCGTCGCGGGCCACATTCAACGCGGGCTGGTAGGTGCGGCTATAGAGATAAAGCGCCGCGGGCGTGGCATGAAGCGAGGCGAGCGCGGCGAGCGAGGTCCGGCTGAAGTTTGGCAGCGCATCGACCGCGAGCGCGTGGGTGACGTAGCCGAGCGCGGGACGCGTCAGCTCGTCAGTGGCGGGCCAGACGGTTACAATCGGGCCGGACGGCGGTTGCGCTTCCAGCTCACGCGCGGCGGCCTGATGCAGGCGAATAAAGTGGGCGTAGGCGAGGTTGTCTTCGTAAGGAAACGGGTACGGCGGGTTCCAGAACCAACTGGCGATCAACACCGCAGCGCAGGCCGCCACCCACCAGCCCGCACGCGGAAGCGTGAGCAGCAGCTCGCTCAGCCCGATCAAATAGAGCGCCAGCGCCGGCAGCAGGTAGCGCGCCAGCACGGCGCCGCCGACCGCGGCGTGGAACAGCAGATAAACCCCGATCACCAGCATCCAGGCGGCCGGCCAGCGCTCGCGGCGCAACCCCCGCCGGCGCGCGATCCAGTATCCTGCCGCGGCCAGCAGCGTCAGGAACCCGGTGCCGTCGTAAAACGCCAGTTGCCAGATGCGGCGCACCAGCGAGAGCGCGATGCGCGGCAGCGAAACCGCCGTGGTCGACAGGTTATAGGCGAAGTATTGCGGGTTGCCGAACCAGTATCCGGTGTGGGCGTGGTAGTAAACGTACCAGACGGCCAGCACGGCGATGGGGGCGAGATAACGGTAGCCGCGACGCCGCTCGCCAAAGAATTCATAGAGCAGCAGGACCCCGGGCACGATGACCGCCGTTTCCTTCATCAGGCAGGCGGCGACGAACAGGCCGGTTTCGCTCCAGCGTTGTCCGCTCCGCCGCGCCACCAGCGCCCAGATAATGAGCGCGGCCACGGGCAAATCCAGTAGCGCCAGCGACGATTGCGCAAACACCAGCGGCGCCAGCGCCACCAGCAGCGCCGGCGCCATGGCGGCGCGCGCCCCCAGGCGCGTTTTCGCGAGCGCATAAACCCCGCACACCAGCGCTGCAGCCCAGGCCAGCATCGCCAGGCGCGTCACCGCGATATGAAAGCCGGCGAGCGACCAGACCAGGGCGAGATAAAGCGACAGCAGCGGTGGATGCCCGTTGGCGAGCGTCGAGTGCGGAATCAGTTCGCCATGGCGAAAGCAGTCGAGCGCGGCAAAGATGTAATAGCCCGCTTCATCCCAGTAATAGGGCAGGCGCAGCAGGGACGCATGCGCGGCAAGGAGTGCGGCATAAACCCCCAGCGGCGCCAGCCACTGCCAGCGTAGGGGCCAGCGCAGGCGGCGGGTGCGCCGCCCCAGGGGCGGAGTCTCCACCGCCGCCGCCATGATTTACTGCACCGCGCCGGGCAGGTTCAGCGGCTGGAGCTGGACTTCTCCAAACGCTTTCTCGTAGCTTTCGATGTGGGTCTTGAGCAGGTGCAGCACCGCTTTGGCCTGCTGCGGGCTCAAATAGATGCCCTGGCTGAGGTGCACTTCGACTTCATCGGCCTGTTTTTGTTCGAGCAGGCCGAACTGCAGCAGGAAGTCCCACGTCGAAGGACGAATCTGGACCGAGTTGGCATAGACTTCCCGGTAGTCGGGATTTTGGGTGACGCGCACGCGCGGCGCATTCGCAGGTCCGTTCATGACGATTACACTCCCAGGCGCTTGAGCTCTTCCTGATAATACTTGCGATAGAGGATCTCCCATTCATCGGAGCCCTCAAGAATTCCCTTTTTCTGCGAGCTGATCTTGACCCGCACCGCTTCATCCATTTTGGCTTCGCCTTGAAACATCTGCTCCAGCAGGCGGCGCACGCCCAGGCGGACGGTGTTGTGGTCCTGATGAAACTGCACTTCCGGACGCTTGGCGAGCGCATCGACGACCACGTGCGAGAGCTGGTTGATCTTGTCGCGCGAGATGCGCGGCTTTTCTTCTTCGCGTTCCGCCCTCATAGCACCTCCGGTGCGCCGGTCACAGTACCACCTTGTGCTTCCGCACGAGCTCGGCCTTGATTTTCTTGAACGAATCGCCGTAGCTCGCCCCCAACTGCTGCATCTCGGCGGCATGGGACTGCAGGATCGCGCGCGCTTCGTCATTGATACGATCCTCAACGCTGAACTCCTCGAGCAGTGCTTTCTGGATCACCTCGGCCAGCCCACGCCGGTCGGGCGCCGAGATCAGATGCTCGGACTGCAGGCGTTCGGCGAGGGCGTGGCCGAGGTAGGTGGTGTATTCGCGGGCGATGCGCATGGGAGTTTATAGTTTACAGGTTTGCGAGCAGCGGCAGCAGGGGGCGGTCGGCTTCGAGAAAATCGTAACTGCTGAGCGCCTCGGGCGCCTCCCAACGAATCGCTTCGAAGATGCGATTCGTTGCTTCGCCAGTGCAATCGGCGATCTCGTAAAAGGCCAGCTCGAAGCTTCCGGAGCGCGGATACTGGTACTCGAAGCGCGTGAGCAGCCGTCCCACCTCCTCCGGCCGCACCACAAGCGCCAGCTCTTCGCCGAGCTCGCGCACCAGCGCTTCCACTTCCGTTTCGCCGGGTTCGATTTTGCCGCCGGGAAATTCCCACCGTAGCGGATGCGGCCCCGTGCGGGAACGCTGGCAGATGAGAATTTTGCCATGCCGCCGCACGACGCCCGCAACTACCCGAGTGGCCGTTTTTGCGCTACTCTGCTGAGGTTCGTGCGTTTCCACCGGAGACCTATTCATGAAGCGATTCCCTGCCCTGCTCACCGCCCCCATTGTAATCGCCGGCGCCGCGCTGCTGCTGGCTGCCCGGCCCGCTCCCCCCAGCTATGGCAACGCCAACGCCATTACGTTGCACGAGTTGCAAACGTATGATTATTTTCTGGCCTCTGATCAGATCGAAGGCCGCAATACCCCCTCCCGCGGATACGATCTCGCCGCCCTCTACGTCGCCAGCCACCTAAGCGAGTGGGGCCTCACCCCCGGCGGCAGCACCACCGGCACGCACGGTCCCCTCCAGCCCTATTTTCTGCCCATCGATTTGGTCACCACCAACCCCAATCCCGCCGCCATGCGGATGAGCATCACCGTGCCCGAGCCGCACTCCACCGGCCGCTTCCGCTTCAATCGCAGCCCGCGCCTCCGCCCCGGCGCCCACGCCCTCGCCTACGGCCACGACTGGCTCGCCGCCACCGGCAGCGGCCGCAACGCCCCTCCGCCCGTCGGCGGCTCCTTTGCCAACGCCGGGCTGGTGTTTGCCGGTAATGGATACATCATGGACGGCCACAACCCCTATCAGGGCCTCGACGTTCAGGGCAAAGTCATCGTCGTTGCAGGCGTTCCGCCCGCGCTCGCCCACTATCAGAAAAACCTGCTCGCCAGTTTTCTCGCCGGCACCGCGCGCCCGCAGAACCCCATCCGGCCCGGCGACCAGACGCCCCTGCAGTACGCCGCCGCCCACGGCGCCCTGGCCGTCATCGAGGCCCCCACGTTTACCCAATTGAGCCAGATGTCCGCCCCCGATGCCGGTGCACTGCAGTTCGGCCCCAACGGCCCGCGCTACGAGGTGGCGAAGTTCCTCCCCCCGGCCCAACCCTCCGTCCCCACCCTCGTCGCCGGCTCCCAGCTCATGAACGCCCTGTTTCAGGATGAAAAACTCAGCGCTGAAATCGTGATGGATAACGCCAGCGCCGGCACCCTCCCCAGCTTCACCTTCTCCGCCGGCAAAACCCTCTCCGCCACCATCGCCGTCTCCACCACGCATAACCATACCGAAGATGTCATTGGCATGCTCCCCGGCTCCGATCCGGTGCTCAAAAACCAGTACGTCATCATGAGCGCCCATCTCGACCACATTGGCCTGAGCGCCACCCCCAACTGCACCCAGCAAAACCCGGTGCTCGCCGCCGGCGACTCGACCGACTTCGGCCTCACCATGGCCGCCGATCAACACAACTGCGACGGCATCAACAACGGTGGCGATGACGATGGCTCCGGATCCACCGGCCTGCTCGGCATCGCCCACGCCTTCGCCTCCGGCGCCGCCCGGGGCCTGCGCCCCAAACGCACCATGATCTTTCTCTGGAACGCCGGCGAAGAAAAAGGCCTCTGGGGCTCGCAGTACTTCAACGAGTTCCCGCCCATCGATTTGGGCAAGGTCGCCGCCGACCTCAACATGGACATGATCGGACGCACCCGCACGCCCGGCTACGTCGATCCACCCCATTACAAATTAGTCGCTCCGCACGAAGCCTTCGTCGTCGGCCCCGATATTTCCAGCGACGCGCTCAATCACACCATCGCGCAGGTGAACGCCAGCTTCCAGAAGCTCGACCTCAACCACTTCTACGACGTGACCCAGCCCGATGCCACCCATGACAACCTCGGGCCCGGCCCGCGCGGGCAGCGCATCTTCTACCGCAGCGATCACTACAACTTCGCCAAAATGGGCATCCCCATCGCCTTTTTCACCGACGGCCTCCACGTCGACTATCACCGCGTCACCGATACGCCCATGAAGGTCGACTTCACCGAAATCCAGCAGGTGGCTCAGACCGTGGCCGCCACCGCCTGGGTGCTCGGCAACGAGCCCGATCGCGCCCTACCCCGCCTCAACCCGCACCTGCCCGAGCAGTTGATCAGCGATATGGCGAAGGTGAAACAAGCAGGCTGGGGCACACCCACCCCCGCCGGGCCGCCGTTGCCGGGCGAGCCATTCTAGATCCATCACTCGGCTCGGATATGGTAGTATGGCACTATGGCGGTTAAAGTAACCTTCACGCTCGACGACGAGACTATCGCGCGCCTTAATCTGGCCGCCCGCCGCACGCAAAAGCCGAAAAGCCAGGTCGTGCGCGAGGCCATCCAGATGTACCAGCCTCCCGCCGGCAAGGTCGGCGAAGCGGAGCGTCGCAGGCGCGTAAAAATATTCGACGAATACATTGCGCGCAGGCCCACACGGCCCGCGAGCGATGTGGATGACGAGCTGCGGGAACTGCGCGAGGTTCGCCGATTGCCGGGCCGCCTGCACCCGAACGACTGAACCGTGATCCATCTCGACACTTCAGTGCTGATCGCCGGACTGAGCGGGCCTCGTGCGTTCTGGATCCGGCTGCGATCCGTTCTCGACAACGACGAGGAACTGCGCCTCAGTACGCCGGTGCTTTATGAATGGCTCAGGGGCAGCCGCAACGCCGCAGAAATCGAGCTGCAGCAGGCCCTGTTCCCCGATGCCAATGCCGTGCTTTTCGGCCCCATCGAAGCGGCCCTGAGTGCATCCTTCTACCGCAGCCTGCCGCGCGCCCGGCCGCGCGTCATGGACTTCGCCATTGCCGCTTGCGCCGTCAGCCAGCAGGCAGAGCTTTGGACGCTGAACCCCGACGATTTCGCCGATATTCCCGGCCTCCACCTCTACCGTGCCACGCGAGGGCCGCGCCGTTCGTAACTTCGGCCTTCCCCGGCAAGCAGTGAGGCTTACGCCGGGGCGGGCTGGGGCTCCGGGCCCCC
>JBOGKK010000071.1:0-18522 GCA_050745425.1 Terriglobales bacterium
GCGCCGGCACCGGCGCCGATCCGCCACAGCCGGTCACCCCGAACGCCAACAGTGCCACAGCCGCGAGCCCAAAACCCGCGTGACGAACCTGAAATGTCGGAAGTCGCATCAGAACAGTCGAGAAAAGTGCAATGGGAAGAGTTTACCTCAAACCGATACAATGACTTCAATATGAATCGTCGCCACACCGGCATCGTGGTCGTAGTGGTGATCGTGGCCGCACTCGCCCTGGGGCTCTGGCGCGTTTGGGCGCCGGGTCCGCGGCTGGCGCAGCCCCGCATCATTGCCATTGCCCCCGGCACCGGGCGTACGCAAATTGCCCGCCTGTTGCAGCAACAAGGTGTCATCGCCAGCGCTTTTGGTTTTGATCTCTGGGCGTTCCTGCACTTCGGCAGCACGCTCAAGGCGGGCCCCTACCGCTTGCCGGGCGGCGAATCGGTACCCGCAGTCTTCCACACCCTGTCGCGCGGCGTTTTCTATACCATCTCGCTTACGGTTCCGGAAGGCTACACCCGCTTCGACATCGCCCGCGAGCTGCAGCAAAAAGGCATCGCGTCGGCGGACGCATTTCTGGCGGCCTCGGCCAGCCCCGCGCTGGTGCACGATCTCGACCCCGGCGCGGTGTCGCTTGAGGGCTATTTGTTTCCGGCGACCTATCGCGTTCCCTTTCACGCCAGCGTGCAGCAGATCATCAAGCTCATGCTGCAGCGCTTCCACCAGGAGGTGCAGCGCGACCATCCCCATAATGTGCATCGCTGGGTGACGCTCGCCTCGCTCATTCAGAAAGAAACCGCCGTACCCGCCGAACGCGCGCTCATCGCCGGCGTGTTCGACAACCGCTTGCAGCGTGGCCTGCCCCTCCAGTGCGACCCCACCGTCATCTATGCAGCTCTGCTCGACCACGCCTGGACCGGCAGCCTGCACGCCCGCGATCTCAAGCGCAAGTCGCCCTATAACACCTATTTGCATACGGGTTTGCCGCCGGGCCCGATCAGCAATCCTGGGCGCGCATCGCTCGAGGCGGCGCAGCATCCGGACGAAACCGACTACCTTTATTTCGTGAGCAACGGCGCCGGCGCCCATCGTTTTGCCGAAACTCTGGCCCAGCAGCAGAAGAATGTCCGCCGCTATCTCAAAACGCTGCGGCAGCAGCACGACGGCGATCACCACCCCAAACGCCGTTAGCTGACATGCTGATCCCTGAAAGCTGCCGTATTATGGACCCATGCCGTTACCGGTAGTTGTTGCAGGCGGAGGACCCGCCGGCGCCTTCTGCGCCGCCCAGTTAGCCGCCGCCGGCCGCAAGGTTACGCTCGTCGACGAACATCTGGCCTGGGAAAAACCCTGCGGCGGCGGCCTGACCGCCAAAGCACTGCGCCGCTATCCGTTTCTGGCGGCCAGCACAGAACTGCACAATCCGGTCAGCGAATGCGAGCTGATCAGCCCGCAAGGGCGCACTCTGCTGCTGCGCCTGGACCAGACCGTGGCGATTTTTTCGCGAAAGGTCCTGAACGGCCTGTTGCTGGAGCGCGCGCGGCGCGCGGGCGCGGTGCTGGTCGAGGAACGCATCGTGGCCCTCGAGAGTGATCGCCGGAGCTGGCGCGTGCGGCTGCGCGACGGCGCCGTGCTGCGGGCCCAGGCGGTGGTGATGGCGACCGGAGCGCGCAACTCGATGCGCGCCGCGCTGCCTTGCCCGCTGGGCGACGGCGACTGGATGGCCACCGCCGGCTACTATTTACCGCTCGAGCGCCTGCCTTGGCCGCGGCAACGCATGGCGATCCGGTTTTTGCCCCATTTCGAGGGCTATATCTGGAGCTTTCCCCGCGGCGATCACGCCTCGGTCGGCATTTGCGGCAAATTGGGCGGCGAACCCACGCACTCGTTGCGCCACCGCCTGGAGCGCATGCTCGATGCCTGGGGTGTTGACTGGCGCCGCGGTGCAAGCTTTTATGCGCATCTGCTGCCCTCCCCGGCGCCAGAGCGCATGCGGGCCGCCGCGTTTGCCGGTGTCAGCCCACATCCCTGGGCCCTGGTGGGCGACGCCGCCGGCCTTGTGGATCCGATCACCGGCGAAGGACTGTATTATTCTCTGCGCTCGGCGGAGCTGGTGGCCGAGGCCGGCTTTGACGGCTACAACGCGGCGTTGCAGGCGGAGTTAATTCCCGAGCTGGCCGCCGCCGGCGCCATCGTTCACCGTTTTTATTTTGGGCGCTTCTGCGGTGCCGCCGTGCTCGAGCGCATGACGCAGTTCGGCCAGCGCAGCCCGCGCTTCCGCCAGCTTCTGTGCGATTTGTTCAGCGGTGCGCAGGGTTACCTCAGTCTGCGCGAACGGCTCTGGCGCCAGCTCGGCCCGTCACTGCTGCAGATGGCCCTGCCGAGGGTCGGGTAAGCATGGGCCCGCGCTCGCAGCAGCTCCAGCAGCGTGCGGAACGAATTCTGCCGGGCGGTGTGAACTCGCCCGTGCGCTCGTTCCGGGCGGTGGGCGGGGCGCCACTGTGGGTCGAGCGCGGTGCGGGGCCGTGGATGTTCGACGTCGACGGCAACCGCTTTCTCGATTTCCTTGCTTCCTGGGGTGCGTTGCTGCTCGGCCACGCGGCGGCTGAAATCGTCGCTGCGGTGCAGGAGGCCGCCGCCAGGGGCACCAGCTATGGCGCCTCCACGCCCGCCGAGCTGGAGCTGGCCGAGCTGGTGCAGCGCGCCTACCCTGCGTGCGAAATGCTGCGCTTTGTCAACTCCGGCACGGAGGCGGCCATGGCGGCGGTTCGGGTAGCGCGCGGGTTCACCGGGCGCAACGGCGTGATCAAGACCGCCGGCGGCTATCACGGCCACGCCGACCTGTTTCTGAGCCATGCCGGTTCGGGTCTGGCCACGCTGGGCGTAGCCAGTTCCGCCGGCGTGCCGCCGGGCGCGGTGTCCGATACACTGACCGTGCCCTATAACGACGCGGATGCAGTCGAGCAGGCGCTGGAGGAAACGCCGGGCCGCTTCGGCGCCATCATCGTTGAGCCGGTGGCGGGCAACATGGGCTGTGTGCCGCCCGAGCCCGGCTATCTGCCGGCACTGCGGCGATTGGCCGATCGCCACGGCGTGGTGTTGATTTTCGATGAGGTAATGACGGGGTTTCGCGTGGCCTGGGGCGGCGCCGCGGCGCGCTACGGCGTCGAGCCTGATCTGGCCACGCTGGGCAAGATCATAGGCGGCGGCTTACCCGCGGCCGCCTATGGTGGACGTGCGGATCTGATGCAGCGCGTAGCACCGCTGGGGCCGGTCTACCAAGCCGGGACGCTGAGCGGCAATCCCCTGGCGATGGCGGCGGGTGTAGCCGCACTCAAGGCGATCGCCGCCCGCCCGGACTTATACGCCGAGCTGGAAAGTCGCGGCGCAGCCCTCGAAGCAGGCATGAACGCAGCCATTGCGGCGGCCGGCGTTGCCGCCCGCGTGCAGCGCGTAGGCGCCATGCTCACGCTGTTTTTCACCAGCCGCCCCGTGCGCAATTTCGCCGGCGCCTCCGCCTGCGATACCGCCGCCTTTGCGCGTTTTCACAACGCCTGCCTGCGCCAGGGCCTCCTCTGGCCCCCCTCCCAGTTCGAAGCGGCCTTCTTTGGCGCCGCCCACGGCCCCGAAGCCATCGCCCAAGCCGTCACCACCATCGCCCACGCCCTGCAATCCCTCTAACTCCCGCGCGCTGCCCGGCCCACGCGCGCCGCTGCCTCGCCCGCCCGCCCCCGAACCAGATTCGAAAATACCAAACGGACAACCCAGCAACTCTGATTGGCCATCTAACTCTATTAGGCCACCTAGGAGTATGCGCGGCAGAAAAATGCGCGGGGCGATGAAGCGCGATGGTTTTGGACACGGGAGCGGATCAGGATTGGCGCAACAGCACGATGGCTTGTCCCAGCTGGATCCCAACCGGTCGAGGGGCGCGACGGGAGGGGTGCTGCGGTACCCTCAGGCCGGGAGCAGGTGTTGCATACGCTTGAGGTTGACCGCCAGACAAACCAGGTTCCATTCGCTTCTGGCCTTGGCCTCCCCTCGCAGGCTGAAGCGCCGGAACCCGAGAGCGTGCTTGATCCATCCAAAAACGGGTTCCACCACCGCCTTGCGGCGGCGGTAACGGGCGCGGCCGTAAGCACCCGCCATGCGCCGGAGAAGGCGCCGGGTGGCAGCTCCGCTGCGAGCAGCGGCCGGGGGCTTGCCCTCGCGGCCGAGGGCGATGTAGGCGCGAACACGCCGCTGCTCCAGTCCCTGCAGATTGTCTTCCGAGCGATAGCCGGCGTCGGCCAGCACCTGCCGGGGCGCCGCCTCCAGCACCTTGGCGGCCGCATCCACCAGCGGCAGGAGTGCGGGGGCATCAGCGGCACAGGCGCTCAGGCTGGTGGCCACGATCAGTTGCGATCCCTCCGCCACGACCGCTTGCGCGTTGTAGCACTGCTCGAAGCCGCCGCCGCTGCGCATAATGCGGCTGTCGGGGTCAGTGAAGTTGTCCTGCGCGCCGTCCTCGGGCACGCCGAAGTCGCGGTCAAAATGCTTACGGCCCCTGCCCTTGCGGCCCGCCTCCGGCGTCCGGCCCTGTTCCCGGTCCGCAGCCGCCTGCCGCGCTTCCAGCCGCTGCTTCGCTGCCTGAATCGTGCGCAGCCGCTGCTCCCGCCGCTGCAACTGCTGCGGCAACTCATCGCCCCGTATCTCCGGCCCGTGCGCGGCATCCTCCGCCTCATCCTCGCGCTGCGCCCGCTTCGTCAGCGCCGCGATCTCGGCGCGCAACCGCTCTTCCTCCGTCCGCATCCGTCCGTAGCTCATCGCCTTGCGCTTGCTGGCATTCGCCTTCAACTTCGTTCCGTCCACCGCCAGCTTCCCCAGCTTTCTCACACCCGCCTCGCGCGCGATCCGTACCACCTGCACGAACAGGCCCTCGAACGCCGCCAGATGCTGCCGCCGGAAGTCGGCTATCGTGCGGTGCGCAGGAAAGTTCCCCGCCGCCAGCACACGGTAGGCCACATCTTCCTCCAGCTTGCGGGCGATCCGTCGCGAACTGAACGTACCCGTCGCGTAGGAGTACAGCAGCACGGCCACCATCATCTGCGGGTCGAACGGTGCATTGCGTCGCCCGTCGCCCTCATATGGCGCATACAGCGCCTTCAAATCCAGCGCGGCTACCGTGTCGGCGATGAAGAAGGCCAAGTGGCCCTCCGGCAGCCAGTCGCGCGGGGACGGCGGAAACAATAAACTCTGATCGGGAGCGCAGGGACGAAAGCTGGTCGGCATGCCTCTACTTACGTTTTCCATGCCTCCAAAGTTTCTGCCGCGCACACTCCTAGGTGACCCCGGCATGTGTTTCGATGTGCGGACGTTCGAATGTCTGCCGGCCCAGTAGGCTTGACAACCGATTTGCCATCACCGCGGGAGGCGGCCCCCACCCCGCCGCTTCCCGCTGCGGGAGCCAACAATGGCGTGGTGACTGTCACTCTCCACGTCACCTGTAATCAACAACTTACACCAGTAAAAGTGACATTCCCCCAAAAAACGGCCTTGGAGTGCAGCTGCCAGCTCCCAGCCGCCCAACGCTCCGAAGATCCCGTATGAGCAGAATCAACAACTTACACCCAGAATCTTCCTATTTCCGCCAGCCCCCGCAATGGATTGCACCGCAAAACTGAGATGCTGACCAGCTGAGCCGCTGACCAGCCAACCCTGTCACCCGCCTCTCCGCCCAGAATCAACAACTTACGTAGCGAAATGTGACAAAACCTCGAAAACTCTCCGCCGCATACGCCTGCTCAAAATCCCGGCAGAAAGCTGAATTCCCACACATGACCCACGCCCGGACGGTTGTTCGGAAAGGCGTAGCTAACCGAGACCACCGCAAAACCGAACGCGTTACCGCGCAGCGTGATGCCCTCGCTCGAGACCGGCTTGCGCAGCCCTCCGAGGAAGTTGGGTTTGTCCGCCGACGTCCATGCCGTGCCGGCATCAAAAAACGGCGCCAACTCGACCGGTGGAACGCTCGGATTGCGATACAGCCCCAACGGCCCGGTCAACTCCAGCCGCGCCTCCAGGTTCACCACCCCGATTTTGCTGCCAAGCAAACGGTCCAATGCCGGGCATACCCCGGTCGTTTGAAAGCTCGGGCCACACTCCTGGGGCGAGAACGAGTTAAAATCGTAGCCGCGCACCAGCGACGGATAGCCCAGGTACAACTCCTGCATGCGTGGATCATCCGCGCCGGAGCCGTAGCGGCCATAGGTCATCACCCGCCCCGCCAGGCTCACCGCGTCGGTGAGGCCGATGTAGCGCCGGTAATCGGCCAGCGCGGTCGCAAAATCAATGCTGCCTGCGTTGCCGCCCATCTGCAGGCGATAGCTTTGCCCCCGTACCGGGCTCGTACCGCCGAAAATCGACGTGTCATAGACCAGTGCCGCGGTGCCCACCGCAAAGTTCAATGCCGGCGGTGCCGGCACGCTCTGCTCCTGATAGCCAAGCAACGTGCCAGTGCCCAGATCGACGAGTTCGGTGCGCTGCTCGGCGGCAAAACCGATGTTCTCGTAACCGCCGGTGAACTCGATTCGCTGGGCGCGGCTGAAGGGGTATTCGAGAATCCCGACCGCCTGCCGGTCCAGTTGCCATTGCGTCACTTCCTGGGTTTGCGCCACCGGACGTCCGTTCACCACCGCTGCCACCGCCGCGTAGCTTCCGGTCACGAACGGCGTTTGTCCGCCTCCAAACCCCCACGTCCAGCGATGGCGATCGTTAGTGTACACCGCCGTCGCCGAAAGATTGTTGACCAATCCCGCCCCTCCCGTGTCGCTCAGCGATTCAAACGCAACCGTGAGATGGCGATACCCCAGCAGATCGCTGAACTGCAGCGCCGTCCCGCCGCCCAGCAGCGTACCGAAGTTGCTGATCCCCACCGCCACACTCGGCGGGGCGATGTAGTCGAGATGGAGCGTGGGGTGGTACGGATGCTCGGTGAAATTCGAGGCCAGCGCCAGCCCGTCCTGCCAGTCGTGAAGATAGGTGGCGACCTCACCGCTTGCGGTGCTGCGCGGCGCCAACAGCGCTGGCTTCATCGCCGCCGTCGCCGCCTGCACCGCTGCCGTTTGGGCCGGCAGGCGCACCAAACTGTACTCGTTATTCGAAAATTCGCTGTAGAGGATCGCACCCGTCTTCGCCGCTACCGACAAGGCCGGGCTGAGCGCGGTGATGCCGCTCACGCCGGTTTGCAGGTTGGTCAGTTGCTCGGGTGCGCCGCCCCCGCCGAGCCTCAGTCGATAAATGCTGGCAATGCCGCTCGCGTCGGAAATGTAATACAGCGCGCTCCCGTCGGGCGACCATTGCGGGTTGATCTGATTGCCCCTACCCGCAGCCGGGACCGCCTCCATCGCCCCCGTAGACAGGTTGAACAGCGCCAGCCGGTACTCGCCGTGCGCAAGATCCTCGAGATCGGTGGTGAAGCGATCGGTTACAACCGCGATTTGCTTGCCGTCGGGCGACCAGGCCGGTTCCAACTCGGCATAGGCATCGTTGGTGAGCTTGCTCACTTTGCCGCTGCTGAGATCGAGCATATAGAGATTGGTCAGGCCCCCTTCGATGGCGCTGAAGGCAATCTGCTTGCCATCGGGCGACCACGTGGGGCTGAAGACCTCTCCTGCGCCGGGAATCAGATAGCGGCGCCGGACCTGATTGCTCGCCACATCGTAGATCGAAACGTAGGCCTTGCCGCCCTCCACATGCCCGAAGGCAAAGCGGTTGCTGTCGGGCGCCCATGCCCCGGCGCCATTGATGAACTCGAGGTTATTGAAATGCGCGCTGATCGCCGTCGAGGTGATCTGGCGCACCACCTTGCCGGTATGCGCGTTGGCCAGAAACAGATCGATCGCAAATACGCCCCGCTCGGAATAGAACATCACCCATTTGCCATCCGCGCTGATCGCCGGACTGACGTTCAGACTCGCCCGGCCTTTGTGGGCGGCGATCAGTACATTCGCCTTCGACAGCGGTTCGGTAATTTGCAAAATAGGGTGATTCTTCGCTTCCGTTGCTTGCTTCCATTCCGCCGAAAGCTGCTTCTCGCTGACATGCAGCACCGATTGGATGGCGGCGGACACTCGGCCCGAAGATGCCGCAGCGAGCAGCATCGGCGCTATCTTGCTGTCCCCGTAGCGGCCACCGACAAAGGCCCAGAAGGCTTCTCCGTACCGGTATGGAAAATACTTGGAAGCGTTGTCCAGATCCTTGATCGTTGGAAACTTGTCGCGCGCTACCGCATCCCGCATCCACATCGCCGTGTTCGCGTCTTTCGGCCCCAGCGAGCAGTATTCCGCCATGCCCTCGACGAACCACAGCGGCAGCCGCGCCACCAGCGGCACCGGACTCCCGCGCCTGAGCGTCATGTCGTACTGATAGGCATGCACCAACTCGTGGCCCAGCACGTGGTCGGTAGCCGCCAGCGAGCCTGCCAGCGGCAGCACCACTTTGCGCCCGATCGCCGTTGTGACTCCGCCCGTTCCCTGCCCGATGAATCCAGGCAGCACCGTCGTCTGTTCAAAATCGGTGTGGCTGGCGTAAAGTACAATCGCCTGCCGCGTGGTCAAAACGTGATGAAACAGCTTGGTGTAGCGCGCGTACCAGCGCTCCGCCATCCGCCCCACCTCGACACTCGCCGTTTTTTCCTCCGGATAGAAGTAAATGTCGAAATGCTTGGTCTTGAGTACGGAAAAGTGCAGCGACTTGTGCCGTACCTTGTTTTGCCCGAAATACTGCGCCCGAGCGCTGGTCGCCGCCAGGCAAAACCCCAAACACATCAATGCCACCACCACATGCCGCATGCGGCTATAGATGGATGCCACACGGAAGTTGTTGCCAAAGCGCAGTTCGCATGCCTATAGTTGTCTAGGCATTGAGGGCTAGAGCAAAAACAGCTCTGCTGTAGCATCGCCGACCGTACCGCCTGCGGCTTTGACCCCAGGAAAAGCCGCACGCAATCGCCCGAAGCTTGCTACACCGACGCTGTTTTTGCTCTAGGCATGGCAACGATGAAGACGAAGGACCGGCTGCAAGGAACTCTGGATTTGCTGATCCTGAAGACATTGGCGATACGCGGCGCCGCCCACGGCTACGCCATCGCAGGCCATATCGACCGGATTTCCGATGCGTTGCTGCAGGTCGAGGAAGGCTCGCTCTACCCTGCCCTGCACCGGCTGGAACAAGCCGGACTGCTGCAAGCCGAGTGGCGCATTTCCGAAACCAACCGCCGCGCCCGCTATTACTCCCTTCGCCCCGCCGGGCGCAAGCGCCTCGCCGAAGAGCAGCAGCAATGGCGGCAACTCGTAGCCGGCGTCTCGCAGGTCCTCGCCCAGGAGATCTAATCATGGGCTTTTGGCGCAAACTCGCCCGCACCGTACGGCCCGCTCGCATGACTCGCGACATCGCCGAAGAGATCGACCACCACCTCACGTTACGTCAGCGCGAACAGCCCCACACTCGCTTTGGCAACGCCGAGCGTGTGCGCGAACGCACGCGCGATATGGATGTCCTGACCTGGATCGAGTCATGGCTGCAGGACCTGCGCCACGCCGCTCGCATGCTCCGCCACTCCCCCGGCTTCACCGTCGTGGTCGTGGCATCACTGGCCATCGGCCTCGGCGCCAACGCCGCCATTTTCAGCCTCGTGAACGCCGTGCTGCTGAAGACGCTGCCCGTGCCCAATCCTCAACAAATCGTCCTGCTCGGGCAAAAAGGCACAGGCATGTCCTCCTCCATGCTCTCCTACCCGCTGATCCAGCAGTTCGCGCAAGCACGTGTGCGTGTGGGTGCCGCCAGCGCGACCGAGACCATGACCCTCGGGCCGCCGCGGACTCATGCAGAACGAGCCGGGGTGCAGTTGGTCACCGGCGGCTACTTCGCAGGCCTCGCCCTCCAGCCCGTGCTTGGCCGCTGGGTGAATCGCAGTGATAATCGCGCGCTCGGCGCCTCTCCGGTTGCCGACGTGAGCTATGCCTTTTGGCAGAAGCGGTTTGGCGGCTCACGCAACATCATCGGGCAGACGGTGCCGATCGGTAAGACCGTGCTTACTATCATTGGCGTGGCACCACGCGGATTCGCAGGATTGGATCCCGCCAGCCCGGCCACCATCTGGGCGCCGGTAATGATGCAGCCGGTGCTGCATATCAGCGACGATCGCGTCAGCGTCGACGGCAGCGACTCAAAGCCCTGGCCACCACAGGAGCAGATATTCTGGCTACAGGGTTTTGCCCGGGTTCCCAATGCCCGCGCCATGCAGCGGTTGCAAACCGAGTGGAACGGGTTGCTGCAGCAGAGTTGGAAGCGGATTGCGCCCGAATACAAGCCGTGGACTCTGACGCTGGCGCCGGGCGGGCATGGCGTCAGCGGTCTGCAACGCGCTTATGGAGCGCCGCTGCGCGTGTTGATGGGACTGGCGGCGCTGCTGCTGCTGATCGCAATCGCCAACGTCACCGCGATGCTTCTGGCACGCACGCTGGGCCGGCAGCGCGAAATCGCGATCCGGCTGGCGGTCGGCATCAGCCGGGCGCGGCTGGCACGGCAACTGCTGACCGAGGCGTTGCTGCTGACCGCCGTCGCCGGCGCTGCCGCTGCTGCCCTGGCGGTGGCGCTGAGCCATCTACTGACGCAGTTGGCGGGCAACCGCTTTCAGCCCGACCTCGACTGGCGCGTCTGGGGACTGCTGGCGCTGTTGGCGCTGGGCACGGGTGTCATCCTCGGCCTATTGCCGGCGCGGCTGGTGCGTCGCCAGAGCCCCGCGTCTGCCTTGCAGGCCGGCATGCGCACCGGCGCGTCCAGCGCGCGCCTGCCGCTGGGGCGCGGACTGATCATTGTGCAGGTGGCCCTGGCGCTGCTGCTCGTCGCGGGCGCGGGCCTGTTCAGCCGCAGTCTGGCAGCCATGTTTACGCGGCCGCTGGGTTTCGACCGCGCGCACTTGCTGAGCGCCGAGCTGGCACGGCCGAGCCCGGAGCCGCCGCTGCCGCAGCTTGAAGCGCTCGAACGGCGTGCGCTGGCGCGAGTTGAAGCGCTGCCCGGCGTGCGTGCGGCCGCACTCGAACAGAACGGAATCGATGATGGCAGTACCGATACCAGCAGCACCTTTCCGGCCGGATATGCCGGGCCCGGCTTTGCCTCTAACGGCGCCGGCATCTCGGTAAATTATTTCGAGGCCACTGGCATTCCGCTGCTGCGCGGGCGCGCCTTCCGGTCGAGCGATACTGCGCAGGCGCGCAAAGTCGTGATCGTGAACGAAGCCTTTGTGCAGCAAGTCCTGCATGGCGCAACGGCGCTGGGCACGACGATGGGCTCTGACCCGCGAGACGAAGGAAAGTTCGAAATTGTAGGCGTGGCCGCGAACGCGCGCCTGGTGGATCCACATCGCGCCGCCGCCCCGCTGGTTTACTTTCCGCTGGCGCAATACGACAAATCCGCCATGCACCTCGATATCCGCAGCGCGGGCGACCCTGCGGTCCTGGCGCCCGAAGTGCGCAAGGCACTCACGGGCGCCGGGTTGCGGCTGCGATCGGTTGCAACCATCGATGAGGTGCTCGCCGGGCGCCTGAGGCGCGACCGGCTGCTGGCGGAACTGAGCGGTGCCTTTGGCCTGCTGGCGCTGGCGCTGGCGTGCCTTGGCCTGTTCGGCGTCGTGGCCTATGGCGCGGGGGCGCGGCGCGGCGAGTTCGGCATCCGCGTGGCGCTGGGCGCGGAGCACGGCCATGTACTGCGGCTTGTGCTCGGGGAAGCCGCCGTGCTGACCGCGACGGGCTTGGCCATTGGGCTGTTGCTGGGATGGTGGGCCGCGCCCTGGCTCCAGCCGCTCCTGCCGGGCGTTTCGGCGCACGATGCAGCAGCCTTCGGCGGCGCCGCAGCCGCCCTGCTGCTTGTGCCCCTGCTGGCGGCCCTGCCGCCCGCCTGGCGCGCCGCCCGAACCGATCCGATGCGCACGCTGCGGATGGAGTAACAAGGAAAACCACCATGGGATTCTGGACACGCCTCAAACACACGCTCCGGCCCGAACCAGTCGATGCCGATATCGCCGCCGAGATCGACCACCATCTCGCCCTGCGCCAGCGCGACTCACCCCGCACCCGCTTCGGCAGCCCCGAGCGTGCGCGCGAGCGCGCGCATGATTTCGAGGTCCTGACCTGGCTCGAATCCTGGCTCCAGGACCTGCGCCACGCCGCCCGCATGCTCCGCCGCTCGCCCGCCTTCACCCTCATCGTCGTGGTCTCGCTCGCTCTCGGCATCGGCGCCAACGCCGCCATCTTCAGCTTGGTCAACGCCGTCCTGCTCAAAACCCTACCCGTCCCCAACCCCCAGCAGATCGTCCTGCTCGGCCAGCATGGCGACAACAATGCCCTGCCGCTGCTCTCCTACCCGGTCGTTGAGCAAATCGCAACATCCGGCCGGGCGGCTGGCGTCGAAGTCGGCGCCGCCAGCAGCACCCGCAGCTATCCTCTGGGCGCGGGCAACGACAGTTCCGCAATGGCTGATCTACAGTTGGTTACCGGCGGCTACTTCCCGGGCCTGCACCTCACACCCGCGCTCGGACGCTGGATCAACAAGCGCGACAACCGCGCCCTCGGCGCTTCGCCCGTTGCGGTCGTGAGCTATGCCTTCTGGCAAAAGCAGTTCGGCGGCCGCCGGAATGTGATCGGCCACACCCTGCACCTACGCAACACCGCACTCACCATCATCGGCGTTGCGCCCCCGGGATTCTCCGGTCTCGACCCTGCCAACCCCGCCAGTATCTGGGCTCCGGTGATGATGCAATCGGTGCTCCACGTCAGCGGCAACGCCATGAACGTAAACGGCGATGATCACAAGCCGTGGCCGCCGCAGGAACAGATCTCCTGGCTCCAGGCGTTTGCGCGTCTGCCCCACCCTCATCAGGAAGCGCGCCTGCAGGCCGCATGGAATAGACTCTTGCGCCAAAGCTGGAAGCGCGTCGCACCCGATGCTACGCCGATGACGCTGACCATGGCTGCGGGCGCCCGCGGCAGCAGCCGGCTGCGCGGCCAATTCGGCACCCCGCTGCGCATGATCATGGCCTTGGCTGGCTTGATGCTCCTCACCGCCATCGCCAATGTCGCCGCCTTGCTGCTCGCGCGCACCATCCGCCGCCGCCGCGAAATCGCCATCCGCCTCGCGATCGGCGTCAGCCACCCGCGCTTGACCCGCCAGTTGATCACCGAAGGCATTGTTCTCGCCGCCATCGCCGGCGCGGCCTCTGTGGCGCTGGCGCTGTGGCTCAGCCGTTTCCTGGTGCAGTTGGCCGGCGCCGGCAATGGCCCGCCGTTCCGCCCGGATTTGAACTGGCGGGTGTGGCTGCTGCTGGCGGCCGTGGCGCTGGCCACCGGCGTCGTGCTCGGCATCTTGCCCGCCTGGCAGGCCCGTCATGGCAATCCCGCATCGGACCTCAAGGCGCAGGCAGGACAGGTCGCCGCCGAGCGCGTGCCCCTGGGCCGCTGGCTCATCATTGCCCAGGTCGCGCTGGCGTTGCTGCTGGTCGCCGGCGCCGGCCTGTTCGCGCGCAGCCTCGCCAGCATGTTTCACGTCAACCTCGGCTTCCAGCCCGCTCACCTGCTCGCGGTCGATCTGTCCCTGCCGCCCGGAACCCAATTGGCGCATCCCGCCGCTGTCGCCCTGGAACAAAACCTGCTGCAGCATGCGCGCGCCCTGCCCGGCATCACCGCGGCCGCGCTCAGCGAAAACGGCATTGAAACCGATTCCATGCAGATCAGTGGGGTGGTCTTCCCCGGCCACGTCAACCCGAAATCCAAGCCTCGATCCCAGGAAGATGCCATCTCGCGATCGTTTTTTGCTACCGCCGCCATGCCTCTGCTGCGCGGACGCGGTTTCGACGCCGCCGATACCGCCCGCAGCACCGCCGTCGTGGTCGTCAACCAGGCGTTCGTGCAGGCGCACTTCCCCGGACGCGATCCCATCGGCCAGACCTTCGGCTATAGCCGCGAGAACCTTCATCAATTCACCATCGTCGGGGTCGTCGCCGACGCGCGTATCAATGACCCGCACACGCCTGCATCTCCCCTGTTTTTCCATTTCGCCGGGCAGGCCGCCGATGCCGTCCCCTTGCGGCTGTTGCTGCGCACACCCGCATCCCCAGCCGCGATCGCATCGAGTCTTCGCACCGCCATCGCCGCCTCCGGCCCCAGGCTGCGCATCCGCTCCGTAGTCTCCCTGCCTGCGCGCATTCGCCACTTGTTGGGCCGGGATGTTCTGATCGCGCAGCTCAGCGCTGGCTTCGGCCTGCTGGCACTGCTGCTCGCCTGCCTCGGCGTGTATGGCGTCATGGCCTATGCCGCCGCGGCGCGCACCGGCGAATTTGGCCTGCGCATGGCGCTGGGCGCGACGCGGGGCAGCGTGCTCGCTCTGGTGCTGAGTGAAACCGTACGCTTGCTGCTCTGCGGCGTCGCTGTCGGTTTGGGATTGGTGCTCGTAACCGGGCGCTGGGTGCAGCCGCTGTTGCACGGCAGCATCCGCGCCGCCGATCCGGTCACGCTCGCCGCCGCAGCGGTTGCGATCACGGTGTTGCCACTCCTGGCTGCGGCGATTCCAGGCTGGCGGGCCGCGCGCGCTGATCCGGCGCAGGTGCTGCGGAACTAGGGGTCATGCCGGTCAGCTCTGCACGCGTTTTCGGTAACGCATGCGGATAGTTCTTTTGCAGGAAGTTGATCAGACCCTCACGGATGACGCAGCGCAGGTCCCAGGCCGTCGGCGCGTCCTTCGCGTCCGCCAGGCAGCGCACCTCGATGGTATATTCCTTGCAGTCGGATACCTGGAGCACGCACACGCCTCCGTACCATTTATCCGTCGAGTGGCAAATGCGCTCCAGCTCGGTCCGCACCTCATCGAGCGGCGTGGTGTAGTCCAGATACAAGTAGACCGAGCCCAGCAGCGTCGCCGTCGTGCGCGTCCAGTTCTGGAATGGTTTCTCGACGAAATAGGTCAGCGGCAGAATCATCCGCCGCCAGTCCCACAAGCGCACGGCCACATACGTGGCAGTGATCTCTTCGATCCAGCCCCATTCGTTTTCCACGATCACCGCATCTTCAATGCGCATCGGTTGCGTCAGCGCAATCTGGATGCCCGCAACCAGGTTCGACAGCGTCGGACGCATGGCCATGCCGATCACCAGCGCCGCCAGGCCGGCCGAGGCCAACATGCTGGTGCCGATCGCCTTGGCACCAGGAAACGTCAGCAGCATCAGCGCCAGCGTCAGGATGACGACCACCACGCCGACAACCCGCCGCATGACCTGAACCTGGGTGGCAATACGCCGGGCTTCAAGATTGTCGGCTACGTCAATTCGATAGCGGGAAGAGACGATGTCACCGAGCACCTCGGTGGCGAGCATAATGCACCACGCTCCGCCGCCGATCAGAATCAGGCTGAACGCGTGCTCAAGGCCATTGTGTACCAACGTCGGCAGCGGAGCCGCCGGTAATGCCAACAGCATCGCCACCACCGGCAAGAGCCACTTGGACGGATTGCGCGCGTGCCGGTTGAGTGAAGCCTCCAGCACCCTTCCCGGCTTGGCGGCGAGCCGCGCAAGGATCGCAAAAATAATGGCGTGCGCCACCACACCGGCGACCAGCGCAGCTCCCAAAACAATAATCGCCCTCAGCCATACGTGCCATGCGCCCGTCCAGGCAAGCAATGGACCATGCATCCCGAATACCCTCCGTTATCCTCATTTTGCGGGTTCGGGCAGGGTAGCGCAATAGCGGAGGACGGCGCCTCAATCCGAAACGACTAAAGCCGAAGGGCGTTGTCGCCGATAAAAACGGGTATGACGAATATCATTGGTGGACTACTCTTCGTCTTTGCCGTGCTTGGGGGTGTCGGCCTGAGCCTGGCTCTGAGCGTTCTCGCGCTCGACGCAGTTGTGAGCCGCGTTGACGGGCACCGTCGCTCGGCCAGGCATCGGATTACCGGCTAGAGGAAGCGCCGGCCTGGCTGGCGGTGCGCAGCAACTGTGCGTAAGGGCGCGCCTGGGCGGGCTGGTGCAAACCCTGGTACAACGCGACCAGGCGGCGCAGTGCGCGGGTAATGGCGATGGGGTCGTTGGCGCCGAGTTTGGCCTGGAGAGTGGGGAAGCTGTCTACCAGCAACGGTTCGGCGGCATGCAGGTTGCCTTGAGCGAGCAGGCAGCCGCCCAGCTCACTTTTGACGTCAGCAATATCCCAGGCGCCGGGCGGCAACACCTGCTCGTCGGCGCTTAGCGCCGTTTGCAACAGATCCTGGGCGTCGTGCAGGTTTTTGCTGCCCCCCAAACGCACCAGGACCGAACCCAGGTTGGTATTCACAAAGCGCAGACTTTCGCCGGTGGCGGGCACCTTGGAGCTTAAAATCTGCAGCGCCTGCCGGTAGGTTGTCGCGGCGCCGCGCAAGTCTCCCTGGGCGTCGCGCACCTGGGCAAGGTTGGCGAGATTGAGGCCGACTTGCGGATGCTGGTCGCCGAGCAGCTTGCGATTGAGCGTCAACGCCTGCTGGTAGTAGCCCTCGGCTTGATCGTATTTTTTCTCGATGAACATGACGGCGCCCAGATCGTTCTCCAACACCGAGACGGCCGGCGCTTCGGGGCCATAGATTTTGTCGACGAGCGCCAGATCTTTCTGGAATTGAGCGGCGGCAAGGACGTAATTTTTCTGGGTAGCGGCGATCTCGGCAAGATTCGCGCGCATGGGAATCAACTTGGGGCTATCGGGACCGTCGAGTTTCGTACGCATCGCCAGGGATCGCTGGAAATACGATTGCGCCTGGGGCAACATGCCGCGATGATAGAGCGATGTGCCCACATCGTTCAGAAGAGCGGCGACATCGCTGTTGACGGGCCCCTCGGTGCGCTGCTCAATGGCAAGCGCCTTCTGGTAATCGAGGGTGGCCTGCTTGTCATCGCCGCGGGCCAATGATTGCAGGCCGAGATCACGCAGGCTGTTGGCGACCGGTTGGCTATTGGGGCCGAACAAGCGCATGCGGGCAGCCAGCGAGGCCTGGAGCATGGGCGCGGCGGTCGTGAAGAAACCAAGGCTGGAATAGGCGGAGCCAATGGTGTCGAGCAGGGAGGCCTTTACCTCCGGATTCATGGAGCGGTCCTTTTGAATGTTGGCCGCGCCGGCATCGAGCAACTGGCGCGCCGTGACGGTCTTGCCCTGCGCGCGCTCGGGGGTGGACGCCTGGAACAGATTGGTCAGGAATCCAGAGACCTGCTGGGCCAGCTGCGCCTCGCGATTGGCGCGATCACGCTGGCTGGCGATGCGGCGCGCCGCGATGGCCATGCCCACGGCAAAAATGACGAGCAGCGCGATCACCGCGGCGGCCGCGGCCACGCCGACGCGGTGCCGCGCCACCAGCTTGCGGACCTGATACATGGAGCTGGGCGGCTGGGCGAGGATGGGGCGGTCGTCGCAGGCGCGGCGGATGTCCTCGCCCAGTGCGGCCACGCTCTGATAGCGCTGCTGCGGATCTTTTTCCAGCGCCTTGCGGACAATGACGGACAAGTCACGGCCAATGGGCGTTTTGGCCAGAGCCGGGGGCAGTGGCCGGGGCGGCGTTTCGGAAATGATGCGCGCGGCCTCGAGCAGGCTGGCGTGGCGTAGATCGTAGGGGAACTCGCCCGTCAGCATTTCGTACAGCATCACACCCAGCGCATAGACATCGCTGCGCACATCCACGAGTTCCGTTTGCCCGAGTACCTGCTCGGGGCTCATGTAGGGGACCGTCCCCTGGACGGCGCCCGGCAGCGTGGCTGGGCTGGGGCCATCGCCCTCCTCGTCCGTCAAGCGCGCCAAACCGAAGTCGAGCACCTTCACCGAAGGCATCTGGCTGGCGATGCTCAGGGTTTTGGTTTCTGGTTCCTGGACCAGCACGTTGGCGGGCTTGAGATCGCGATGGATCACCCCGCGCTGGTGCGCATAACTGACAGCATCACAGAGCAGCAGAAACAAGTCGAGGCGATGGCGGATGCGCGTGCGCTGCGGCACATCCTCGCCGGTATGAAGGCGGAGGTACTCATCGAGCCGCACGCCGCGGACGAGCTCCATGGCGAAAAAGTGCTGCCCGTCTTCGGTGCGCCCGGACTCGTAGATAGCGGCAATACCGGGGTGGCGCAGCCGGCCCAACACCTGCGCCTCGCGCTGGAACATGCGGATGGCTTGCTCGCCAGCAAAGGCGCCACGGATGATTTTCAGGGCCACGACACGATGCGGGTTTTCCTGCATCGCCTCGTACACCACGCCCATGCCACCTTCGCCCAGGCGATTCAGGATGGTATAGTGCCCAATCCTGGCGCGCGCGGGCGCAGCAGCGGCTGCAGCCGCCACAGCTCCGGGGGCCAGCGTGGGCGCTTCCGGATCGACCAGCGTCGGTGCGTCGCTATCGAAGCGGCTCGACGCATCCTCTCCCGCAAGTGTTGGCAGCTCGTCGGGCGGAAGAGGGATTTCCCCATCTCGGGCCATAGTGCACAGTATAGCCCTACAC
>JBOGKK010000072.1:0-2414 GCA_050745425.1 Terriglobales bacterium
GGGGCTCCGGGTCCCCAGCCCGGCCTGGCGTAAGCGGGTCGCGTGGCGCAGCCACGCGGGGTCCCGCGCCAGTCCCTGTCAGCCGGTCCGAACTGTGATGTAATCAGTGGATGCAGAAATTCGCTCCCCTCTCCGCCGGACTCGTGCTGGCTCTCGCCGCCGGGCTGTGCGCCCAGGCCACCACCAAACACGCAACATCAGCATCCGATCCGGTGGTGATTTCGGCAGGGCCGGAGCACATTCGTGCTAGCCAGTTCGAGGCGCTGATTGATTCGGCTCCGCCGCAGAATCGCGCCGCCATGTCCGCCCACAAGCGTGCCGTGGCGGATGAACTCGGCAAGATGCTGGCCTTGGTTGCCGAGGCCCATCAACGCGGCCTCGACCAACAGGCCGCCTTTAAGGCGCAAATGATGCTGGCTCGCGACAACGCTCTGGCGAAAGCCATGGTGGACAAGCTTCAGGTGGAAGCCAAGCCGACGAAGGTCCAGGAACAGGCCTACTATGCCGCCCACAGCGCTGACTTCCAGCAGACCAAGGTGCGCCATATTCTGATTACGGACACCGACACCCCCGGTGGCGGCAGCAAGCTTACCCCCGCTCAGGCGTTGGCCAAGGCCACGAAAATTGATGCCGAGTTGAAGGCTGGCGGTGATTTTGCCGCGCTGGCCAAGGCAAATTCCGATGATCCGGGTTCAAAAGACAAGGGCGGGGAACTGGGCGAGATCAGCCCCGGCGAAACGGTGCCTTCGTTTGAAACCGCAATCAATAAGCTGCCGGTGGGCAAGATCAGCGATCCCGTACACACCCGCTTTGGCTACCACATTATTGAGGTCGAAGGGCGCTCGACCCAGCCGTTTGCCCAGGCGCAGTCGGCTATCGAGCAGAAACTGGGAACGGCCAACGTGCAAAAGGCGATTGATTCCATTGCCGCCAAAGTACACGTGGTGATCAGCAGCAGCTACTTTGGTCCTGAAACCCATGCACCCGGCAAACCTGGCGATCCTCAGTAGCCCGCTGCGGTAATAATTAATTTTAGTGAACGAACACCGCCCAGTCCGGTCTTTATCCAGTGAGGCCAAGGGAGGGCAGGTGGCAACCACAGTAGCGTCTTGGGCGGCTGCGCCCGTGATGGCGGAAACGGACGAAACCCGGCACTGGGAAGCGGTGGTGTGGGCGCACGCGCGCACGCTGTACCGCATCGCCTACGCCGAGTTGCGTAACCACCACGACGCCGAGGATGCCGTGCAGGAGACGCTGCAGCGCGCCTGGAAGTACCGGCACCGGCTGGCCCAGGTTGAGAACCCGGAAGCTTGGCTGGCGCGTATTGCCTGGCGTGTGGCGAAGTCGCATCACCGCCGCATGCGCACCGTGTCGCTCGACGATCAGGAAGCGCCGTTTGAGATCACCTCAGGCGCGATCGCCGCCGACGAGTTGGCCTCGGACCGTGAGCTGCGCGCTCTGGCCGAACAGATGATTCAGCACCTGCCCGCCAAGCTGCGCCAGCCGCTCGTGCTGTCAACCATCGCAGAGCTGTCGGCCCGCGAGATCGGGCGGATGCTGAAAATTCCAGAGGCCTCCGTGCGCACCCGCTGTTTGCGGGCGCGGCGGCTGCTGCGCGAGAAGCTCGAGGCCAGGTTGGGCAACCAAGAGACGAAGCGGGGGGAGCGCACCGATGCCACGCGATCTTGACCAACTCGTGGAGGCCGTTCTCGCCGGCTATAGCCGGGTCGAACCAGCACCGGGAGCGGTGGAAGGCTGGGTGGCACGGCGCGCGGAAGCGCCGCGCCACTCAGCGCAGCGCGGCAGCCGCTTTCTTTGGCTGCCGGCGCCGGCGTGGGCGGCGATTGCCTTTGCCTTGCTGGTTTTGTTGGGGCTGAGCTGGTACAGCACCGGCAGGATTGCCCGCCAACAGCCGCGATTGGCGGGCGAGGGCACCAGCCTGCGCTCCTTGGCGCCCAATACGCCGCTGACCGCCGAGCAGAAAAAGCTGATTCGTATCCTGCTGACCAATCCGGGGGCCTTGGCTGCTCCCAAGCCCGTAGCTAAAAGCCCTGCTGGCGCAGATCACGTTCACTGAGACTGGAATTCACTCCGCGCTGGGAGCGCGCGGCGAGCAGTTGTTCCAGGTGGCGGGCGATGGGGTCGGTTTCCAGATTCAGGGCCGCGCCCGCTTGCAGCGAGCGCAAATTGGTGTGGCGCCAGGTGTGCGGAATGATGGCAAAGCCGGCTTCGCTGCCGCATGGACCCTGCAAGGCGGCGATGGTGAGGCTGATGCCGTCGACGGCGAGCGAACCTTTGGGGATCAGAAATACGCGCAACTCTTCAGGAATTTGCACCCGCATCCACCAGCCACCGCTGCCGCCGAGTTCGCGAATGCCGACCAAGCGTCCCCTGCCTTCGACATGGCCTTGCAG
>JBOGKK010000073.1:0-6285 GCA_050745425.1 Terriglobales bacterium
CGCCGGCATGGCCGCCACGTTCATGGCTCCGCTTGCAGGTCTGATGGTGGCGATTGAGCTCATCGTGCTCGAGTTTCGTGCCCGCTCGTTTTTCCCCATCGCGCTCGCCTGCGCCGTTGCCGACGCCATCTCGGTTCACTATCGCGGCACCGCGCCCATGTTTCCCATGCCCCACTTCTCGTTCCATTCCGGCCACGAGCTTTGGCTGTTTGCCCTGCTCGGTCTGGTCTGCGGCCTGGTGGCCTGGGCGATGACCATCTCGCTGTTCTGGATCGAAGACCGTTTCGACCATTTACCCTGGAAGCCGGTGGCAATCTGGGCCCCCGCCCTCGGCGCCGTCTTTCTCGGCATCATCGGCTATTTTTTCCCCCGCATCTTTGGCACCGGTTACGGCACCATTGCCGACATGCTCAACGGCCACCTGCCCGTGCTGGTCATGCTCCGCGTCTCGATCGCCAAGTTCTGGGCTTTGGTCATCACCCTCGGTTCAGGCACAACCGGAGGCGTGTTTGCGCCATCTCTGGTCGTCGGCGGCGGCATCGGCGCTGCCTTTGCCGCCTTATGGCGCCACTGGCTACCCGGCGTGACGTTTAGTTCCGAAGGTCTGTATGCGCTGGCGGCCATGGCCGCCGTGTTCGGCGGCATCGCCCGCGCGCCGTTTACTGCGGTCATTTTTTTGTTCGAGTTGAGCCGCAACGCCAGCGCCGTTCTGCCCCTGATTGTGTGCGTCATGATTGCCGATGCCATCGTGCGCCTGCTCAGCGAAAACTCCATGATGACCGGCAAGCTCGCTAAGCGCGGGCTGTTCGTCTCCCAGGATTACGTCGCGCCGCTGTTTCAGCTCTGGACCGCCGACATCGGCCAGGTGATGCAACCTTTGCCCGAACAATTTGACCTCGATGCCACCCTCAAATCCGGCGGCGTGATCAAGGTCAAGGATGGCGATAGCATCGCCGCCACCGCGCACCGCCTCCTCGAGCAGCACGCCACCCAAGCCGTGGTCATGAGCCGCGAGCCCGACTCCAAGCCCATGGGCCTTGCCCATATCTCCGACATCCTGGCCATTGAGGATCAGCGTGTGCGCCGCCACGATCACCGCGAGAGCCAATTGCGCTAAGCTGCCTTCATGAGCGCCGTGTCCGTCACCTTCCAGCCGCCGCGCCGCCCGCTGCGCCTCTGGGGACGTGCGCTGGTGGTGCTGGCGCTGGCCTGGATTGCTGGCTATGTCGATGCCGTGGGCTACCTGGCGCTCATCGGCGTCTATACCTCCCATATGACCGGTAACACCGCTGCCATGGGACGCTTCTTTGCCGTTGCCGATTGGCACCAGGTGCTTGAACATTTCTGGCCGGTGGTGGCTTTCGTGATCGGCCTCGTCGCCGGCGCCATCCTCATGGAATTGGCCCGCCGCCGCGGCTATCACTCGCGTCTGGCGCTGATTATGGTGATCGAGGTCATCCTGCTCGCCATTCTGGCGCGCGCCGATCCCAACCAGGCAGCCTCAACCGCCTGGCTTGGCCTGCCCGCCATCGCCATGGGCATGCAGACGGTAACCGTCACCCGCGTCGGTGAGCAGCGTGTCTACTCTACTTACATCACCGGCAGTCTGTCGAAGTTTGGCGAAGCCCTCACCGGCTATGGCTTCTGGCTCGCCGACCGCTTCCGCGCCCGCCACCATCCTCACCCCGAGGCGCAGAACAGCTGGTTGCACGCCTCCCACGGCAACACCATGTTCCGCCATGCCTTGCTCAACGGCGGCCTCTGGGCGCTGTTTCTCGCCGGCGCCGTGAGCGGCGCCACCGTCGATGGGGTCAAAGGCCTCCACGCCCTCTGGTGGCCGATTCTCGGCCTGGCGCTGCTCGTCCTGCTGGACTGGCGCCATCCCATCGCTCCGCTCAAAAAAGGCGAACCCCTCGGCTTCGAGGCCTAATGCAATGCCTAGCGCAGCACCATCTTGGCGATGGTCTGCAGTTGCAGGTTCGAGGTGCCCTCGTAGATTTTGCCGATCTTCGCGTCGCGGTAGTACTTCTCCACCGGATAGTCCTTCACGAAGCCGTACCCGCCGTACACTTCGACCGCGAGCGAGGCCACATGCTCGGCCACCTGCGAGGCAAAGTACTTCGCCATCGCTGCCTGTTTGACGAAATCGGCGCCCGCGTCCTTCAGCCGGGCCGCGTTATAGACCATGAGGCGCGCCGCCTCGACCTCGATGTGCATTTCCGCCAACTGGAACTGCACCCCCTGGAATTCACTGATCGCTTTGCCAAACTGCTTGCGCTCCTGCGCATAGCGGGTGGCGTGTTCCAGCGCACCCTGCGCCAGCCCGAGCATCTGCGCCGCGATCCCGATCCGCCCCTCGTTCAGCGTCTCGATGGCGATTTTGTAGCCCTTGCCAACCTCGCCCAATACGTTCGCCGCCGGCACTTGGCAGTCCTCCAGTATCAGTTCGCAGGTGCTCGACGCCCGGATGCCCAGCTTGTCTTCTTTCTTACCCACCGTAAAGCCCTTGCAGTCGCGCTCGATCAGAAAGCCGGTGATGCCGCGATAGCCCGCCTCCGGGTTGGCATTGGCAAACAGTACGAACAGGCTCGCTTCCTGGCCATTGGTGATCCACAACTTGCGGCCATTGAGTCGGAAGCCGTCGCCGCTCTTTTCCGCCCGCGTCTGCATCGCAAATGCGTCGCTGCCTGATCCCGGCTCCGACAACGCATATGCCCCCAGCCACTCCGAGGCCATGCGCGGCAGGTACTTTTTCTTTTGCTCCTCGTTCGCCCAGCGCAGCAGGGCGTTGTTGACCAGCGTATTTTGCACATCCACGACGACCCCGGCGGACGCGTCCACACGCGAGAGCTCTTCCACCACCACCACCGCATCAAAAAACGTCCCGGCGCTGCCGCCGTACGCCTCCGGAAGCTGTACCGCCATCCAGCCCTGTTGAAAAAACTCCTTCAGAATCCCTTCATCGAGGTGGGCGCTTTCATCCATTTCGCGCACCAGCGGCTGCAGCCGGCTCCCGGCCCAGTCCCGCACCGATTGGCGTAGCAGTTGTTCCTCTTCGGTCAGCAAAGTCAAAGGTGATTGCATAACGGAATACATTTTCGCTGAAAAGCTGGCGCTCCTGCCTGACCAACCGCTCGGTTCCACTCAACTGCTTGCAATTTCGGACCGATAGGGTTATAGTTTGGTGCTTTGGTGGGCAGTTGCGGCGCAAGCCGCAGGTGCTCTGCGTGGTTCCACCCCGAAAAAATTATTTTCCGGAAGCCCCGCTGTGGCTGAAACTTTTGGTGTGCAAACCGCGTCCAATGGGCCAGTTAACAAATTTTGAAAATTTTGACCGCAACAATCCGCAATTTTTACGTTCTTACACATAACAACGCTTCCAGGAGGGAGGTGGGCAGAATGCCAGTCGCAACATTAGAAGGTCTCAAATCCAGAATTCATTGCCCCATGTGCACACGCACAGTCGAGGGCTTGGCCGTTCCCGAGGTCCGTTTGGGTCGCTCGCGCTTGCGTGTGATGCCGGGACAAAAATGCAGCCGCTGCGCGGCGTCGCTGGATGCCGGTTTCGTGTTGGAGTTGTTACCCGAATCCGAACAGCCGGCCGCCGCCGTCAAGGGTAAACACCGGGCTGCCTGAGCCAGCCGGGCCCCTGACCCTCATTTCCACAACATCCGTTGCCAGTTGTGACCGCCGCTCAAGCGGTCACGGCTGGCAATTTTTCTCTGCGGAGCCATGCGTGACCAGCGTACCCACGCAGACCATCATTTTTGATCTGGGCAAGACCTTAATTCCGTTTTGCCTGGAGCCTCTGCAGGCGCGGCTTGAGGCGCCTGGCGCCGCCCCCGGCGCGCGCGATGCCGCCCAGCGCCTGTTTACCCGCTTTGAGTGCGGCCGGCTGTCGGCTGCGGCGTTTGAGCGGGCAATCTGCGAGCTCACGCGCTTGCCCTCGGCCGAGTTTGTCCCCTGGTGGAACTCGATATTCGAGCACCGGCTGCTGCTTCCCGAAGCCTGGATCCGATCGCTGCTGGCACGCTACCGCTGCGGCCTGCTGTCCAACACCAACCCGCTGCACTTTGCGTTTCTGAGCGCCGGCCATCCGATTTTAAGCGAATTTGCTTTCCGCATCCTCTCCCACGAGGTGGGTGCGGCCAAGCCCGACCCGCTGATCTATCAGGTGGCCGAAGCTGCCGCGCAATGTCCACCCGAGGCCATCGTTTACTTTGACGATGTGCCCGATTTCGTGGCCGCCGCCCGCAAACGCGGCTGGCAAGCCTACCGGTTTACGACGGCGGCGGCAGTGCAATCCATTTTGCCTGGTCTTAATGAAGGCCAACTGCGGCCTCACGCGTAAATGACAGCCCTTCGGCGTCCCGGGCGGCGTCAACGACAATGCGGTCGAAGCAACCCACCTGATGCGTGGCAAGCAAGCTTGCCAGCGGCGTCACCAGCCGGCGTTCGATCGCTCGCTTCAGATGGCGGGCGCCGAACTTGATGTCGGACCCTTCGCGCAGCAGCGCCGCGCGTGCCGCCGTGGTGCAGCGGAACTGCAACGGTTCCAGTTTGCCTTCGGCCTGGGTTTCCGCCAGGCGGGTGCGCACGGCGTTCAGCTCCAGATCGAGCACTTGCTCGAGTTGCCGCGCATCCAGCGGCTGGAACACGACCACATGGTCGAGGCGGTTGAAAAACTCGGGTGAGAATTTGCGCCGGGCGGCGGCGACGGCCGCTAACTCCAGCCGGCGCTGCACCGAGCCGGTCAGCGTTACAAGTCCCGCGCCGGCGATGCGCGGGGCAAACCCCAGCCCTGCCTGCATGAGGTTCTGCATCTCGCCTGCGCCCAGATTGCTGGTCAGGAAAATCATGCAGCGGGCAAAATTTACGCGCCGGTTGTCGCCGAGAGTGAGCGTGGCTTTGTCCAATATGCCCAGTAAAAGCTGCCACAGCGCATCGGACGCCTTTTCAATTTCGTCGAACAGCACCAGGCTCATGGGCACCTCCGGCGTCTGGTGCTGATCGATGGCTTCCTGCGTGAGCACGGGATGCGTCTCGCGATGGCCCAAATACCCCGGAGGCGAGCCGACAAGTTTGGCAATCTCGTGGCTGTGCTGAAACTCGGCGCAATCCACTTTGATCAGCGCCTGCGGATCGTGAAACAGCGCCTGAGCGAGCGTTTCCACCACGTGGGTTTTGCCTGATCCTGTCGGCCCCAGAAATAGAAAATTTGCGAGTGGCCGTTGCCGCGAGTTCAATCCCGCCAGCAGCGTCTGGTAGGTATCCACCACGCGCTCCAGAGCCTGTCGTTGACCGATCACCTGTGCCTGCAACATCGCCAGTAACGCATCCGCCTGCGGACTGCGGCGCTGGGGATTGAGCACTACCCGTACGGCTGTTGCCATAACCCACCCCCTCAATAAATCTCTTAGCAAAGTGATGACCAAGCCCGATCCGGCGATGCAAAACCTTCTGGCCCTCCCCGTGGGTCCTAATCGCAGGACGTGGACATCCTCAGCTCGCGCCAAACCGAACGCCGCGCCCGCGTCCAGTTCAATTCGTTAGCGCGACGCAAGCAGGTCGCCGGGCGAGCGCCGCACCAACGGCAGCGCCGCAACGGCCGCCACAGCCACCGCCGCCAGCCAGCACAACACCGCGGCCGCAGCATAGGCGGATGCACCGGATGTCGCGGACAGATGAATCGCGCTCTGCAGAAGCTGACTTAGCCATACCGCACCGCCGATGCCCACGGCCGCCCCAGCGGCCGCCGCCAGCGCAACCCCCGAAACTGCCAGCGCCGCGAGCCTGGACGGATCGGCGCCGAGCGCGCCACGGATTCCCAACTCGCGCCGCCGCCGCCCCAAATCCTCGCCGACCGCGGCGTAAATGCCAAACAATGCAATCAGCAGCGCCAGCGCAAAGAATCCAGCCGCCAGTAGCGAGCGGAAGCGCGGCAGAAACCAGCTTGCTGCCAGTGCTTGCTCAATACTGAGCGTCCGGATGATCTTCGTTCCGGGCAGTGCCCGCGCGACCGCGGTACTCACCGATGCGGCCGTTGCCGGGCGTTCCGGAGCATTGCGGTAAAGCAGGTAGAAGCCGAACCAAGCTACGGCGTCCTGTTGCTGCCGATAAGGAAAGTAAATTTCTGGCTGCACGCGCGCCGCTGCGCTAGGGCCGTCCGCCAAATCAGGCGCGATGCCAACCACGCGCATCAGGTCTTTTTGGGTATTTGGCCAGTCCATCGCGAGCTGCTGCCCGATGGCTTTGCCGCCGGGCCAAAGCATTGCGGCCAGCGAC
>JBOGKK010000074.1:0-6581 GCA_050745425.1 Terriglobales bacterium
CCCCCGTACAGGCGGCCGCGCTGCCTCCGGCCCTCGCCGGCCAGGACGTGCTGGCGACGGCCCAGACCGGAACCGGCAAAACGCTGGCGTTTCTGCTGCCGATTCTCCAACGCCTGCTGCCCAGCGAGGGCGCGGCGCGTCCTCACGGCTTGCAGGCACTCATTCTCACCCCCACGCGCGAACTGGCGATGCAGATCGTGGGTCAGTACGATCTTTTGCGTCCGCGCGCGCTCCCGTCCCCGGCGCTCCTGGTGGGCGGCATGAACGAGCGTCCGCAGCTCGCGTCCCTGCCGCCGCGCGGCTCCGCGCGCGTGGTGGTCGCCACCCCCGGACGGCTGGAAGATTTTCTCGAGCGCAAGCTGGTTGCGCTGAGCGGGATCAGCGTGCTGGTGCTCGATGAAGCCGACCGCATGCTGGATATCGGCTTTCTGCCCGCCATCCGCCGCATCGTAGCCGCGCTGCCGCGTGAGCGGCAAACGCTGTGCTTTTCCGCTACCATGCCCGCGGAAGTCGAGCAGTTGGCGCGCGCCTCGATGCGTAACCCGGAGCGTCTCACGCTGGGCTCGACGAGCAAACCCGCGCCTTCCATCCAACTGGATGCCTACGAACTCGCCGACGGCCAAAAGCCGAACCAACTCGAAGACCTGCTGCGCCAGGAACGCGGGCGCTGCCTCGTCTTCGCCCGCACCAAACACGGCGCCGACCGCCTCGCCAAGACGTTAAACCGGGATGGCTTCACCGCCGCCGTGATCCACGGCAACCGTTCGCAGGCGCAGCGCACCAAGGCGCTGTCGGGCTTTCAGGGCGGAGAGTTTCAGATTCTGGTGGCCACCGACGTCGCCTCGCGCGGCATTCACGTGGATGACATCGCCCACGTCATCAACTACGACCTGCCCGAGGTGGCCGACGACTTTGTCCATCGCGTAGGGCGCACCGGCCGGGCCGGCGGCTCGGGGCGCGCCAGCACCTTCGTGCACCACGCCCAGCGCGCCGATTTGCAGCGCATGGAAAAACAACTCGGCTGGAGGGTGCGGCCGCGGTCGCCATGCGGCGCGGTGCCTCGCCACCTTTTGCCCTGGTCGCTCCAGTTGGTCGCTCGGAGCGCGGGCTTCGATTCCCGGCAGGGTCCGCCCGCTGGCGCTCAGGGCTCCTCCAAGCTGCCGCGAAACGCGTTCACCTGGCTACGACGACAAAGCTATAATAGCTTGATGAAGCGCGCTAGCATTACCGAAGCCAAAAACAAGCTGAGTGCGTTGATCGCCGGATTGGCCTCCGGCGATGGCGTGCTGATTCTCGATCGCGGCGTGCCGGTCGCGCGACTGGAGCCGGTGGGGCCGGGCGAACTCACTGACGATGAAGCCCGCGCCAAGCTGATACGCGAGGGGATTGTGCGCCCAGCGCGGAAGCGGCTTGACAAGTCATGGTTCGAGGATGTGCCCGCCACCGGCAAGGACGCCGGGCTGACGCGGGCGCTGCTCGAAGAACGCCGCGAGGGGCGATGAGGTTCTGGGACGCGAGCGGCCTCACGCCCTTGCTGCTGCCCGACGAGTTCACCAGCCCGGCCCAGGCGCTGGCGGCGACCGATGCGCACGCGACCGTCTGGTGGGCAAGCCGGGTGGAGTGCGCCAGCGCCATCGCACGCCGTGAGCGCGAGGGAAGCCTGAGCGCGGAGGAGGCCGAGCGGGCCTGGGCGCGGCTGCGCGCCGCTGCGAGCACGTGGGATGAAGTGGGCGCCAGCGAACGCGTGCGCGAAG
The DNA here is from genome assembly GCA_050745425.1 of Terriglobales bacterium. Taxonomy (GTDB): domain Bacteria; phylum Acidobacteriota; class Terriglobia; order Terriglobales; family SCQP01; genus SCQP01. The sequence goes on from JBOGKK010000074.1 coordinate 1,755, forward strand.
CAGCCGAGCGCATGCTGCGCGTACACCCGCTGTGCGCTGCAGATGCGCTGCAGTTGGCAGCGGCCTGGGTCTGCAACGCCGAGCGGCAGTCATATATGGAATTTGTCACCTTTGACGACCGGCTGGCTGAGGCCGCCCGGCGCGAAGGCTTTCGCGTCTGCGCCACTCGCTGAACCATTGTTGGCGCGGGCTCAGCGCGGCTGCGCCGCGCGTCCGCTTATGCTCGCGCCGGGCGGCCCGTTGCCCCGGCCCGGCGCTGCGCTTCAGCGTTTTTCGCTCCAGAACATTTGACACTCCGCCCCCGCAAACCTTATAGTCGGTAGTTCCGCAATTGCTTCGACCCATGCCTCCTTCTTACATGGCCAGCTATCTGCCCATCCTGATCCAGCTTGTGCTGGCGATCGGGTTGGCCGCAATCATCATCACGCTGTCGTATTTCATCGGCAAGCACAAGCGCACGGCGGTGAAGGGCGGCGCCTATGAGTGCGGCGTCATGCCCATCGGCGATGCCGACCACCGCTTTTCAGTGAAGTACTACCTGGTCGCGATTGTCTTTATTTTGTTCGACATCGAGGCCGTGTTCCTGATTCCCTGGGCGATCGAGATGAAGAAGCTCAAGTTGTTCGGCTTCTTCGAGATGCTGGTATACGTGGCCATTGTGCTGGCCGGGTTCTACTACATCTGGACCAAGGGTGTGATCGACTGGAACCAACCCGAAAGGGCTTCAGAAGAGTAAATGCAGGAAGAGCCCACGATCACCACCACCCCCGGAGAGTGGCGCGCGCTCGCCGAGCGCCTGCGCGGCGAAGGCTACGATCAGCTCTGCGATCTGACCTGCGTGGACTGGCACCCGGAGCCGGACCGCTTCGAGGTCGTCTGCCAGCTCTACAACACAAAAACCTGCCACTGGCAGCGGATCAAGACGCGCTGCGCGGAAGACAATCCACCGCCGACGCTTGCGACCGTATGGCCTTCGGCGAACTGGTTCGAGCGCGAGGTGTTCGACCTGTTCGGGGTGCGCTTCCTCGGCCACCCGGATCTAACCCGGATGATGATGCCAGATGATTTCGAAGGGCATCCGCTGCGCAAAGACTACCCCGTGGAGGGATACCGGTAATGGCGACGTTTACTCCCGTGCCGCCCGCCTCCAGTGCAGACGGCGCAAACAGCGCAGAAAATGACGCGCCCGGCCGCAACCGCAACCTCATCATGAACATGGGGCCGCAGCACCCGTCAACGCACGGCGTGCTACGCATGATTCTCGAGCTCGACGGAGAAATGATCGTCAAGGCGCGGCCCGATATCGGCTATCTGCACACCGGCATCGAGAAGACCTGCGAGGCGAAATTTTACCAGCAGGCCGTCACCCTCACCGACCGCATTGACTACCTGGCGCCGCTGTGCAACAACCTCGCCTACGTGCTCGCTGTCGAAAAGCTCCTGCCCATCGAGATTCCGCGCAAGGCGCAGTGGATGCGCGTCATGCTCGCCGAGCTCACCCGCCTCAACAGCCATCTCGTCTGGCTCGGCACCCACGCCCTCGACATCGGCGCCATGACGGTGTTTCTGTACTGCTTCCGCGAACGTGAGGAACTGCTCAAGATCTTCGAAATGTTCAGCGGCCAGCGCATGATGACCTCGTATTTCCGCGTGGGCGGCCTCGCGCTCGAGCCGCCGCTGGGATGGGCCGACCGCATCAATAAATTCCTGGCCGCCTTTCCCGGCCACATTGACGAATACGAAGCGCTGCTGACCAAAAACAACATCTGGGTCGGCCGCACCAAAGACATCGGCTATCTGTCGGCTGAGGATTGCATCGCCTGGGGCGTCACCGGACCTTGCCTGCGCGCGGTCGGCATGCCGCTGGACCTGCGCAAAACCTCGCCCTATTCGTCGTACGAAGAATTTCAGTTTGATGTGCCCACGCGCACCGAAGGCGACGTGTACGCACGCTATCTGGTGCGGATTGCCGAGCTGCGCGAGAGCGTGAAGATCATCCGGCAAGCGATTGACGGCATGCCCGAGGGCCCCTGGAAAGTCGACGCCCCTGGCATTGTTCTGCCCGACCGCGACCAGATGAAGTACTCGATCGAGAGCCTCATCTACCATTTCAAGATCGTCACCGAGGGCTTCCCGGTGCCCAGGGGCGAGGCCTATCACGCCATTGAAGGCCCGCGCGGGCAGATGGGCTACTATATCGTTTCCGATGGCGGGCCGAAGCCGTACCGCTGCCACATGCGTGCGTCCTCGTTCGCTAACCTGCAGGCGCTGCCCAAAATGATTGAAGGGCGGCTGCTGGCCGATGTGGTCGCGATCATCGGAAGCATTGACATTGTGATCGGGGATGTAGACCGTTGAACGGCGCGAACCGCCGCCGTTAGTCGCCATTAGTCGAAGAGGGGATCTTGCAAACGCCGTTTAGCAACGAACTGGAGCAGAAATTGCAGGCGCTCATCGAGCGTTACCCGGCGCGCCGCTCCGCGCTGGTGCCCATGCTCATGTACGCGCAGGATGAGCTCGGGTACGTGACGCCGGCCGCGATTGCGCGCATCGCCGAGCTGCTCGGCGAGAGCGGGATGGCCGTGCGCGAGGTCATCGGTTACTACTCGATGCTGCGTACGGAAAAGGCCGGCAAATTTCACGTGCAGGTGTGTACCAACATCAGTTGCCTGCTGCGCGGAGGCGAAGAATTGTACGAACATTGCCAGAAACGGCTGGGCATCGGCAACCACCAGACGGCCGCCGACGGCGTCTTTTCGCTCGAAGAAGTGGAGTGCCTGGGTGCCTGTTCGTGGGCGCCGGCGGTGCAGATCAACTACGACTTTCACCAGGAGCTGACGCCCGAGCGGCTCGATGCCGTCCTCGACGCCTATCAGCAGCGCGCCGGCCGCGCAACCCAGGGAACCAAGGCATGAGCACGAAACCCCATCCTTTGGAAACCCGCGTGGTGAGCCGGCGCTTCGACCAGCCCGATGCCTATACCCTGCAGGGCTACCTCGCCAGCGACGGCTTCAAGGCGCTCGACAAGGCCTTTGCCATGCAGCCGGAAGCGATCATCGAAGAAGTCAAGAAATCAGGCCTGCGCGGACGCGGCGGCGCCGGCTTTCCGACCGGCCTCAAGTGGTCGTTCGTGCCCAAGCAGTCGAAGCGCGAAAAGTACGTGCTCTGTAATGCCGATGAGAGCGAGCCCGGCACCTGCAAAGACCGCCTGATTCTCGAGTACGATCCCTTCTCGATCATCGAGGGCATGCTGATTGCCGGCCTTGCCATTGGCGCCCGCCGCGGCTACATTTACATCCGCGGCGAGTACCGCTATCTGCTCGACCGCATGGAAAAAGCCCTCGACGAAGCCCGCGGCGCCGGCTACATTGGCCAAAACATCCGCGGCCGCGGCTTCGACTTTGACCTCTACGCCCATACCGGCGCCGGCGCCTATGAATGCGGCGAGGAATCGGCGCTGATGGAATCGCTCGAAGGCAAGCGCGGCATCCCGCGCCTCAAGCCGCCGTTCCCGGCCGTGAGCGGCTATCTGGGCGGGCCGACCGTCATCAACAACGTCGAAACGCTCGCCTCCGTGCCCCACATCATGCTCAACGGCGGCGAATGGTTTGCCGCCTTTGGCCCGCCGAAAAACGGCGGCACGCGCCTGTTCTGCCTCTCCGGGCACGTGAACCAGCAGGGCGTTTGGGAGCTCCCGCTCGGCTTTCCCCTGCGGCGCTTGATCGAAGAGCTGGGCGGCGGCATGCGCAACGGGGCCAAACTCAAGGCCGTCGTTCCCGGCGGATCCTCGACCCCTCTCCTGCCCGCCGATGTGGCCTGGAACGTGAACCTCGACTTTGATTCCATGGCCAAGGTCGGCACCTTTCTGGGCTCCGGCGGCGTCGTCGTCGTCGACGACCAGACCTGCATGGTGAAATTCGCGCTGCGCATCATGCAGTTCTACCGTCATGAATCCTGCGGCTGGTGCGTGCCCTGCCGCGAGGGAACAAGCTGGCTCCAAACCGCGCTCACGCGCTTTCACAATGGCGGCGGACGCCAGGCCGATATCGACCTGATTCAGGAAGTGAGCCAGAACATTCTGGGCCGTACCTTCTGCGCGCTCGGCGACGCCGCCGCGATGCCGACGATTTCGATCCTCCAGCACTGGCGCCAGGAATTTGTCGACCACCTCGCCGGCAAACCCTGCCCCTTCGGAGCCAAAACGGCAGTGGCGGGTGCGCATTAATGGCAGATATCAGGCCCCCGGAGACCAAAGCAATGGTCAAGTTCACCGTAAACGGAAAGGCGCTCGAAGCACCCGCTGGCACGCTGCTCATTGAAGCCTGCAAGCAGGCGCATATCGAGGTGCCGTCGTTCTGCTACTACCCCGACCTGTCGCTGCAGGCGGCCTGCCGCATGTGCCTGGTTGAAATCGAGAAAATGCCCAAACTCCAGACCGCCTGCACCGTCGTGGTCACCGAGGGCATGAACGTCAATACCGATAGCGAGACCGTCCACAAGGCGCGCAAGTCGGCGATCGAATTCATTCTCACCAACCATCCCCTCGACTGCCCGGTGTGCGATGCCGGCGGAGAGTGCGAGCTGCAGGATATGACCTTCAAATACGGAGCGGAAAAGTCCCGCTTCGTCGAGCCCAAGCGGCACCGCGAGGAGCAGCAATGGTCGCCGGTGGTCTACTTCGACCGGCCGCGCTGCATCCTCTGCTATCGCTGCGTGCGCGCCTGCGGCGAGGGCATGGACGTGTGGGCGCTGGGCGTGGGCAATCGCGGCGTCCATTCCACCATCATCCCCAGCCATCACGACCATCTGGAGTGCGAGGAATGCGGC
>JBOGKK010000075.1:0-9543 GCA_050745425.1 Terriglobales bacterium
AGGGCCGTCCGCCAAATCAGGCGCGATGCCAACCACGCGCATCAGGTCTTTTTGGGTATTTGGCCAGTCCATCGCGAGCTGCTGCCCGATGGCTTTGCCGCCGGGCCAAAGCATTGCGGCCAGCGACTGGTTCACAATCACCACTTCGGGTGCGGCGGAGGTATCGGAACTACGGAAAACCCGCCCGGCTACAAGTTTTGTCTCCAGCGTGTGAAAGTATCCGGCGCTTACGCCCTGCGCGGGAACCCCAGGAGATCGTTTCCATGTGCCCGTGAGCTGACGATAGCCGAATAAGAAACTTACGCCGTGGCGTGCCGTGAATGGCGGATTGCCGGTCACAGTGACGCTGGTCACGCCCGGTACTGCCGCGACATGCTGCAATAGGCCGAGCAATTGTGCCGGCTTCGGGTTCACCGAAAGCAAGGCCGCGGTGAGTCCAGCCGGCTGAAAGCCCAGCTTCATTTGGGTCTGCCGTTGCAGGCTCATCGCCAGCAGACCGGCGGTGCAGGCCAGGCAGACCGCCAGCGCAACCTGCACGCCGATCAGGGCCCAGCGCGCGCTGAACGCGGGGGACCCGGCCGGGTTGGGGCTCCAGGGGTCCCCGGCCCGGCCGAGCGTCAAGCGGGTGGCGCGGCGCAACCACGCCAGGCCCCGCGCCAGGCAAAAGTGCCGGTGGCCAGCGCTGGAGACGAATCCGCCATCGGCGGCTTGCAGCAGGCGTGCCGGTTCGACGTGGGCGGCATGCAGTGCCGGACCGAGCGCCGCGAGAGTGGCGGAAACCAGCGCCAACCCCACGCAGGCCACGAGCACATAGCCGGTAAAGCCGATGGGCGCGGCTTGGAACTGCGCCACGTGTTGCGCTGCGGCTGGAAGCGCGAAGCTGCGGGCAAATTGCATGCCCAGAGGTGCGAAGGCGAGGCCAACCGCGCAGCCGGCGAGCGACAGCGCTGCGCTTTCCCCAACCACCGCGCCGATGAGGCGTCCGCGCCCGGCGCCGAGCGCCATCCGCGTCGCCATCTCCGATTCGCGCGCGCTCGCCCGCGCCAGCAGTAGATTGGCGGCGTTCGCGCACGCCAGCCCCAGCGCCAGCAGCGCCGCCAGCACCAGCGCTTCCAGCCAGCCTTTGACCGGTCCCAGCATGGAATCCAGGTAGGGAATTGCAGTGTAGCGAAAATTCTTCTCGAAGACGTTCGTGAGCGCGCTCTGGTGCTGTCCGGCAATGCCGTCGAGCGCCGCTTGCGCTGCAGTCAGGCTCTCGCCTTGGCGCAAACGGGCGTAAAAAAATACCGTGTTGCCATCGTGCATGTTCGCAGCCGTCTCCGGTACGTACAGTCCCCCGAGCCCAGCCAGCGGCGTATTGCCTGGCAGAATGCCGCGCAGCGTGTAGCTGGTCTTGCCGATGGTGATGGCCTGTCCTACCAGATCCGCGCGAGCGCCCAGCGTGTGCTGCCAGAACTGATAGCTGACCATGGCTACGGGTGCAGCGCCCGGCGCGAAATCCGAAGGCAAAAAGCCGCTGCCGCGAACCGGCACGATACCGAACACGTGTAGAAACTGCGGTGTGACGCCCATCGGCACCGCCAATTTGCCGTTGGCCAGGCGGGTCGGTGCCCCGCCAAAGCTGCTATAGGCGGCACTGCCGAACGGCATGCCGCCGGCATGCAGCAGAATATTTGCCTCCTTGGTATTGAGCCCAAAATGCTGTCCGCGGAACGCCGGCCCCATCACGTTCACCAGCCTGCTGGGGTTGGGAAACGGCGCCGCCCCGCGCACCACCGCCTCATACGTGCTCAGCGTGACGGCTACGGCAAAAATGCCGAGCGCGGTGACGATGATCACCGCCAGGGCGGTGCGACGGGCATTGCCTGGCTTCATGGTTCCTCCTTATTCGTAACGCAGCGTATCGGCTGGATGGACACGCGCGGCGCGTAGCGCCGGAATCGCCGCCGCCGCCAGCGCCACCAGGCAGACGATGAGCGCCGCCGCGGCCCACAGCCGTGCGTCGAGCGCACTGACTCCGACCAGTAAATGGCCGACCACATCTTTTTCGAGCGGGCTGAGGAGCACTCCCAAGCCGATTGCGGCCGTCAGCATGGCGCCCAGCCGCAGCAGTACGTTGCGCGCCATGGCAGCCGGGCTGGCGCCGAGGGCCAGGCGAATGGCAATTTCGTGCCGGCGTCCGGCGACCCAGTGCGCCAGCATGCCGATGACGGCAAGCCAGATCAGCAGCAGCGCCAGCATCGAAAACATTTCCATGGCGCGCAAACTGAACCGTTGCGGCGCCAGAATGGTAGCGGCGGCGGCAGCGAGCGTGGTGCTGTCGAGCAGTTCGATACCGTGGACCTGGCTCACCGCCTGCGTCAGCGCGCCGGCGCTGACGCCTCGTGCAATGGCGGTCATCACCAGCGCCGGACCGCGCTCGGGCTGCGTGGCCGGAAAGTAAACCTGGCCTTTCCAGAAGTGATCGTCGACAGCGCCGCCCGCGGAAATGCTTCTGGTTTCGCCGACCACGGTGATGGGTTTGGGGTTGCCCTCCTCGTAGAGTTCGCGGCCGACCGGATTGCGAGCGCCCCACAGTGCCTGCGCCGCACCGCGGCTCACGATCGCTACCGCCGGCGCGGTCGCCGTGTCATCCGGGCTGAAATAGCGTCCGCGGAGGAGTGGCAAGCCGAGCGTTCGCAGATAGGGCCCGGCAATGAGATTCAGTTCCATGCCGGCTTGGTGATGCCAATCACCGGGTGCAGGCACAACGTAGGTGCCGCCCGTGCTCGCCTTGCTGAAAGGGAAATTTTCAACCAGTGCGGCATGGCCTGCAGCTTCACGTTGTATCGCAGCCAGAACGGCGCCATTCCCTGCCTGCGCGCTAACCGCCATTTGCGCCCTGATTGCCTTGCGTTCCGCCGGAGCAGCGGAGCGCGCCTGGGCGGCAAGCGACAGAAGCACGGGTGCGGTGGTGTAGGTAACGGCGCTCACGCCTTTCGGCCGAAAGCCCAGTTGGATCTGCGTCAGCCCGGCGTAGCTTGACAGCAGCAGTGCCGCGCCTGCGGTGAGCACCAGCGCGACCGCCAGTTCGGCTACCACCAACATCTGCCACAGCACCGAAGTGCGCACCTTGCCATAAAACGCCGACTGCAGCATTTCCGCCGGCGGGCGCAGGCGCAGCGTGCTCAGCGCCGGCGGCACTGCGACGGCCACGAGCGTCACCGCCGCGAGCCCAACCAGTGTCGCCCAGTCGGCCCCGGAGGCATGCAGCAAGTCGACGCCGAGCATGCTCGCCGGAGCTCCGCGCCGCAGCAGCGCCATCAGCGCCGTGGTCACGCCCACGCTCACCATGGCCGCCGGAACAATGACGATCAGCGCTTCGTTGCACCATTGCACGGCGAGCCGCAGCCGCCGTCCGCCCAGGGCGATGCGGGTGGCCAATTCCTTTTGATCGCCGAGGGCGCGTGCCAACAGCACGCCGCCGACGCCGAAGCAGGCGACCAGCCAGAGCAGTCCGGCTGCGGCCAAAAGCAGATCCACCATCGGCCGCGAACCGCGCGCCCAGCTCTTCACCGACGAGGCTGCGAATGCCGTGCTCATGCCGTACTTCTGGCCTGGATTCGCAGCTTCCTCTACGGCGACTTCCCGCTCCATTTCCGCCTTGACCTGAGCGTCGGCCTGCCTAAGGGTTGCGCCCGGCCGCAGCCGGGCGACCAGTTCGCCGTGCAGCGGCCCGCTTTGCAGCACCAGATAACGGCGGGCAGTGTTAAAGGGAACCCAGATGGATGTGCCAGCCGGAAATTCAAAACGCGCCGGCATGACCCCGATGACGGTGAAGCTCGTTCCGCCCATCTGGATGCTGCGGCCGACCGCCGCGCCGTTAAATCCGCTTCCTCGCAGCGCCTGGCTGATGATGGCGACGCGCGCGCCCGAGTGCAGCTCCTCCGCACTGAACTTGCGGCCTTGCCGTGGCTCGACCCCGGCCACGCCAAAAAACCCCTGGGTGACGGAAGCGATGTACGCATGCGAGTGCAGCGCCCCTGCGGTCGCCGTCAGCCCGCCGCCGTGAAAGCCGCCCACGGCGGCAAACGCCGGCAACTTGGAGTAGTTGGCCACCGTCGCCGGTTCACCCCCGGCGTAAATATGGACCACGCGCTGCGGCTGGGGCAGCCCCAGCGGGTTCAGCAGCACGTGGCGCGCGAGCGAGAGGATCGCGGTTGCGCCGCCCAATCCTAACGCCAGCGCAAGAATCAGAACGACGGTCAGGCCGCGCTGTTTTGCTGCCCGCCGCCACGCATAGTGAAGGCCGGTTGCCAGCTGCATGCACCTACTATACCCCGGCCTAAAGTGGCGAGCCACTGCCCGTCTCAGTGTGAGAACAGACTCTTGGCCACGCTCACACTGACCCCAAGATTGTCGTCGACGAGCTCGCAGTCATGCACGTTGCCGGCCACGCTGATCAGCATATAGGCGTCGGCACGGCTCATATGCTGGTGCTGCACCAGAAACTGCACCATGTTGGCGATGGCCTGGGTGGTGGCGGCGCGCAAGTCGCGGCTGAAGCCGAAGGTCATGAAGTTGGCTGCCGTCTCGGCGCGCGGCCACTTCTGCCCGGTGTGCTTTTCGAGCGTGAAGGTGAAAGTGCCTTGCAGGGACGTCTCGATGGCGGTGATGTCAACCTCGCCATCGCCTTGTCCCGCGTGTCCATCGCCCACGTAGAACAGCGCGCCGGGGACAAATACCGGGAAATCGATCGTGCTGCCCGCGACCAGGTCCTTGCAGTCCATATTGCCGCCCATCAGATCGGGCGGCACGGAGCTGTGCTTGCCCCACGAGGGCGGCGGCGCCACGCCCATGCTGCCGAAAAACGGGTGCATGGGGATGGTGATGCCGGGAGCGAATTGCGCTTTCATGGTCTTCCAGTCAAGCGGGATGATGCGCATTTTGTGCAGGCCCGGCATGATCAGAAACCCGCTGCGCGGGCCGAAGGAGTTGTAGGCATAGGGAATCATGCCGCTGATCCTGTCGATATGGACGGCGAGGGTGTCGCCCGGCTCAGCGCCGCGGATAAAAATGGGCCCGGTGAGGATGTGTCCACCGGGACCGCGGTCCGCGCGCGGGACATCCTTGTAGACCTCCTTCAGGCTGGCCTGAATCTGGTTCTCCGGTACCCCGGCGCGCGCCAGCCCGCGCGGACTGTTGGTCAGCAGCGTATCGACCGTGACCGTCTGACCGGGTTGGATTGTGAGTACCGGCTTGTCACCGGACCAGTAATGCCCCCAGGTAACCGTTTTGGCCGAAACCTTCAGATGCAGGGGTGCTTGGGCCGCCAGGGGCAGCAGGCAGGTGGCGAGAGCCAGCAGGAGGATTTTCCTCATGCGGCCCAGTATAGGGCTACACTCACCTCATGAAGCTCGTGATTATTGCTTTTCTCAGCGCCGGACTCGCGGCACAGTCACTATCGCCGGCGCTGCGCCGCTTCGTGAGCGTGGATGCGCCCGTGGTGGCGCTGGAACACGTGCTCGTCGTCGATGGCACCGGCGCACCGGCACGGGCCGATCAGACGGTGCTGCTCGAGCATGGCCGCATTGCGGCTGTGGGAGCGAACGTGGCCGTGCCTGCCGGCGCGAAAGTGCTCGACCTCACCGGCGACACCGTGTTTCCGGGCTTGGTTGGTATGCACGACCATTTGTTCTATCCCGCGCCCTCCGGCGTCGGCTATCTCCCGGGTGTGCCGGCCTTGTACCACGACATGGGCTTCAGCTTCCCGCGCCTGTATCTCGCCAGCGGTGTCACCACGCTGCGCACCACCGGCGCCGTGATGCCCTATACCGACCTCAACCTGAAGCAGGCGATTGACTCCGGCAAAATGATCGGCCCCGCGATGAACGTTACCGGTCCCTACCTGAACGGCCCCGGCGGCTTTACGCCCAACATGCACGGACTGACCGGCCCCGCCGACGCCACGCGCACGGTCAAGTACTGGCAGAGCGAAGGCGTAACCACCTACAAGGCGTACATGCAGATCACGCACGCCGAACTGGCCGCATCCATCCGGCAGGTGCATGCGGTTCCGGGTGACACCATCACCGGGCATCTGTGCTCGATTGGCTTCGAGGAAGCGGCATCGTTGGGTATTGACGATCTCGAACACGGTCTTGAGATTGATACCGAATTCGACCCTGGCAAAAAGCCCGACGTCTGCCCACCGCGCTCGGAAACAGTGAAGACGCTGGCGGCGATCAGCGTCGCCGGACCGCAGGTGCAGGGCACGATTCACTACCTGATTGCCCATCACGTGGCGCTGACCTCGACCTTGCCGGTGTTTGAGGCCATGGTGCCCGGGCGTCCGCCGCTGCGCGAGTTGCCGCGCTTGCTGCAGGTGCTCTCGCCCGCATCGCGCGTTCATTATCTGCTCGCGCGCGTGATGGATGACGAGCATCCGGGGCAATCGGCGAACATCTTCAAGAAGGAAATGCAGTTCGAGTATGACTTCTACAAGGATGGCGGCCTCTTGCTGGCAGGCCTCGACCCGACCGGCAATGGCGGCGTGGTTGCCGGCTTCGGCGATCAGCGCGAAGTCGAGCTGCTGGTTGAAGAAGGGCTGACGCCGGTCGAGGCGATCCACGTCGCCACCGAAAACGGCGCTAAGTTCCTGCATTTGGGCAACCAGATCGGCACCTTGGCCCAGGGCAAGCGCGCCGATCTGGTGGTGGTCAATGGCAACCTGGTCAAAGACATCAACGCCATCGAAAACGTGCAAATCGTCTTCAAGCACGGTGTCGGCTACAACAGCAAGGCGCTGATTCGCTCGGTGGCCGGGCAGGTGGGGCTGCATTAAATGTCCTCCGATGCTCTACCCGTCCTGACCGCATCCGAACGCGAAGAGATGCGTTCCATCCACTGGTTTCATCGCATTCAGTTGGATGCGCGCACCGTCACGCCCGGTGATTGCCCGCATACGGCTGCCGACGCGACGGCGCGCTTCGGCATCCCCGAGGACCTGACCGGCAAAACCGTGCTCGATATCGGCGCCTGGGATGGCTTGTTCTCCTTCGAGGCCGAGCGTCGCGGCGCTCAAGTCACCGCCATCGATACCACGCCCGAAAAGGGTGGTAACTGGGGCGGTACCGCTGGATTCAACTTTGCCCGCCGCCATCTGAACTCTTCGGTCCGCTTTGAGCAGTGCAGCGTGCACGACCTCGACCCCGCGCGCCACGGGTGCTTCGACTACGTTTTCTTCTTCGGCGTGCTCTACCATCTCATCGATCCCGTCGGCGCCCTCCTCAAAGTCGCTGCCGTTACGCGCGAGACTTGTTTGGTCGAGACCGCCTATCTGGGACATCCGGACGGGTTGAGCCGCGGACTCTGGGAATTCGCACACGGCCGCGACCGCGACCCGACGAACTACTGGTACCCCACCGTGGCCGGATTAGCGTCTGTGCTGGAGTTCGCTGGCTTCAAAGCGGCCGATGTTGTCTATGCGCAAGACCAGCGATTGACGATGCGTGCACAGGTGCAGCCCATGCGCTCGTGAGTCGAGATGGGCTATTGCTTGACGCCCACGCCCTGGTCCACCGTACGCGGCATTGATCCAATCGGTGCGGGGCAGGTAGGCCTGCACTGAGCGATAATAAAGTTATGGCAGTAGCTCAAAATCCGCGTGTAGGCTGGACCGGCCGTCTGTTCAAGAGCCACGCCGAAGCCGATCAGCACGACGCGGAATACTGGATGCGCCTCACCCCCAGAGCGCGCGTGGAACTGGCGTGGCAACTGAGCCTGGAGCAGCACCAAATTGCAGGATTGTGTTCCGATGCACCCCGACTTGACCGCACTGTTGAGCGAATTGTCCGCCGCTGAGGTCAAATTTCTAGTGGTCGGTGCCTACGCGATGGCTTGGTATGGTCTGCCGCGCGGCACCAAGGATTTGGACCTTTGGGTGGAACCGTCTCTGGCCAACGCTGAACATGTTATGCACGCACTGGCGCAGTTTGGTGCACCGTTGGCGCACGTGACGGTCGATGATTTCGCTCGGCCGGGTGCGGTGTATCAGATCGGCAAGGATCCGGTCCGAGCCGACGTTCTGACGGAATTAACCGGGCTTGATTTTGGTGCCGCCTGGCAGCGGCGGCAGGCGGGCGAGTTGGGCGGGGTTGCGGTTCAGTACCTCGGCCGGGAAGACTTTCTGATTAACAAGCGCGCAGTTGCACGCCCGCAGGACCTTGTCGATGCCGCGCGCCTGGAGCAGGCTATTTCCCGAACGTGAGCAGGCCGAGGTTGGCCTGCAGGTCGTCACCGTAAGGGAAGGCCAGCGTGCGGCCATCGCGCTTGAGATGGTGAAGGTGTTTGCAGATGAATCCTCGGCAGACGGCCCCGAAGATTTGCTCCGCAACAAGCGCGCCATCCGGAAAGTCGCTGGCATCCGCACCTATTCGGCTACGGTCAAGCATGCGTTGGCGAGCTGATCCGGGTCAGCCGTCCCCGCGGTCTGGTCGATTGGGTCGGCTCCGGCGCATGGCAGGGCGATCTGTCTGACATGCGCGAAGATCGCCCGCGCCGGCAACCCGGCGGACGACGCCGCAAATGAAATCAGCGCCCGAGTTGGCGCGCCTTGGTGGCAGACTCCCTCCGCTGTTGGCTCCGCAAGTTCCTGCGTTACGCCGCCGCCAGATGCTACGGCTGCTTGATGCCTACGCCCTGGTCCACCGTGGTCCAGTGCGTGCCATCGTGGGAGGTCTCGATCTTCACCGTCACCCGCCGTGGTGACCAGACATATACGATTTTTTGCTTCGGCGTGGACTCAGTCCAGACATTGTTGGCGATGGACATTTGCGATACGAAGGGGTGCGCGCTGTTGCTGGTGAAAATCTCGTAATGCCAGTAGCTGTGGCGAGCGGGATTGTAGGTGTCGACCACCAGCGACCGGACCGGCTTTCCGGACCATATGTTGCTGAAGCTGCACTCGAGGAATTCGCGATTCTGCGACCAGCGGCAGTGCTCATCCCAGGACCAGGATCCGGTTTTGCCGGTGCGTGCGCTGTGACTGGTGCCGTGAAACACCCAGTGCCCGGTCGACACGTCGAGCTTTTGCAGTTGCGGCGGCAGCGGCCGCTGCGCCAGGGCAAGTAGGGGCAGCGCCAGCACCGCCGCCAGCAGGGCAATCAGACTACGCTTCATCAACCCTCCAGAGCCGACGCGCTTAGAGTAACAGCAATGGTCTGGAGTATGGGCGAAAGCAAGCAGGCGACCTGATGATCCCCGATGCGGCGAGTACCGCAATACAATGGTTTAATTGCTTTGCGGGGCTATAGCTCAACGGTTAGAGCAGCGGACTCATAATCGCTACTGGGCCACTCCGCACCGTTCCGCATCACTCCGCATAATCCCGCAATTCGCCAGTGTTTGCAAGGGCTTCCGCGATAGCTTGTTGTTCGCTGCATGATGGTGCATGCAGCAATCCCGGTGACAAACAGCCACCAGAACAGCCACCGGAAAAATCGCTCCCGCAAAACAGCCGGGGGGTATGCCATGGACCTACCCCGTCGCGCCGCTGTACATGCG
>JBOGKK010000076.1:0-2054 GCA_050745425.1 Terriglobales bacterium
GGATATGTTACAGCAAAAACAGCGTCGGTGTAGCAAGCTTCGGGCGATTGCGTGCGGCTTTTCCTGGGGTCAAAGCCGCAGGCGGCACGGTCGGCGGTGCTACAGCAGAGCTGTTTTTGCTCTAGCCGTGTACGAAAGTTCTTGTGGTGTGAGCACCACTTGCACCGGGAATTCAAAGAGAGACGGCAGAATGCGCCTCAAGGTTTGGGCGATCACGGCATCGAGATCGAGAGAGTACGGCCGGCCTTGGTCGAAGACCGACGCGTGGATGTGGCTCAGGCCGCCCTTGCCGTTGATCGGGTCGCTGGCAACGAGGAAGGTGTGGTCGTTGCGGGCGGCGATCTTGACCGGTCTGAGCAAGCGCTGCCCGCCCAGGTGGGTCTGAAAGATGACGCAATATTGTGGCTGCCTGCGCTCCACGACAATGCGACGCACCTGCTGGGGCGAAGCACCGGAGGCGCCGAGGGTTATCGATTGGTTGATCTGATAAATCTTGCGTCCGGCGACCGTGCCCAACAGCACCTGCGTGGTTCGGTTCGACATCGCCAACGGCGGTTGGTTTCCACGGCGATAGGACCGTTCGAATGCGAGATCGCCGTGCAGATCGAAACGGAGTGGCGAGCCGGAAAAATAGGCGAGTGGGCGGCAGTCCGGGGCGAGGGTGGCCGATGGGTATCCGGCCGGCTCGTTAAGGAACGACCACGGGTTCGCTGCCTTCGAGGCCTGCCCGCGCAGCCACGCCGGGCCTACAGTGGCGAGCAAGGCGATGAGCGCAAGCGCACGGATGAACGTGGATGCCATAGCAGGCCAGATTATTCTACCGCTCTATTCGGCAGCGGACACCGGGAGACAGGAGGAGCCGTAGAGGCGATCCCGCACAAACCTTGAAGCGCGGCCTCCAAGCGCGCGCCGACCCAACGCGCCCGCGCGCAAGCAATGGCGATCCCTATGGCCGCCACACCGCTGCCCGCAAAATCTCAAAATGGCGGTCGTAGGTCCAGACCTCACCGCCCAGTCGTGCACTCAAAACCGCTATCGTGGCGTCGACCAGCGTAATCGCCTGATCCGGATAGCGCGACACTAGAGCGGCCGCAGTTTGGTAGTCACTCGGCTCTGCGTTGATCCACGCAGCGCTCGCCAGCAGATCGGCAAGCCAATCGCCTGCAACGCGGTTCCCCAAGCGGCGCAAAACCAGCGTGTAGGCCTCCAGCAGCACCGGGTACGGCACCACAACATCGCGACCCCTCTGGCCCAGTCGCTCGATTTCTTGCACCGAGCGCGCGTGATGGGCATCGCTGCGATCCACCGCGGCATAGAGTGGGCCCGTATCGGCGATGACCGGCCTCATCGCCCGGCGAGGTAACGGTCGTGTTTCTCGCTCACGTCACTGTACCCGCTGCCCTTCGCTGCAGCGCGAATGCGCAAGCGACCCGGTGCTCGCAAATAACCACGCTCGCGCAAATACTGTCGCAATGCGCTCTGCACCAGCCGCGTCAGCGGCGGTGGGTTCTCCTGCGCGCGCGTGTAGCGGTCAATCGCCGTCGCCAGTTCATCCGGGAGCGTGATCGTCGCCCGTTTCATGCTCCCAGCCTATCACCAAAAGATGAAGCTGGTGATGTGGGTTGGTGCTGGAGGGGGGGATCGAATTCGCGGCGGTGTTGCAAACGAAGGAGTGGTTGGGCTTGCGAGCCGCCTAAATCGCACAAAACTCCAGATGCACGGTTTTATCGCACAAAATCCCGCACACGGGTGTTCACCATACGACGTTCCCATGGGCGGTCAGCCCAGTCAGGCAGAGGGCAGGTAAGTGGAACACTGACCCAATGAAGTATGTCTTGATGTTGATGGCGGTCGGCGGAGGCGTGACCCTGCTGGTGAAGCCCAAATGGCGCGCCGCGTGTTGGCGCGAGACCCAGAAGCAACGGACCTGGCTGCTGCAACAGCTCCTCTGGCATGGGGCGAAGTGGTTTTTTCCCCATGCCCTGTTGCTGGCCTAGTAGACGGCGGACTCGATAGTTCGCTCGGGTGCCATGCGCCCATTACGAATTACCGCC
>JBOGKK010000077.1:0-6122 GCA_050745425.1 Terriglobales bacterium
AATCCAGCCGGTGCGCGATGGCGGTGTTGTTCTCCATGCTGCGGCCGAGGAAGCAGACCTTGCGTCCATAGGCGGCGGCCATTTCGACCGCCAACTGAATGCGGTGAATGGAGCTGGTGAAACAGCAGATCAGGAGCCGTCCGTCGCCGGCGTTGGCGAACAGGTCTTCAAAGCGGTCGCGCACCGCCATCTCGCTGGGCGTATAACCGCGCCGGTCGACGTTGGTGCTGTCGCTGAGCAGCGCCAGCACGCCGCGCTTGCCGTAGCTGGCGAAGGTGTGCAGGTCGAAGGGCTGGTTATCGCTGGGCGTCGGGTCAATTTTGAAATCGCCGGTGTGAATTACGACCCCGGCCGGGGTGGTGATGGCGATGGCGCAGGCACCGACAATGCTGTGGGTGACGTGGATGTATTCGATTGAAAACGGCCCCAGCGTAAACGGTTCCAGTGGCCGCACGATGTGCCGGTGCGTGCTGTCGAGCAAGCCATGCTCGCTGAACTTTGATTCCACCAGCGCCAGCGTGAACTCGGTGCCGAAGATGGGTACGTTCAGGTCTTCAATGACGAATGGCAGCGCGCCGATGTGGTCTTCATGGGCGTGCGTGAGCAGGATGCCACGCAGACGGGCCCGGTTTTCGACCAGATAACTGACGTCGGGCACGACGATGTCAATGCCGAGCAGTTCGGGTTCGGGAAACATCAGGCCGCAGTCGACGACCACGATGTCGTCGCCATAGCGGATGGCCATCATGTTCAGGCCGAACTCGCCCAGGCCGCCTAAAGGGATCAATTGCAATGGTTTTGCCACAGGTTTCTATTCTACCGTTTGGCGGTGCGCGGCGCCGGGGTTGACAGGCGACAGGTTATCGGCCAGTGCTTGCCGGGGGCTCCGCCGACGCCTCCGGTTGGAGCAGAATCAGACTCGGTGTAGCAGGCTCCGGGGGTTCGGCCGAGGGGGCCGGCGGGCGGAAGTTGCTCCCCGGCAACGGAATGGGAACTGGAAGGGGCCCCATGCCGCGGCCTCGATCTTGCCTGCGTTGAGGCAACTCGGCCGGTGCCGCGATAGGAACCGCCGCCTCTCAACTTCCAACTGCGCTTGGTACAACCGCTCGTTTTTGGGGTAAATGTCACTTTTACTGGCGTAGGTTGTTGATTACAGGTGGCGTGGAGAGTGACAGTCACCACGTCATTTTCTGGCGCCCGCAACGGGAAGCGCGGCCAGGGCGCTTCCCGCAGGGATGGTTAAATCGGTTGTCAAGCGTACGGAGCCAGCAGACATACAAACGGCCAGGCATCGAAACATCTGCCGGGGTCACCTGGGTGGCCTCATAAAATTAGATGGGGGATCAGAGTTGCCGGGTTGTCTGAGCAAGGTGAGAATCAGTGTAGGTGTGCTGTATGACTCGGTGCGGGCATGAATGAGTGAAAGCGACCAGCCTGCATGATTGGCGCTCAGGGCTGCTCCGGGCTGCCGCCGCCGGGCAATGAGCGGGCCGCGACAGCCCGCGCTGGATTCAGCGCTGAACCGAGCAGCGATAAAGGGCGGCCCATTGCGGGAGGGTGAGTTCTTCGGCGCGGGCGCGCGGCGGCAATCCGGCGCTAGCGGGATCCAGGAAAAAGCTGGCGAGTTGCTTGCGTTTTTGCGAGAAGCCACGGCGGAGGAAGCGCAGGAAAGGCTCTGGCTCGACGCCGAGGGCTGCGGCTTGCGGCGCCATGGTCAGGCGCACGAGCGAGGAATAGACCTTGGGCGCGGGGCGGAACGCGCCGGGGGGAATGTCGAACAGGTGTTCGGGGTGGGCATGGAACTGGGTGGTGGCGGACAGCAGGCCGAAGGCGCGGCTGCCGGGCTGGGCCGTGAGCCGCTCGGCGACTTCGCGCTGCACCATGATGGTGGCATCGGTGATGGAATCGGCGAACTGGAACAAGTGCAACAAAATGGGGCTGGTGATGTAGTAAGGCAGGTTGCCGGCGATGCGTATGGAACCGAATTGGGCAAGATCGAGTTGGAGGATATCCGCTTCGATGACCTCGAAGTGCTGCCGCAGTCCCTGGGCCAGAGCGTGATCGAGTTCCACGACCCAGAGCTGGCGGGTGATCCTGGCCAACTCGGCGGAAAGTCCGCCGGGCCCACCGCCGATTTCCAGCAGGGCATCGCTGGGGCCGACGGCGGCGGCCACGCGCCGCAGCCATTGCGGCTGATAGAGGAAGTTCTGGCCTCGCGGTGCCTTCATTGGGTTCCGGTACAATAGTAAGGGAGGAGATTGCCATGGCCGCCAATGTCGCCGAATTTACCGATGCCAACTTTGAAACCGAAGTGCTGAAATCCGACATGCCGGTTCTGGTGGATTTCTGGGCGACCTGGTGCGGCCCGTGCCGCCAACTGGCGCCGCACGTCGAGGCTGTGGCCGGGGAGCTGGCAGGTAAGCTCAAAGTCGGCAAGCTCGATGTGGATCAGAACGTGCGCACCGCTGGCGCCTACCAGGTGCAGGGCATTCCCACGCTGCTGCTGTTCCGCAACGGCAAAGTGGAAGAGCAGATCGTGGGCTACGTCAGCAAAGACGCGCTGCGCCGCACGCTTGACCGGCATCTGCAGCCAACGCCGGTGCACTAAAATCACCGCTCCGGAGAGAACTGTCAGCGCTTATGGATACGTGTGCCGTGGTTGTGGTCGGCGCCCAGTGGGGCGACGAGGGAAAAGGCAAGATCGTCGACCTGCTGTCGAGCCACTTTGGCTGGGTGGCACGCTGCCAGGGCGGTCACAATGCCGGCCATACGGTGGTGATTGGCGAGCGCAAGTTCATTCTGCAATTGATCCCCTGCGGGATTCTCGGAGGTTCGCAGGCGGTGATCGGCAATGGGGTGGTGGTGGACCCGCAGGCGCTGGTGAACGAGATTGCGGCGCTGGAAAGTGCAGGCGTGAAGGTCAGCGGACGCCTCCACATTTCCCGCCGTGCGCATGTCATTCTCCCCTATCACCGCATGATCGAGCTGGCGGCGGAAAACGCCCCCGGGCGGGTGAAGATCGGCACCACGTCGCGCGGCATTGGCCCGGCCTACGAAGATAAAATGGGCCGCCGCGGCCTGCGTCTGCAGGATCTATACGACCGCGAGCTGCTACGCGCCCACATCACCAACGCGCTTGCGGAAAAGAATGCCATTGCCAAGGCGCTGTATGGCTCGTTGCCGCTCGATGTTGGCCAAATTTATGAAACCTACGTGGCGCTGAGCGAACAGATACGCCCGTACCTGGCCGATACGGCCTGGTGTCTGAACCGGGCGGCTGAGCGCGGCGAGTCGATTCTGCTCGAAGGCGCACAGGGTGCGCTGCTCGACATCGATCACGGCACCTATCCGTTTGTCACCTCCAGCAGCACCACCGCCGGGGGCGCCTGCACCGGCACCGGCCTGGCGCCGACGCGCATCAGCGATGTGATCGGTGTGAGCAAGGCCTACTGCACCCGCGTCGGCGGCGGACCATTTCCGACGGAGGCGCAGGGCGAGCGCGCCGACGGATTGCGGCAGCGCGGCAATGAGTTTGGCAGCGTCACCGGGCGTCCGCGGCGCGTGGGCTGGTTCGATGTGCCGCTCATGCGTTACGCGGCCATGGTCAACGGCATCGAGACGCTGGTCATCACCAAGCTGGACGTGCTCGATCACCTCGACCGCATTCCGGTCTGCACCGGCTACCGCCTGCGGGGCGAGACGGTGCTATCGCTGCCGGCGGCCGCGCGCGATTGGGACGAGCTGGAGCCGCAATACGAGGAGCTGCCCGGCTGGCAGAGCAGCACCGAGGGGATGACCCAGGCCGCGCAGTTGCCCGCGGCCGCGCGCGCGTATCTGGCCTATCTGGGCGCCAAAACCGGCCTTGAAATCTGCATGGTCTCGACCGGTCCCGAGCGCGACCAGACGATCACCATCGAAGACAGCCGCCTGCCGCGCATGCTTCAGGGAGCCCATGGCCGCAACGCCGCCACTCGCGCCTGAAAACTCCGGGGCAGAGCCCTCGACGCCTGCGGCCTGGGTCGCCGAAGCGCGGCGGCTGCACGCCGCCGAGCGCAACACCAGCGCGCTGGCGGCGCTTGATCGCGCGCTGGCGCTCGATGCCGCCTATGGTCCGGCGTGGCTGGGCAAGGCGCTCGTGCTCGAGGATCTGGAACGCTTCGAGCCCGCGCTCGCCGCCTACGATGCGCTGCTGGAGCACGCGGGCGACAACCAGGGGCTGCGCACCGCCGCCTGGTCCAACCGCGCCGGCCTGCTGCTGCGCGCCGAACATTTTCCCGAGGCCCTCGACAGCCTCGACCACGCTCTTGCCCTCGATCCGGAAAACCACCTGCTCGTCCTGAACAAGGGCCTGCTGCTGCTGCAAGGCTTCGAAAACCCCAAGGAGGCGCTGCCCTGGCTGCAGCGCGCCGCCGCCGCCGGCCTGCCCGAAGCCGCCGAGCCGCTGGCCTTCTGCCGCCAGGCGACCGCGTCTGAACCGCATCGGACGACGCTAAACTGAATGCATGCGGATAACCGTTGTGCTTGACGATGAATTGGTGACGCAAGCGCAGAAGCACACGGGCGTGCGCGAAAAATCAAGACTCATACGGGAGGCGCCGACGGCGCTGATCGAGCGCGCGCGTGAGGTGCGGGGCGCAGCAAAGCTGGTTATGCTGGGGGTGATTTCGCCGTGGTTTTGCCGCGTCCCCAGCCCATGCGTTCGAGGCAGTCGCGCAGCGTTTGTTTGGCGCGGTGCAGCAGCACCGCGAAATGACCGCGGCTAACCCCGAGGCGAAAGCTCGTCTGGTCGCGGGGTTGAGTTTCGATCTGGTTGAGATGAAACGCCCAGCGTTGGCGCGCGGGCAGGCGCGCGAGACAATGGCGGATTGCATTCCCGGCTTCGGAGGCCTCGATTAGGTCAGGCGCGCACCGTCCATCGGTGTCGTCGGCCAGGGGCTCATAACGGCGCGAGCGCCGATACGCGCGGATTTTGTTGTGTAAAATGCCGCAAAGCCAAGTGCGGGTCTGGCTGCGGCACTGGAAGCGATCGAGACTGGTTAAAAAGGTGACGAAGGGCTCCTGCACCAAATCCTCGGCATCCACATCCGGGACACGCCAAGCGCGGGCGACGCGCAGCAGAGCCGGCGCGTTTTCCGCGACTACAGCCGCTACGGCTTCCGGGTTCTGGCGCAGCAGAGCCACTGGATCCGGCGGTTGGGGCGGCAATGGCTGCGAAAGGGCCACACCTTAGTTTAAATCCAACAGGATGAGCACGGGTCCCATCGTGCCCCATCCTGCCGGCCTCATCTTGACCATCACTCCGAGACGGAACTGATCCCGATGGCGCGGACGCCGTGGGAGTCAATCACCTGGCCGTGGACGGTGACGCCGGGGTCGCCCAGATCGTTGTAAACGGCTTTCGGAAGCGGCATGCCGTCCTTGGGTGTGAGCACGAGATAGGTCTGCCCGTTATGCAGAAAGACGATCGGCGAGCCCGCGTTCACGCACGCTTTGGCGCACAACGCGTGGTGATGGCCGTGCAGGTCAGTTGCCCGGACCCAAGCTGCGGATGCGAGGTGAAGGTCACGCACAGTGCCAATGCGAAGTGTGCAGGCACCGAGAATCCGAGGTGCTGCTGCCGGAAGTCAATGATCAAGCAGTGAAGGAGATGGGGCCCGGCGCTTTCCCCGCCGGGTCCATTTTTCCATGCGATTGCAAGCCAAGCTGGCAGTAACGTGTGCGTTGGCATTGGCCGCTACGCCGGCCTTGGCCAATGGCCCGCGACACCGGTATGATGCCCGCCAGTGCTGATTTTGAGGTGCTCACGGGCTGGCGGTTCCAGCGCGCCGAGCCCGCGGCCGGAATGCGGCGCGAGAGTACGGCATATTTCGGCGTCGACTAGAGCAAAAACAGCGTCGGTGTAGCAAGCTTCGGGCGATTGCGTGCGGCTTTTCCTGGGGTCAAAGCCGCAGGCGGTACGGTCGGCGATGCTACAGCAGAGCTGATTTTGCTCTAGCCGGGGCCGCAGGCGGGGACGGGCAAGAGTATCTACGCTGCGGTGGCCACGGCGGTGCTCATGACAGCTCGGGCCGCCTCGCCGGCCAGACTCTGGCCGGCACCTCCGGAGACGAGGTATTTCTTGG
>JBOGKK010000078.1:0-16527 GCA_050745425.1 Terriglobales bacterium
GCCGACAGCCGTGCGCGGCCGCCGATGCCGGTGGCGGGGGCGGCGCGGCTTCCGCGGTTCGCCCGGCGCCGGCTCACCATCGGGTGAGCTGGCAGCCGCGGCCGGCTCCGGTGCAGGCTCCGCCGCCGACTCCGGCCCGGGCACCGGCGCGGCTTGGTTGGCGGGTGTTTCGTTTGGGGTGGTTTCGCTTTCGATTTCAGGCACGCACAGCCTCGTTGGCGTAGGCGGGTGTCAACCAGGAGCGATACGCGGGCAGATGCCCGTGAGTCGCCTCGCGGAAAATTTCGCTGAGTTTGCGCGTCAGCGGTCCGGGGTTGCCCGTTCCTACGGGGTGGTGATCCACTTCGATGATGGGAGCAATTTCGGCGCCAGTGCCGCACAGGAAGATCTCGTCGGCCATGTAGAGTTCGGTACGGTCGATCGCACGCTCGTGGACCGGCACCCGCAACTCGTTGCGGGCGAGCTCCAGAATACTGTCGCGCGTAATGCCTTCGAGAATATTTTCCGTGATGGCGGGCGTGTGCAGCTCACCGCGCCGCACGATGAAGAGGTTGGCCGCGGCGGCCTCGCATACGTGCCCGTCCTGGTTGAGGAATATGGCTTCGTCATAGCCGTTGGCGGCCACTTCATCGCCGGCGAGCACACTGTTGGCGTAGGCGCCGGAGATCTTGCCGCGCCCGGGAATGGCATTGTCATCCACGCGCCGCCAGGAGGAGATCCCGGCCCGCAACCCGCCTTCGCGTGCAAAGTACGCGCCAAACGGCACCACGACGATCGCGTACGCATCGTTGTTGTCCGAATGCACACCGATCGCGGCGGATGCCTTGTAAGCCAGCGGACGTACGTACACATTGGTGTGGAACTGATTGCGCCGGCACAGCTCGGCCGTGATTGCGCACAATTGCTCGATGCTTTCGGGAACCTGCAGCCGCAGCAGCCCGCAGTTCAGCTTCCAGCGCCGGTAATGGTCGGCGGCGCGCATCAGGTAAAGATTGCCGTCCCGCGCGTCGTGATAACCACGGATGCCTTCAAAAACACCGGTCCCGTAGTTCAGGGCATGCGTCAGAATGTTCACGTTGGCATCGCCCAGGCGAGCATACTGACCGCGAAACCAGACGGTAATGTTGGGATCCGGCGGCGTAGGCATAGCAGTATTGTCCTCCGTGATTCATTCTCGCCCAAATCCGGGCAGAATTAAACTGGTAGGACGTGTTCTACCTGACCGAACTGATTCATTTGCCTCTGCGCGGCGGCGACGGCCACCGCTACGGTGACGTGCGCGAGCTTGTGGTGGAACCGGAAATTGACGCCAATCTGGTTGGCCGCGTGGTCTATAGCCACCAGGGCAATCTCTGGCAGGTGCCGCTGCACCTGCTCGGACTTGACCTGGAAGGCATGACGATCGAAATGCGGCAACTATCGCCGGTGCCAATGGAAGTCAACTCGGGTCACCTGCTGTTGCGCCACGACGTGCTCGATCAGCAAATTATTGACGTAAACGGCCGCAGAGTCGTGCGCGTGAATGATATTGGGCTGGAGCTGCACCAGACCGAAGGTGGCTATCAACTGCGGGCGCAGCAGGTCGACATTGGCGTTTCCGGAGCCCTGCGCCGTCTGCTACAAGGGGCGGTGCCGCGCACATGGCTGCAGGGAGCCTCGGAATGGGCCAATTCGCGCACCATACCCTGGCGCGCCTTTGATCTGGTCGAAATCGACCCGGCGCGGCGCATGCGGCTGCAAATCACCTACCACGCCCTTGGCCGCCTGCACCCGGCCGATGCCGCCGACATTATGGAGGAGTTGGCTCCGGCCGAACGCGGCGCCGTGTTCGGCTCCCTCGACCGTGAAGTGGCCGCCGACATTCTCGGTGAAGTCAACCCCAAGCTGCAGCGCTCGCTGATCGAAGCACTGGAGAGCGAACAAGCTGCCGACATTATTGAAGAGATGGAGCCGGACGAAGCCGCCGACGTGCTGGCCGACCTGCCGCAGGAACAGTCCGAACAGATTCTGCGCGAGATGAAGGCCCCCGAACGCGAAGACGTCAGCGATCTGCTCGAGTACGCGGAAGATACCGCGGGCGGACGCATGACGACGGACTTCCTGGCGCTTTCCGAAACTGCGACGGCGGCCGCCGCCATTGCTGCGGCGCGAGCGTTTAGCGGCCCGGTCGAGAGCCTGACCACGATCTTTTTGCTCAACGCCGGCGGACAACTGACCGGCGCCGTCCCGGTGGGCCGCATTCTGCTGGGCCGGCCTGCAAGCCTGCTACGAGATATGGCGGATGAGCCCATCGCCGTAGAACGCGAGCGTGCCGAGAGCGAAGTGGCCGAAGTGTTCAATAAATACAACCTGCTGGCGCTGCCCGTGGTTGACGATCAGCGCCGCATCCTGGGGGTTATCACCGCCGACGATGTGATTGCCTGGCTGAGCGAGAATTAGCCGTAAAATTGAGCAGCATGCCTTTGGCTTTTACAGCACCGCCGGAAGCCGCATCTGCGCCCGGCGCAGAGGTCGAACGGGAGCGTCAGATCGACCCGGCGCGATTGCCGCGGCACGTGGCGATCATCATGGATGGCAGTGGCCGCTGGGCCGCGCGCGCACACCGGCCACGCGTGTCGGGTCACCTGGCGGGCGTGCGCGCCGTGCGCGCGGCGGTAGAAGCCTGCGCGCGCCTGCATATTCCGGCGCTGACGCTCTACGCATTTTCGGCGGAGAACTGGCGCCGTCCGCAGTCCGAGGTTAATTTTCTGATGCGGCTGCTGCGGCGCTATCTGCGCAGCGAGCTCGCGGAGATGACCCGGCAGAACATCCGTCTGGAGGCGATTGGCAGGCTGCACGAGCTGCCCCCTGCCGTACAGCGCGAGCTGGAGAACAGCCGCGCCGCCACCGCATCCCATACCGGCATGGTGCTGACACTGGCGCTCAACTACAGCGCGCGGCACGAGCTGACCGACGCCTGCGAGGCGATTGTCGAGGAAGCGCGACAGCAGGGGCGGCTCGAGAGTTTACGCATCCGCGAAGCCGATATTGCGGCCCATCTCTCGACCGCGCAGTTGCCGGAACTGGACTTGCTGATCCGCACCAGCGGCGAGCAGCGCATTAGCAATTTTTTGCTGTGGCAGCTCGCCTACGCCGAACTCTGGACGACGCCGGTACTCTGGCCCGATTTCAGCGGCGTCGACCTGGTGCGCGCGATCATTGACTATCAGGGCCGGGAACGGCGTTTCGGCGGCCTATCCGCACCGGAGGAACTACGGCATCGACTGACGCGATCACGAGCGCAAGGCGGAACCCCTCGTCAATGACACGCGTCTGGACCGCCGTTGCGCTGGTCATTCCCACGCTGGCGATTGTGGTGTGGGCACCCGCCTGGCTGTTTACGGTACTGCTGGCGGCCGTCGCCGTTCTCGGCGTGCATGAGTTTTTCGGATTTGCGCGCAGCCGCGGATTCGCGCCGTTTCAATGGATTGGCTTCATCGCCACAGTAGTGTTTGTCGTTTTGGTTTCGTTCGCCGGCAGTGCCGGCGTGTGGGCGGCCGTGTTGGTAGCCTTGGTGCTGGCGCTGGGCATTCGCGCCTTGTGCCAGCCCAGCGGGATGGAGCGGCATGTTGTTAACGCCAGCACGGCGCTGTTTGGTGCGCTGTATCTGGGCGTATTGCTGGGCCTGCTCGGCGGCATCCGGAATGAAGCCGCAGGCGTGATCTGGCTGGTGTTTCTGCTGGTGGTGGTCTGGGTGGGCGATACCGCCGCGCTCTACGCCGGGCGTGCGTGGGGCCGCCATCGCATGGCGCCGCGCGTCAGCCCGAAAAAATCGTGGGAAGGTGCCGGGGCGTCGTTTCTGGTGGCGTTGCTGCTGGGCGCCGGCTTTGGCGCCTGGACCAACGTGGCCGTGAGCAACTGGCCGATTCTCGCCATGGCCTTGCTCGGCGGTGCGATCAACGTGGCCGCACAGGTGGGCGATCTGGTCGAGTCCCTGTTCAAGCGCGGCGCACAGGTCAAAGACTCCGGAACGCTGTTGCCAGGCCATGGCGGCGTTCTCGATCGCGTGGATGCATTGCTGTTTGCCGCCCCGGTACTCTGGTTCTATGTCACCTACTTGCACTGAACCTCGCACCAGACTTGCGATTCTGGGCGCAACCGGCTCCATCGGGCGCAACACGCTCGAGGTTGTGGCCAGCCTGCCGGAACGATTTACGGTTACGGCGCTGGCAGGCGGCGCCAACATCGAGCTGCTGGCGGAGCAGGCGAATCGCTTTCGGCCCGGGCTGGTCTCGGTGAAAAGCCAGGATGCGGTTGTCTGGCTGCAGCAGAAGCTCACGTATGCCCCGCGCGTGTTGACCGGTGCGGAGGGCCTGCTGGCGGCCGCGACCGAGTGCGGAGCGCAAATTGTGGTGGCGGCTGTGGTCGGTGTGGCGGCGCTGGAGGCCATCGCGGCGGGATTGCGTGCCGGCTGCACGGTTGCCCTCGCCAACAAAGAAGCGCTGGTGGTGGCGGGCGAGGTTCTGCTGGGGGCGGCACGGGCAGGCGGCGGGCGGATCATTCCCATCGATAGCGAGCACAGCGCCGTGCATCAATGCCTGCGGGCAGGGAAGCGAGCTGAGCTGGCACGGGTGATTCTTACCGCCTCGGGCGGACCGTTTCGCGAGACGCCCGTGGCCGAGATGGCTCGCGTGACGCCCGCGCAGGCACTGCGCCATCCCACCTGGAGCATGGGCTCGCGCGTGTCGCTGGACTCGGCGACATTGATGAATAAAGGCTTTGAAATCATTGAAGCGTGCCACCTGTTCGGGTTGGACGAATCTCAAGTGGAAGTACTTGTCCACCCGCAGTCGATCGTGCACTCCATGGTCGAGTTCGTCGACGGCTCGGTGGTCGCGCAATTGGGCACGGCTGACATGCGCACGCCGATCCAGTACGCGCTGACTTACCCCGAGCGCCTCACGAGCTCCCGTTTCCCGCTAAAATTAGATGAGGTAGCAAAACTGGAATTCATGTCCCCGGATCACCAACGCTTTCCGTGCCTCGATCTGGCACGTCAGGCCTGGCGAGCTGGAGGGGGCGCGAGTGCGGTGCTGAACGCCGCCGACGAAGTGGCGCTCGAAGCCTTTGTATCCGGAAAAATTGGATTTCAAGGTATTGCCCGTGTGGTGGAGGAGACGATGCAGCGCGTGGGTGCGCCTGCCGTGTCGAGTGTCGCCGAGGTGCTGGCTTGTGACCGCCAAGCCCGCGAAGCAGCGGCATTGACGCTGGCTGCGCTCTGCTGAGCTGCGCCGCCGTTGAGCATGAACACGATTCTCATCGATATTGTTGCCGTCGCCGTCGTGCTGGGCGTGATCGTCTTTGTGCACGAATTCGGGCACTTTGTCGCCGCGAAAGCATTTGGCGTGCGCGTGGAAACGTTTTCGCTGGGCTTTGGCAAACGCCTGTTGGGCTTCACCGCCGGGGGGACCGATTATCGCCTCAGCCTGTTGCCGCTGGGAGGCTATGTACGCATGGCGGGCGAGAATCCGATGGATCAGCCCAGCGGCTTGCCCGACGAATTCCTGTCGAAGCCGCGCTGGCAGCGCTTCATCATCGCCTTCGCCGGGCCGTTCATGAACATTGTGCTGGCGATCGGGCTGCTGGTCCCGGTCTACATGCGTGAATACCCGCATAATCCGGTGCTGGACCGCGCGGCGGTGATTGCGCAGGTGCAACCGGGCTCACCCGCGGCCAAGGCGGGCCTGCAACCCGAAGATCGCATCATTGCCGTCGATGGCGCGCCGAACCCGACCTGGGAGACGGTCTTCATGGATTCGGCGATTTCCGTCGACCGTGCGCTGCCCATGACGATCGACCGGGGCGGCAAAATTCTGCATACCACGATGACGCCGCTGCAGGACGGCAACAGCAATCCTCCGCTGGTCGGCCTCGCGCCCGAAGAAGTCACACGCTTTGGTGACATCACCAAAGATGCGCCCGCCCAACGCGCCGGACTCGAACCCGGAGACCGCGTCCTCGCGATCAACGGCCATAAGGTGCTCGACCCCGGCAATCTCGTGGCCCAGATTCAAGCCGCCCAGCCGCCGCTTGATTCCGCCAAGCTGGGGGCGACCGGGAACACGTTCACCTTGAAGGTCGAACGCAAAGGCCAGACCCTGACCCTGCCGGTTACGCCCAAACTGGCGAAAAATGCAGGGCAGCGGCAGTGGATGATCGGCGCTGCCTTCACGAGCGACACCACCTTCCAGCAATTGCCGTTTTCGAAAGCGCTGGAGCACTCGCTGCAGGTCAACAAGCGCTACAGCGTGGTCATCATCGGTCTGGTGGGCAAGCTGGTGTCACAGAAAGCATCGATCCAGACGCTGCAAGGCCCGGTGGGGATCGCGGCCGTGACCGGGGAAGCGGCGCGCGCGCCCACGCTGCTGCCGATATTCGAGGTGACATCGCTGATCAGCCTGAACCTCGGATTGCTGAATCTGCTGCCGATCCCGGTACTCGACGGGGGCATGATACTGTTCCTGTTCATCGAATCGATTCTGCGCCATGACGTTTCGACGCGCATCAAGGAGCGCGTCTATCAGGCCGGGTTTGCTTTCCTGCTGGTCCTGATGACAGTGGTCATTTACAACGACATCGTGCGCGCCGTCGTGGTGAGAAATTGAGGCGCAGTTCGGTTCCGGTGGCGGTTGGCGGCGTCGCGGTTGGCGGTGAGCACCCGATCGTCGTGCAATCGATGACCAACACGGATACCGCGGATGCGGCGGGGACGGCGGTTCAGGTCGAGGCGCTGGCGCGCGCGGGTTCGGAGCTGGTGCGCATCACCGTCAATACCGAAGCAGCGGCGCAGGCGGTGCCACGCATTCAGGAGATGCTGGCGGCGCGCGGCTGCCACGTTCCGCTCATTGGCGATTTTCACTACAACGGCCATCTGCTGCTGACGAAATACCCCGGGTGCGCGGCCGCACTCGCCAAATTCCGCATCAATCCCGGCAACTCCGATATCGGCCGCAAGGATTATGGTAATTTTCAGATTCTGATCGAAACCGCGCTGCGCCACAACAAGCCGGTGCGCATCGGCGTTAATTGGGGTTCGCTCGATCAGGCGCTGCTGACGCGCATGATGGATGCCAACGCCAGGCTGGCGCAACCGCTGACGGCAAAGGCGGTCATGATCGAGGCGATCGTCGCTTCGGCGCTCGAATCAGCCGCGGCCGCGGAAGGCTACGGTTTGCCTCACGACCGCATTCTGCTCAGCGCCAAGCTCAGCGGCGTCCAGGATTTGATTCAGGTTTACCGCAAATTGGGGGCGGCTTGCGATTACCCGCTGCACCTTGGCCTTACCGAAGCCGGCATGGGCGCCAAAGGCATTGTCGCTTCGACGGCAGCGATGTCGGTGCTGCTGCAGGAAGGCATTGGCGACACTATCCGCGTGTCGCTCACCCCGGCGCCCGGCGGTGATCGCTGCGAAGAAGTGCGGGTTGCGCAGCAGATTCTGCAGTCGCTGGAGTTGCGCTCCTTCACCCCTCAGGTAACGGCCTGCCCGGGCTGCGGCCGTACTACCAGCACTTTTTTCCAGGCGATGGCCGAGCAGATTCAGGCGCACATTCAGCGCCGGATGCCGGAGTGGCGCCGCGAGCGCCCGGGGGTCGAGGCCATGAACGTCGCCGTGATGGGCTGCATCGTCAATGGCCCTGGTGAAAGCCGCCACGCCAACATCGGTATTTCCTTGCCCGGCACCTTCGAAGACCCCAAAGCGCCCGTCTACGTTGACGGCCGCCTGTTCAAAACCCTGCACGGCGAAGGCCTGGCCGACGAGTTCATCGGCATTCTCGAAAACTACGTCGCCAGCCACTATGCGCCGCGCCCGGCTCTGACCGTCCAGGGTTAAGTGGCGGCAGGGCGCGCGTGCTCATTTGGCCGCCTCGACGGGGGATTCGACTGGGGTGAGCCAGCCGTAGACGTCATCGGCTTCGCCCTTGGCGAGGGCGAAATAGCGGTCCTGAATGGCCTTGGTAATGGGGCCGCGCGTTCCCGAGCCGACCGTCCGGCGGTCGACGGCTTTGATGGGAGAAATTTCAACTGCAGTACCGGAGAAAAACGCCTCGTCGGCCAGATACAAGGCTTCACGAGGCAGTGGCTCCTGCACGACGTCCAAGCCCATATCGGTGGCGATGCGGATAACCGAGTCGCGCGTGATGCCGGGCAGGACAGAGGAGCTGATGGGCGGGGTAAAGAGCTTGCCCTCGCGCACCAGAAACACGTTTTCGCCGCTACCTTCGCTGATGTGGCCGGCTTCATCGAGCGCAATGCCTTCCTGGTAGCCGTCGGCGAGGGCTTCCATCTTGATGAGCTGGGAGTTCATATAATTGGCCGCGGCTTTGGCCATAACGGGCAGGGTGTTGGGGGCGATGCGGGTCCAGGAGGCGACGCGGGCGTCGACGCCTTCGGTGATGCTTGTGCCGCCCAGATAATCCGACCAGTTCCAGGCGGCGATATAGGTTTCGATCGGGCATTCCTGGTCTTTAACCCCGATGCCCATGCTGCCGTAGCCACGCAAGACAATGGGGCGGATATAGGCCTGGGGCAGGTGATTCACCCGAATCAGATCGACACAGGCGCGTTCGAGCTGCGAGCGCGTGAACCCGCATTCCATGCGGTAGACTTTGGCCGAGTTGAGCAGGCGCTGCATGTGGTCGCGCAGGCGGAAAATTGCGGGGCCGTGTATGGTGGCATAGCAGCGCAGGCCCTCGAACAGGCCGGAGCCATAGCTGACCACATGTGAGAGAACATGGATGCGGGCATCATCCCAGGCAACCATGGTTCCATTCCGCCAAATTTTATCGCTCGGAGTTAGCGCCATGGCGTCAGTATACTAGAGCGAAATGAGCTCAGAATCTTCCATTCGACTGGTCCTCGAAGACGATGAACCGACGGCAGCCAAGATCAAGGTAATTGGCATAGGCGGCGGCGGAGGCAATGCCGTGAACCGGATGATTGACGCCCATCTCGACGGGGTGGACTTTATTGTCGCCAACACCGATATTCAGGCGCTGAAACTCTCGCTGGCGCCGGTGAAGATTCAGCTCGGGAGCAAGCTTACCAGCGGCCGCGGTGCGGGCAGTGATCCGGAGATCGGCCGTCAGGCGGCGCTCGAAGATACCGAAAAAATTCTCGAGGCTCTCGACGGCGCCGACATGGTGTTTGTCACCGCGGGTCTGGGCGGCGGCACGGGCACGGGCGCGGCGCCGGTGATCGCCTCGCTGGCCAATGAAATTGGCGCGCTGACGGTTGCCGTGGTGACCAAGCCATTTGCCTTCGAGGGCAAGCGGCGCATGATGCAGGCGGAGAAAGGCTTGAAGGATTTGGCCGAAGCCGTGGATACGGTGATCACCATCCCCAACGACCGGCTGCTGATGGTGGCGCAGAATGCCGCCTTCGTCGAGTCGTTCCGCATTGCCGACGACATTCTGCGCCAGGCGGTGCAGGGCATCAGCGACATCATCACCATTCCCGGCATCATCAATCGCGACTTTGCCGACGTCAAGACCATCATGCACGGCATGGGTTACGCCATCATGGGCACGGCGGTAGCGACCGGACCACACCGCGCGGTGGAAGCCGCACGCGCCGCCATATCGAGTCCGCTGCTGGAAAACACCTCGATCGATGGCGCCCGTGGCATTCTCATCAACATCAGCGGATCGAACAATCTCATGCTGGCCGAAGTGAACGAAGCCTCGAGTGTAATCCAGGCGGCGGCGCATGAGGATGCCAACATCATTTTTGGAGCCACGCTGAACGAAGGGATGGGCGACCAGATCAAGATTACGGTGATTGCCACCGGCTTTCGCGCCGAATACATCCAGCAGCCCAAGCACATGCCTGCCGCTGCGCCCGTGATCAACGCCGCCGCTTCGAGTTCGACCACGCTGGCCCCGCCGTCCGCCCATGCGGCATCGGCAGCCGCGGCTGCAGGCGCAGGAGCCATGGACGATCTGGATGTTCCCGCCTTTCTACGCCTGGGAAATTCGACGCCGGGCAACCCTGGTGCCTCGAGCTAAATGATGCGTTTTCGCTATGCTGCCGCCGCGGCGCTCCTGCTCTGCCTGGCTGCCTTTTCCGGCGCGAACGCGGTGGCACAAACGCAGCCGCTCTTGCTGCCCTATCCGCGCCAGGTATCGCTGCAATCGGGCGCGCTCATCCTCAAGCATCGTGTCACCATCGCCGTCAACGGGAAGAGCGAGCAGGACTGGTTTGCCGCCCAGGTGCTGGCTCGGGAATTGAGCAGCATCGATCATTTACCGGTCCGCCTGCGGCATGGCGGCAGCGGCGGGATCGAGTTGTTGCGTGCGCAATCAAAACGTGGGGCGGAGGCGCTGCGGCGCGCCGGTCTGAGCCTGCCTGCGGCTGCCGCGAGCGAAGGCTACGCGCTCATCATTTCCCGGAAACGCGCCGAAGTCGTAGCGGCGAGCGCGGCGGGAACCCTCTATGGCGTCGAAACCCTGCGCCAGATGTTTCATCCCGCGGGGGGCGCCGCCGTAGCCGATGCCGCACAGATTGTGGACTGGCCGGCGCTGCGCTGGCGAGCCGTGCAAGTGGATCTGAGCCGCGGCGCCATACCTTCGCTGGCGGCGTTCCAGCGCGATATTCCCCTGCTGGCGGAATTCAAGATCAATGCCCTGGTGCTGTACTTCGAGAATACGTTTGCTTATCCGAAGCTGCCGGTCTGGGCCGTGCCCGGCGGCGCGATTACGCCCGCCGAGGCGGCCGAAATCGTCGCGCTTGCCGCCCAGTACCACATCACCGTGATTCCCGAGCAGGAGGCGTTCGGGCATCTGCATCTGGGCTTGCGCGAAGAACGCTATCAGAACCTGGTGGAGCAGCCCTATGGAGGGCTGCTGTCGCCGGCCGTGCCCGATTCGCTCGACCTCATCAGCACGATGTTCGCGCAGCTGGCGCATTATTTTCCCGGCCCTTTCTTTCACATTGGCGCCGATGAGACGATTCAGCTCGGTACCGGGCGCTCCCAAGACATGAAAGAGCGCGAAGGTTCGGGACCGCTCTACCTGAACTACATCAAAGCTGTCGCCGAGCGCCTTGCCCCCTATCACCGCAAAATACTGTTCTGGGGCGATATCGCACAGAGCCATCCCAAGCTGCTGTCGCAATTGCCGAAGGACATGATCGCGGTGCCATGGAATTACGCGCCGCGCAAGAGCTTCGTCAAGCTCATCAAGCCTTTCACCGATGCCGGCCTCGAAGTCTGGGTGGCGCCGGGCGTGAGCAACTGGAGCCGGATTTTCCCCGATTACGCCGAAGCCACGCCCAACATCGTGAATTTCGTGCGCGACGGGCGGACGCTGGGCGCCACCGGCATTCTGAACACGAACTGGAACGATGACGGCGAGAGTTTTTTCGACTACTGCTGGTACGGTATCGCGCTCGGCGCGGCCGAAGGCTGGGAA
Source organism: Terriglobales bacterium (assembly GCA_050745425.1). Classification (GTDB taxonomy): domain Bacteria; phylum Acidobacteriota; class Terriglobia; order Terriglobales; family SCQP01; genus SCQP01. The sequence continues at coordinate 11,448 of JBOGKK010000078.1, forward strand.
AACCATCCCTCGGTTCTGCGCTTTCAGAATGCCTACGACTGGGCTCTGTACCGGGCCGACGGGCACTTCTTCCTGCAGCAGATCGAAACGCTCACGAAAATCCACGTGCTGTTGGAAAAGACTATTCACACCGACGGCAGCGACCGGCTGATGTGGGAGGACGCTTTCAGCCCCTACGGCCAGACGCTGTACACGCGCATGGGACCGGCCGCGCACCAGATGCGGCTGCTGGCCGAAGATGTCGTCGCCTCGATGGCGGCCCACCAAGACGGTGCGCGGCGGCATCGCAAGCTGCTGATGCCGGTGGAGTTTGCCGCGCGGCGTTTTGACTTTGTGGGGGAAAAAGCCATCTATGCGGTGCTGATCGCCCAGTTGTACAAACAGGCGGGCAAGCCGGGACTGGCGCCGTACAAGGTCAACCGCATCTTCGTCAAGATCAACTCGATCAACGGACTGTTGCAGGATATGCGCGACGGCGTGACCACGTTGCGGAGTGAATACCGCGCGCTGTGGCTGGAAGGGAACACGCCGTACTTTTTGGGTAATATCCTGTTGCGCTACGACCACGAGCGGATGTATTGGCAGCAGCAGGCGCAGCGGTTTACGAACATTCAGCGGGCGTACAATAGCGAAGGGACGCTGCCGCCGCTGATGAGAGATCCTCTCCATTAAGGAGCGCTGGTCCGGTGCCGAGATATCATGCGCTCTATAGCCCTCGAGGCGGCTTGGCCAGCGCGCCGCCTCCGGAGCGACTCCAGGTCCGGAACTTGGCAAGGAAGCGCCGCGTTAGTTGCTCCTCGTCGGCCTCGTTGCCAATCCAAACGCCCAAGGGGGCAAGAAGGCATACGAGCGGCAGCCCGAAGGCGCCGCCCATCATGGCAATCCCGGCGCCGCCGAGGAGGGCGCCGACAATTGCCAACGCCGTGCCGAACGTGAGCTTGCCACCCTCGTTTTCGAGAATCGCGTCCCAAATGGCATTCCTGCGCGCCACGAAGTCTGGGTTGGCGGCTGCGGCTTTGAGATTCGTATACCAGTTCTCGCCGCTGACGTGATATTCCCGCAGGAGAGCCAAGAGCTGATCAATATAGACTGCAAAACGTAGCTTCGCAGCCCTCAAATCTTTCGTGACCGACATAAGGTGGCCTCCGGATCTACTTGCAGGATGCAGGGAATGCTATCACAAGGCTTCCACTCACGGGAGCCAAATGTGGAGCCGTTTTGCCCCAGCGATCTTCGCGGCCCTTGGATAGCCTGAGTTGTACGCAGATTCAGCAAATTCCTTGAGGGAGTCGCGATGGACATTGCAGGGAAACTGCGCCTCAGAGCAGAGGGTTGCGCCAGCGGGCGGGGCGGAAGCGGGTGAAGTCGGCATCGGCGGTGTAGATGGTGGCCTCGTGCGCGAGGGCGAGCGCTGCCAGAATGGCATCGGAGGCGAGATTGCCGGCCGTTCCGCAGGCATCGAGCATATCCATGGCCCGGTTCAGATCGGCGCTTTCGACAGGAAGCAGGACTACCTGCGGCCGTGCCAGCCAGCTGCGCACCAGTCCGGTCGCTTCGGTTACCGGCAAAGGTACGCGAAAACTGGCAGACTTGGTGCTCAGGCGGACGAATCCCAGAGCCACGAAGGTGGTTAACCCTACCGCTTCTGTCGCCTGCATGCACGCGCGCCACCAGCGCTGCGCGGCATCATGGAAAGGGGATAGTTGATCGGTGGCGTAGAGGAGAAGATTGACATCGGGCAGAATCATTTCGCGCGCCTGCGCTTGCTCCGGGCCCGGGCCTGGCGAGCGCGCTCGGCGGCTTCGGCGCGCCGCATGCGAGCGACCAGAGCTTCGTCCTCCAACTCGTCGGCCAACTGGTTCAGCCGGTTGGGATCGATTCCGGGCCGTAGGCCCATGGGGAACGATTTCACTACGAACGGTTCCAACTTTTGACGTGATGGCGATGCCAGTCCACGCCGTACCGCCTCGTTGAGGCTGCGTTTAAAGCTGGTCCGGGAGCGGTGCATCTCGTCCTGCAGTAGCCGCTGCACATCGCCGTCCAGGGTGACAGTCGTCCTCATGCAAGCATCATGACAGCATGGAGTGGTGCTGTCAAGATGAGCATCTATCTGAGGGGCGGTCGAGCATTTTACGAAACGCGAGAAGTGCCAGGACAGCGGCGAACTCGATCAGGGCGATGGCGCGGACGTGGGCGGGTGCGAGGGAAAGCCAAGCCGTTGCGGCGGCGGGCAGGCCCGTCCATAGAACCGCGCGCCAGGGAAAAGGGGCGAAGTAGCGATTCGCGCGGGTTTCCGATTCCGGAGCCGCCGACGCCCCAGAGGAACCAGAAGCAGCCTAGAGATTGGCGATCCGATTGCCGGGAAAGAACGCCAGCGGGACGGTCGCTGCGACCAAGGCAATAATGGCAGCAACGACCTGTAATCGGTTGCGCGGTGCTGATGCAATACCAGCAACGTAGTTTTCCGGTACCGCCATGATGGAGGCTCCCAGCGCGAGTCTAGCACCAGCGGCGATAGCGGAGGAGAGTGAAAAGCGCGGCGAGGCCGTCGCGGGCGGTGATCTTTTTGCCTTGAGCGCGGCTGCGGGCGTTGTAAGCGATGGGGACTTCGTGGATGGGGATGCCGCGGCGGCAAAGCTTGGCGGTGACTTCCGGGCAGAACTCGAACTTCTGACAGTGCAAGTCGAGACCGCGGAGGAGATCGGCACGGAAGGCTTTGTAGGCGGTGGCTTCGTCGGTAATAGCGGCGCGATAGAGGGCATTGGCGGTGCGGGCGAGGAGTTTGTTGGCGAGCCAGGCGGAGCGCGTCATGCCCAGCTCGCGGCGGCTGCGGCCGGTGAGGAAGCGCGAGCCGAAGACGACATCGGCTTCGTGGCGCAACAGGGGTACGATCAGGCGGGCATGGTCGGCGGGGTCGTATTCGAGATCGCCATCCTGAATGAGGACAATGGCGCCGCGCGCGTGGGCAAGGGCGGTGCGGATGGCCGCACCTTTGCCGCGCGGGCCGGGAGCTTCGCTGGCGATGGTGCGCACGCCATCGGCGGCGGCGGCAGCGAGAAGGGCGTGGGTGCCGTCGGTCGAGCCATCATCGACGACGAGGATTTCACGTTCGCAGCCCTCGGGTAACGGTGCCGCGCGCACGCGCGCCAGCACTTGCGGCAGGGTAAGGAACTCGTTATAGACGGGGATGACGATGGAGACGAGCATGCAGGAGGGTGAAGGAGCAGGCAGCGAGCAGGATCAGTTCCGGATCGATTGCGAGACGGTAGCGCGGGATGGCTTCGGTGAGGTAATAGGCGCAGGGGATGAGCAGCGGGAACGAGATCAGCGCCCAGACCAAGGCACGGGGACGGCGCAGGAAGACGATGATGGCGCCCAAAGCCGCCAGGGCGAACAGCAGGTCGCAGATGAGGACGTAACGGTTCATCCATCCGCCGCGCAGAAAGGCGCGCAGCGGGTCGGGAGTGCCACCGGACCAGAACGCGCAGAAGCGCAACCAACTGCGGTGCGCGGTTTGTTCCGGATGGGATGCGATGTAGCGGACGGCCGCGGCGAGCTTGGCGTGCATGTAGGGGATTTCGCCGTGGCGCAGGAAGCGGGCGCGCTCGGCGAGATTGTCGAGCGGGTGCTGCTGTCCGTGCCAAGGCACCGTCGAGTGAGCATTGTTGCCCAGCCACAGCGACAGACCGAGATCGCTGCGCACCGGGACCAGGGCGTGAAAGTCGCGGTAGTTGCGTACCGTCCAGGGCAGGATGCAGGCCATCAGCACGGCCAGCGCCAGGGCGGCGTGACGCCATCTGCTGATACCGCCGCGCGGCCAGGCAAGGCAGAGCAACAGCACGGGGAGCACGGCAAGAAAAATAGGATTGGTCAAGAGCACGAGGCCCCAGAGCATGCCGTAAAAAGCCCAGTTGCGCAGGGGTTGCGGGGTGGGCCGAAGCCGCAGCGTCGCCCAGAGCAAGACGATACCGAGCAGCGCCGAAAGGCATCCGTTCCACATGCTCTCGTAGGTCAACAGGATGGCATTGGGGTAGACGGCCCAGAGCCAGCAGGCGAGGATCGCGGCGGCTCGGGCAGTACGGATGCCGTGGCCTGAACGAAGCATGGCGAGGGTTGCGAAGTAGAGCGGGAAACATACGAGTGTGGCGAAGACGATGTTGACGGCCACGGCCGCGATGAAGGCGGAAAACGAGGCTACGCCGAAAAGGTGAAACAGCACGGCGAGCAGCGAGGGGTAAACAGGGGCGACCCAGGCGGTTGGTCCGCTGGGCATGCCCAGAGGCGAGGCGAAGCCGTGACCGGTGGCGAGGGCACGCGCGACATTGCCGGATTCGTACACGAAGGGCAGAACGTGTAGCGTACGGTGTGCTTGCTGGGCGAGATAACGCGCAGCAAAGGCAATACGCAGGGCTGCTGTGGCGGCAACGGCAGACCAGAGGCTGAGCGAGAGCTTACGATGCGCGTGATCTATGTCACGCGCCGGACAGGCGTGAGCCTGGTTACCGATGTTCCGGCGCCGCGCCAGGATGTTAGGGATAGCAGTCAAGGTGAACTTCCATGACAAGCGTACCTCTTGCGGAACCCAGTGCTCGAGCACGCTGCGGGCGCGAGCGATGGTTCTAACGGCACGATGGGCATGGTGAAGGTGAAGGCGCCGGAGACAAGAGCGCGGGCAGCGGCGGCGGAGGCGAAGCAGCCGAAGCCGCACGACTAGACGGTTTTATCTTTGAAGAAGCAGACGGGTTCGAGGATGCAGGCGGCGCATCTGGGTTTGCGGGCGATGCAGGTCTGGCGGCCGTGGGCGATCACGCGATGACTGAAGCTGATCCAGTCCTTCGGGGGGATCAGCTTCTGCAGGTCGGCTTCGATTTTTTCCGCCGCTTCGTTGCGGGTGAGTTCCAGCCGCTGGCTGATGCGGGTGACGTGGGTGTCGACCACGATGCCGCTGGCCTTGCGAAACCAGACGCCCAGCACCACGTTGGCGGTCTTGCGGGCGACGCCGGGGAGGGTGAGAAGGGCATCCATCGTGCCGGGGACCTTGCCGGCGCATTCGGCAACAATGCGGCGGGCTGCTCCCACC
>JBOGKK010000079.1:0-32199 GCA_050745425.1 Terriglobales bacterium
CCCCCGCCCCGCGTTCCCGGTAATGTTTTTGTGGCGCGCTCCTTTGTCGCGGCCCACCTGCACGATGTCCGTGTGCAGTTGATCGATGCCCGCCTGCCCGTGTTTTATTCCGGGCAGCAAGCGGAACTGCCGGGCGAGCGGCTCGGGCACATTCCCGGAGCCATCAATGTGCCGTTCGATCGCCTGGCTACCCGCGACGGCTACTTTCTCAGCCGCAAGCAACTTGCCGCGGCTTTCAGGCGTGCGGGCGTCCGGCACTCCAACCTGCTGGTCATCTACTGCCACTCCGGCCGCAAAGCGGCGGTAGATTATTTTGTGGCGCGGCTGCTCGGCTACCGCGTCCGCTACTACGCCGGATCGTGGCTGAACTGGACCGTACCGCCTGCGCGTGTTGAACCTCGATGATAATGTCCCCTACGAAGCGGCGCGGCCCCAGCAATGCGCAGCGCCGGGTTGAGACCATGGGCCCCAACCTGGCGCGAGCATAAGCGGGGCGCGCGACGCAGCCGCGCTGGGGCCCGCGCCCGGCGCTGGGCAGCGCTCACATTGACAAAATGGCCCAGCTCCACTAGGATTTAAGCTTGTCCGGGCTGTAGTCCCTCCCGCGGCTCCGTCTCTTCCGAGGCTGGGGCGTTTCTGTGACTAGAAAGGCAATTGGCAAGCTAGAACCATGAGTACGTATTTTCCCAGCAGCAAGACGGTCGAGCCGCACTGGTACTTGGTCGACGCCAGCGGCGAGGTTCTTGGGCGTCTGGCCTCACGCGTGGCGCAACTGCTGCGCGGCAAGAACGCGGCCCACTATACGCCGTTCATGGATACCGGCGAGCACGTGGTCATCATCAATGCCGCCAGCATCAAGGTGACCGGAAAAAAGCTCGACGATAAGGAATATCACCATTTTACCGGCACGCCCGGCGGCCTCAAGACGGCCACGTTGCGCGTGCGCATGGGCAAACATCCGGAGCAGGTGGTGCGCGATGCGGTCGAGGGCATGTTGCCGAAAACCAAGCTGGGCAAGCACCTCGGCAGCAAACTCAAGGTGTATCGGGGCGCCGAGCATCCACACACGGCACAGCAGCCGGAAGCGGTGAAGCTGACCAAACCACGCGCCGCAAGGGCATAGCAGGAATCGTATGGCAGAACTCGTTCAATATCAGGCAACAGGGCGGCGGAAAACTTCGGTGGCGCGGGTGATCCTGCGGCCCGGAACCGGACAGCGTAAAGTCAACGGCAAAGCTTATGGGCCATTTTTCGGCACGCCTACGCGTGAGCTGCTGGCCAATCGCCCGCTGGCGCTGGTCGAATTGGCGGATCAGTTTGATGTGCTGGCGAATGTGCGCGGCGGTGGGGTGAACGGCCAGAGTGGCGCCGTAGCGCTCGGCGTCGCCCGCGCCCTGCTGCTGCTCAACCCGGAACTGCGCGCCAAGCTGCGCGCGGCGGGGCTGCTCACGCGTGATTCACGCATGAAGGAACGCAAGAAGTACGGTCAGAAAGGGGCGCGTAAGCGCTTCCAATTCTCCAAACGTTAAGTTGGGAGAGAAAGCGGCTGTTCCCCAGCCGCTGCAAACTTCGATAGGAGGGTACTTGGCATCCATTAGCATGAAAGAGCTGCTCGAAGCGGGGGTTCACTTCGGGCACCAAACCAAACGCTGGAACCCCAAGATGAAGGAATATATCTTCGGCGAGCGTAACGGCATTTACATTGTCGACCTGCAAAAGACGCTGAAGATGTTCAAAGATGCCTCAGCGTTCGTGCAGGGGCAGTGTGCACAGGGCAAAATCGTGTTGTTCGTCGGCACCAAGCGCCAGGCGCAGGATGCCCTGCCAGAATAAGCCAGGCGCGCTGGCATGTGCTATGTGAAAAAGCGCTGGCTGGGCGGCTTGCTGACCAATTGGGTGACCATTCAGAAATCCATCAACCGGCTCAAGGAGCTGGATGCGATGGCCACCGACGGGCGCTACGAACAGCTCCCGAAAAAGGAAGTCATCAAGCTCGAGCGCGAGCGTAAGCACCTGCACACAAATCTGGCGGGCATTAAGGACATGCCGGGCCTTCCGGATGTGATTTTCATTATCGATTCGAACAAGGAACAGATTGCCGTGGCGGAAGCCCGCAAGCTGGGCATCCCGGTCGTGGCCGTGGTTGACACCAACTGCGATCCTTCGGCGGTCGACCACGTGATTCCCGGCAACGACGACGCCCTGCGCGCCATTCGCCTGTTCACCAGCCGCATTGCCGATGCCTGTGTCGAGGGGCGCAACTTGCACACCTCCGGTGGCCAGGCGCCGGCGGAGGGCACAGGTGCCGACACTGAGGGTGAAGCAAGCGAACCGGGCGCGGTGGTGGATGCTGGCGATGACCATGCCGAGGTCGAAGCGCACAAAGGCCCGCAGCCGGAAGCCCTGGACGGTGGCAGTATTCCCGATGCGCCGCAGGCGGCGCCTGCCCAGTAACAATTGCGATGCCCCCTACTATGGAAATTTCTGCTGCTCAGGTAAAGGCCCTGCGAGAGCGCACCAGCGCTCCCATGATGGAGTGCAAACGCGCGCTGACCGAAGCCGGCGGCGACATGGAAAAAGCCGAAATGGTGTTGCTCAAGCGCGGCATCGCGGCGGCGGCCAAGAAGGCTTCGCGTACCGCCGTGGAAGGCGCCATCGGCAGCTATATTCATGCCGGCGGCAAGCTGGGCGTGCTGGTGGATGTGGCCTGTGAGAGCGACTTTGTCGCGCGCACGGAGGAGTTTCAACAGCTTGTCCACGATCTCGCCATGCATATCGCGGCGGCCGGCCCCATTTATCTGAGCCGCGAAGCCGTGCCGGGCGGTGTGCTCGATGCCGAGCGCGCCCGCATGCATGAGCAGGCGCTCACGGTGAACGCAGGCAAACCGGCGGCGATTCTGGACAAGATCGTCGAGGGCAAGATGGTCAAGTTTTTTGAGGAGCACTGCCTCAGCGAACAGCATTTCATCAAAGACGACAAGCTGACCATCGCCGAAGTGGTGGCCGCAAAAGTCGCCAAGCTGGGCGAGAAAATCGAAGTCCGGCGTTTCAGCCGCTACAAAATCGGCGACGAAACCGCATCCTGACGAGCCGATGGCGGCTGCCTTCCAACGCGTGCTCCTCAAACTGTCGGGCGAAGCCCTCGCCGGCGATCAGCAATTGGGCATTTCCCCCGAGCGCATGGGTGCCATTGCCAGCGAGATTGTCGAAGCCGCGCAATCGGGCGTGCAGATCGCGCTGGTGCTGGGCGGCGGAAATTTTTTTCGCGGCGTAGCGCTCCAGGCCAAACACATGGACCGCGTGGCAGCCGACCAAATGGGCATGCTGGCCACGGTCATCAACGGCTTGGCCATGCAGGATGCACTCGAACGCCGGGGGCTCGATACGCGCGTGATGAGTGCTCTGGAAATGAACCAGGTCGCCGAGCGCTTCATCCGCCGCCGTGCCATCCGCCATCTGGAAAAGGGCCGGTGCGTCATTTTCGTGGGTGGTACCGGCAGCCCTTACTTCTCCACCGACACGGCCGCGGCTCTGCGTGCCATGGAAATCCATGCCGAGGTGATTCTGAAGGGCACGAAGGTGGATGGTATCTATGACGCCGATCCCACGACGACGCCCCAGGCCGTGCGTTTCCCCGTAATCGGCTATCAGGAATTCATCCAGCGCAACCTGCGCGTGATGGACATTGCCGCCGTCTCGCTTTGCCAGGACAACCACCTGCCGGTCGTTGTCTTCAGCCTGCTCCAGTCGGGCAATATTGTTAAAGTCTCCCGTGGCGAACCCGTGGGCTCGCGCATCGGAGAGGCACATTCCGGAGCTGCCCAATGAGTGCTGCACCCAAATCGCCAACCGCCGCCAGCGCCGCCGTTCCCGCGCTCCGCCCCGTCTTTCAGCAGATAGCCAGCCGCATGGAAGGTACCGCCGCTGATTTCCGCAATTCCATGGCTGCCATCCGCACCGGCCGTGCCTCGGTGCATCTTCTGGATACGGTGCGCGCCGAATATTACGGCACGGAAATGCCACTGAACCAGTTGGCTACCATCAACGCTCCCGATCCGCAGATGCTGACCGTACAGCCGTTCGACATTTCTGCGTTGCCGGCCATTGAGAAGGCGATCCGCGCCGCCGAGCTCGGCCTCAATCCAGGCAACGACGGCAAGGTGATCCGCATCCCAATTCCGCCGCTCACCGCCGAACGCCGCCAGGGCATGGTGAAGTCGCTGCACAAAGTACTGGAAGAGCACCGCACTGGCCTGCGCAACGTCCGCCGCGATGGCAACGAGGCGGTGAAAAAGCTGAAGACGGCGAAGTCCATCGGCGAAGACGAAGAGCGTCGCGCGCTCGAGGACATTCAGAAACTCACCGAAGCCGAACAGTCGAACATCGACGACATGGCCGCTGCCAAGGAAAAAGAAATTACGACGCTGTAGCGGCCGCCGCAGTCGACAGGTCAAACTGGCTGCCCAGCGTTGGGATGCTGGTGCGGAGGCCGCGCCCCTCCAGATCCCGCGCCAGCACCTGAGCCGCCGAGGCTTCGCCGTGCACCAGGAGCACCCGTGCGGGATGACCGCTCGCTTGCGCCCAGGCCAGCAGATCGTCGTGATCGGCGTGGGCGGAAAAGCCGCCAATGGTCGTCACTTGGGCGCGCACACTGACCGGTTCGCCGTAAATGCGAACTTCGTGTGCCCCGTCGATGATCTGCCGCGCCGGAGTGCCCTGAGCGGCATAGCCGACGAAGACGATGTGATTGCGGGCATCGCTCAGGTTGGTGGCGAGGTGATGCAGGATGCGGCCGCCCGTGGCCATACCCGAGCCGGCCATGATAATCGCCCCCTGGGCCTTGGCGATGGCCTTCGAGGCGTCTGGTGTGCGCGTGAACTGGAGATGGGGCAGAGCGAACGGGTCGGTACCGGCCGCCAGCAGGGACTTCATATCCGCGTTGAAACATTCGGGATGGCGGCGGAAGATTTCCGTGGCCGAAATCGCCATAGGTGAATCGAGATAGACCGGCGTCTCGGCCGGGATCACGTGATCTTTGACCATGGCGCGCAGGGAGTACAGCAAGTCCTGGGCGCGTTCGAGCGCAAACGTGGGAATCACGACGTTGCCGCCGCGTGCGATCGTCGCTTGCGCCGCAGTGCGGAATTCCGCGATGGAATCCGCCTGCGAGCGGTGGTTGCGATCACCGTAGGTGGATTCCATGACCAGCACATCGGCGGGCGGAGCAGGCTCGGGCGGGTTCAGAATCGGCTTGTTACGGTTGCCCAGATCGCCGCTGAACACGACACGCCGGCGCTCGCTGCCTTCCTCCAATTCGAGCAGAATCCAGGCCGAACCGAGGATATGGCCGGCATCATGGAACGTTGCGCGCACGCCGGGCGCGACTTCGCGCGGGGTGGCATAGGCCATGGCGCCTTCAAAATGCGTCAACGCCATCTGCACGTCGTGGGCGTCGTAGAGCGGTTGCACGCCATGGCGCTTTGCTTCCTCTTCTTGCAGTCCCGCGGCATCGTGCAGCACCAGCTTGGCGAGATCGACAGTTGCCGGAGTGGCCAGAATGCGTCCGCGAAACCCTTGCTTGACGAGCAGCGGAATCCGCCCGCAGTGATCGAGGTGCGCGTGCGTCAGCAGGAGTAATTCGATCTGGGCCGGGTCAAAGCCAAACGGCTCCGCATTCTCTTCGTGGAGTTTTCGGCTGCCTTGAAACAGGCCGCAGTCGATGAGGATTTGCTTGCCGCCGATATGCAGCAGATGACAGGAACCGGTTACATCGCCGGCGGCGCCATGAAAGCTGATGAACATGCTTCCATTTAGCACGAAAAGGGCCGCGGACGCCATTGGCTTCCGCGGCCTGAGAATCACGTCAGTAATGGAGCTTAAATAGTCAGACCGCCCCCGCGACGGCTGCGAGGCTTGGGCCAGTGTGCCAGTTGTGCGGGCGTGCACAGCGCCTGGGCATCTTTGGTCGCCTTGGCGAAAATCGACCGCATCTGCGAGCGGTCACCCGAGCGCATGGCTTGCATGGACTGCGTGTTGGCCTTCTCGTAGACCGCGGTCATTTTGGTCTTCTGATCGGGGCTGAGGTGCACGGCACGGTCGATGCGCGCCACCATCATCTTGGCGCGTTCGGCCGGGGACATGCGGCGGCGGGCCTGTGGGGCGGCGGCGACAGCCGCCGAGGGCATCGGTGACCCCGGCAGCGGTGCGGGCGTTGCCGCCCACGTCATCATTGAGCCGCAGGCGAGCATGGCTGCCGCAGCAAGGAATTGGGAACACTTCATGAGAATCCTCCAGTGGGCCAGCCCTGAACCACACCGGATCTGGCGCCAACGCTTTTACGATTTCTATCGTAGGTGTGTTACAGCACGCCTTTAAATCCATACTACGGCCACCAGCACCAGCGTGATCGCCACCTCGGCCACGGTCACCCAGCGCCCACCCCCGTCAAGCCAGTGCATCGCTGCGTCGATCTTTTTATGGAATCCACGCCCCAGTAGCAAATACAGCCCAACCCAGGCGATGCTGGAGATGACCGATACGGCCACGAAACGGCCCAGCGGCGTGCCTTGGAACCCGTAAAGCACGTACGCGAGGCTGCGCAGCGGCGGCAGGAAGTTGGCCCCTAATACCATCCCCGGCGAGAGATGGAAATGTAGGTGGTGAAACCCGAACCACTGCACCAGGACGCCCCGCCCGGCCCGGCTGATGCCATAGAGCACCAGCGTGTTCACCAGCATGCCGGCGACGCCCGCGATGGCCATGCGCAGGAGGCTATAAGTTTCGTCCAGAGCGGAGGCGGCGAGCGCGATCATCGCTTCGCCGGGCAACGCCAGCCACGCTTCGACGCTGAGCGCAATGATGAGACCAATAATGGGGTGCTGGCGGATGAAACGAAGCAAGGCGACTACCTCTATCGTAATCGGCTTGCATGTACGTTGCCATGCGCACCCACGCTGATTGGCGTGGATGCGCCATCACGCACGCGAAAATTCTCCCGTAGTGCCGGTGACGAAAGTGCGCGCATCGCGATCGGCATGAGGAACTGCTACACTGGTAGCAGCGGCGCTTGTGTCTGCGAGCGCTTACTCCAAACCACGGGAGGTTCGCCATGGCAGGTCGTTCTGGTCCGACTTTCCAAAAACGGCAAAAAGAAAAACAGCGGCAGGAGCGACAGCGGGAGAAGGTCGAGCGCCGTTCTGTCCGGAAGCAGGACAAGGCTGCCGGGATCCCGAATTCCAACAACGAGATCGACTACAGTTTCAATCCCTACGAGGGCATGGACGAGCTGACCGACGACGTTATCAATCAGACCGTCGAGGGACTACTGCCGCCGCCGCACGAGGGCGAGGGCGAACAGGAATCGGAACTCTAGCGGACCTTTCCGGCTTTGATCGCCGCGATGAGCTGCATGGCTTGCGGCAAGCTGTAGCCGCACGAAGGGTCCTTGACGCGACAGGTCGCCAGTGACCATTCGCATCCACAGGTGCAGGACTGTTCGTTGAGCTTGGCGAGCGCAATCCCGCGCTGAGCGGGGGTAAGCGCCTTCAACGCCGCCGCAATGCCGGGAATGTTGATGGTGCCCACCTTGCCATCGGGCGAGAGCGCGTCAATGCGGGCTACCTTGATTTTAGTTGGCAACCCGAGCAATGTCCGTACTTCAGTATTGAAGACGACGTAGGGATTCGCGCCATGGTTGCGCTGCTGCAGCATGCCGTGCTGATCGATCACCCAGGTTACCGGAATCGAGTTGACCGGCCCAAATCGTTTTTGCACCGCCGGCGAAGCCAGCGCCACGGGATAGTTGATGCCGAGCGCCACCGCTTTCTTGGCGACCATGGCCGCAGGCAGCTCGTCCACCGACAGGCCGACGACCTGCACGCGGCCGGCGTATTGCCGCTGCAGCTTCTCAAATTCCGGGATTTCCATGCGGCAAGGGCCACACCAGGTGGCCCAGAAATTTAGCAGCACCACTTTGCCCCGCAGTGCCGCCAGGCTCAAGTGCTGCCCATCCAGCGTTGTGACCGACAGATTGGGGACAGTCCTTGGGGTTTTGAAAAGATAGACTTCAGGCTGCGACTGCGGGGACTGCGCCATGAGCGCCGCAGACAGAACAGCTACGGCCAGAGCTAACTTTCCCATTCGGCTTGCGTGCATACTTTTATTGTATCGGCACCGGGGCGGAAAATTAGAAATGCCAAGCCAGGCCCACGTCCGGGATGGGCATGTTGTTCCATTGGCTGATGCCGATCAGCCCGAAATCGGGGACGCGATACAAAATGTCGCGGAACTCAATGCGCAGGCTCAGTTGCGAGCCGAGCTTCCAGTCAATGCCAGCGCCAAAATCAATGCCGGGACGAATTTGCGGGCCAGCGCCGGGCGTGTTGTTGTTGCCGGTGGGCTCGTAATGAATCACGCTGACGCCGCCGAGAAAAAACGGCCGCAGGCTGCCTTGCGCCGGTATCGTGCGCACATAATCCATGCTGTAGGTGTAATCGCTGGCCTTGACGCTCAGATTGCTGCCGTAGGTCTGTTTGGGCTGCGCAAACGAAAAGCGGATCTCAAACGCATTGGAGTCGTTGCCGTGCACGAGCGCCCCAATTTGGAATCCGCCCACATTGGTGGTGCTCAGCGCCTCGCTATTGGCGGTCGTGGCCTTGGCAAACTGCATGGATCCGGCAGCGAAGATCTCGAACCGTCCGCCCCATATGGAAGGCTGCTGCTGCAGCGGTTGAGGGACGTTGCTGGCGACGGGCGGGTTGACTTGCGCCCACGCACTTCCGGCCAGCCCCAGGCCCAGCAGCGCGGCGGCGGCCAAGGCTCGCATTACGAATATCCGCAGATTCCGCATAAACGAAAAATCTCCCTACCGATTGTACGATGGTACAAGACGTAGCCGGGGCGCGGGTGGTTTCCCTTATACTGACATCCGGCAATGCTCACCATAGCCGCGATTGACTTCCTGAACGCCGCGCCGCTGATGTGGGGCCTCGATACGGATGATCGCTTCCGGTTGCGGCACTCGCTCCCTTCGGCATGTGCGGATGGGCTGCGCAGCGGCAGCGCCGATCTGGGCGTCATTCCCGTCATCGAGCTTGCCCGCATCCCGGAACTGACCGGGCTCGATGGGCTCGGCGTGGCCTCGCGCGATGCCGACGGGGAAGCCGCGGACGTACGCAGCATTCTGCTGATCAGCCGCTGTCCCCTGCCTGAGGTGAAGACGCTGGCGCTGGATCGCGCCTCGCGCACCTCGGCCGCGCTGGTGCAAATCCTGCTGCGGCATCGCTTCGGCGCCTCCTTTACGACCGTCGCCGGCGATGCGGACTGGCGCAAGGCGCTGGCTGGTGCCAATGCGGCACTACTGATTGGCGATCCGGCGCTGCGGCTGCGCGTCAGCGGCGAAGCGGACGCCTGCGAAGTTCACGATTTAGCGCGGGTGTGGCGGGAATGGACGGGTTTGCCGTTTGTTTTTGCCCTGTGGGGCGTGCGGACACGCGCGTTTATGCCAGCGCGGGACTGGCTGCCCGGCCGGCTGCAGCAAGCGCTGGAAGCTGGCCTCCATCACCGCGAAGACCTGGTAGCGGCTTGGGCGCCGCGCCTGCACCTGCCTCCGCAGGAAGTGCGCCACTATCTCACCGCGAACGTCGCGCACCGGCTTACGGCGCGCCATCGCGCCGGATTGGAACGCTTTTTCGAGTTGGCCGCGGCCGATGGCCACCTTGCCAGCGCCGCACTGCCGGAGCTGGTGAAAGCGTGATCGCCTGGCTCCAGGGCGCCGTGCGTGAACGCCAGCCGAACCGCATGGTGCTTGACGTCCATGGCGTCGGCTATGAGTTGCAGATTCCGGTGAGCACCTATGCGCAGCTCCCGCCGGTGGGCGCCGAGGCTGCGCTGCACACCTATACCCATGTGCGCGAGGATGCCATTCAGTTGTTCGGTTTCGCCACCACGCTGGAAAAGCAAATTTTCGAAAAACTCATCAGCGTCAATGGCGTGGGGCCCAAGCTGGCGTTGGCCATTTTGTCCGGTCTCGCGCCCGCGGCGTTTGCGGCCGCGTTGCAGACCGGCGATCTTGCCCGCCTGACGGCAATTCCCGGCGTGGGCCGTAAAACCGCCGAACGCCTGGTGGTCGAGCTGCGCGACAAGATCGCCGCGGTGGCGCCGGCAGCGGCGGCTGCGGCGGCGCTGTCCGGTCCGGCCGAAGACGTGCTCAGCGCGCTCGTCAATCTCGGCTACGCCGAACCGCTGGCGCGCAAAGCGGTCGAGCGCGCCCGCGCCACCCGTCCCGGTGCCGGCTTTGACGATCTGTTCGCCGCCTGCATGAAAGCGCTATGATCGGTCCTTTTCGAACGGGTGGGCACGGTCGTAGACTTCGGTGAGCTGGCGGATGTCAGTGCGCGTATAGCGTTGCGTCGTGGCCAGGCTGCGATGCCCGAGCATCTCCTGGATGGCGCGCAAATCCGCCCCTTCGCTAAGCAGGTGTGAGGCGAAAGCGTGGCGCAGCGTATGCGGGTGCAAATCGAGCGGAAGACCGAACGCGCGGGCGCTGGCTTTGACGATGCGGCCGACCGAGCGCGCCGTCAAGCGCTGCCCGCGGCGATTGAGAAACAGCGCCGGATTTTCGCGCGGCTGCGGCGGCAGTGCGGCGCGCGCGCTCAGATAGATCTCGAGTGCCGAGCGGGCACGGCGCCCAAACGGCACCAGGCGCTGCTTGCGCCCCTTGCCCAGAACGCGCAGGCACGAGCGCCCATAATCGATGTCGCGCAGATCGATTCCGACCGCTTCGCTCACCCGCAGGCCACAGCCATAGAGCAACTCCAGCAAAACCTGCTCGCGTTCGGGAAAGGCTGCGGCCGCGGCGGGCGGCCTGGTTCCGTGCGGGCTGTCAAGCCACTGATTGACCTGCTCGGTCGTGGGGATGGCGGGCAGGTGACGGCCCAGCCGTGGCGCTGCAAGCAGTCGCGCCGGGTTCTCGCCGAGCCATTCCTGGCGCGTAGCGTAGCGGAACAGTGAGCGCAGCGTGGATAAGTGCCGTGCCTGGGTGGTGCGGCTGACGCCGCGCGTCAGGCCTTCGGCCAGAAACTCGCGGATGTGCTCGCGCCGGATCGAGCCCAGGTCGGTGGCAGCGCCTGCGAAGGCGGCGAACTGCCGTAGATCGGCAGCGTAATTGCGGATGGTATGCGGGCTGGCATTGCGCTCTCCTTCGAGATAGCGCTCAAGAAAGTCGGTAATGGCCGCTGCCAGCTTCACGCGTGGGTAAGCTCCCCTTGTGGCTGCAACCAGGCTTCAAAATCGGCCAGGGCGCGAGTACACTGGCGCTCGTGGCGCTGGCTGCGCTCACGCACCGGCTCGACCAGTGCCGGCAGCAGATCGAAGGTCATGTTTGCCGGAACGTAACTCTCGGCGCGTGCCTGGGTAATGTAGTGCAGCAACGAGCCGGTGGCCGTGGTGCGCGGGGGCGGAGCCAACGCGCGTTCTTGCGCCACGGCGGCAGCGAAGCGGCCGGCGAGCCATCCCGTCGCCATGGCTTCGATGTAGCCTTCGGTGCCGCATAACTGTCCGGCCGCCCACACGTGTACATGGCGCTGAAATTGCAGCCGTTCGTTCAATACTGCCGGCGCGGCCAGATAGCTGTTGCGATGAACCTGGCCGAAACGCAGGAAGCGCGCCCGTTCCAGGCCAGGAATGAGCCGCAGAATTTCGGCCTGCGCGCCAAAGCGCAGATGGTTCTGGAAGCCAACCAGATTGAAGCTGTCGGCGCGCAGGTTTTCGCGCCGTAACTGCACCGCGGCGTAGGGCGGACGGCCGGTGCGCGGGTCGGGCAGCCCGACCGGCTTCATGGGGCCGAAGCGCAGCGTCTCCGGCCCGCGCCGCGCCAGCTCTTCGAGCGGCAGGCAGGCTTCAAAGTAGTGCGTTTCCTCGAAGGCGTGCAGCGGGTAACTCTCAGCGTCGAGAATGGCTTGGCGGAAACGCTCGTATTGGCTGCGGTCGAGCGGGCAGTTCCAGAAATCGTCGCCTCCTTTGCCCCAGCGCGAGGCGGCATACATGGCCTCGTAAACCAGGCTGTCGGCTTCCACCACGGGCGCGATGGCGTCGTAAAAATACAGGTGCTGTCGGCCGGCCAACGCCGCCAACGCGGCGGCCAGCGGTGCCGATGTCAGCGGCCCACTGGCGATGATGGTGAGTGCGCCGGGCTCCGGCGGCAACGCCGTAGCCTCCTCACGGCGGATACGAACCTGCGGCAACGAGGTCAGCGCGGACTCAATCGCGCCGGAAAATTGCACCCGATCGACGGTCAGCGCCTGACCGCCCGGCACCGCCGCTGCGGCGGCGCAGGCCAGCAGCAGGGAATCCCCGCGCCGCAGTTCTTCCTTGAGCAGCCACGGTGCGGAATTGGGTGCCTCAGATTTGAGTGAGTTCGAGCACACCAGCTCGCCCAACCCGCTGGTCTGATGCGCCGGCGTCGACACTCGGGGCCGCATTTCCCACAGTTCGACGGGCACGTTCTGGCGGGCAAGCTGATAGGCTGCTTCCGGACCGGCCAGACCACCGCCGATCACTACTACGGGCTTCATCGCTAGATCCCCAAAATATGGTAGCCGCTGTCGACGAATAGGGTATCGCCTGTCATGCCGCGCCCGGCCGGGCTGAGCAGGAAGCGAGCGAGATCGGCGACTTCGCTGGGGTCAATGACGCGCCGCAGCGGTGCGCGCTGGGCGACGTGATCGAGGATCGAGGAAAAATCCTTGATAGCCCGCGCCGATGCCGTCTTGACCGGGCCGGCTGAGATCGCATTGACGCGAATGGCTTGCGGCCCCAGTTCGCTCGCGAGGTAGCGGACGGCGGCTTCGAGAGCTGCTTTGGCCACGCCCATAACGTTGTAATTCGGCACTACGCGCTGCGCACCCAGGTAGCTGAGGGTGACGATGCCTCCGCCTTGGGCCATCAGCGGCGCCGCATGGTGGGCGACCGTCACCAGGGAATAAGCACTGATGTCGAGCGCCTGGTTGAAGCCACTGCGGCTGGTGGCATGAAACGCACGCTCCAGATCCTCTTTTTGCGCAAAGGCAATACTGTGGACGAGGCCGGCGAGCGGCGCCTCGCCCAAGTCGTGCTGGATGAGCGCGAACAGCTCGGCGATGGAGGCATCCTGGCCGACATCGCAGGGATAGACGTTGGTAGCGCCCAGACCCGTGCCCAGATCCTCGACCGCTTTTTTCACCCTTTCGGCTTGGTAGGTCAACAGCAGCCGCGCTCCTGCCTCGCTCAGCGCCTTGGCGATGGCATAGGCCAGGCTCCAGCGGTTGGCAATGCCCATCACCAGAATCGGTCGATCCCGCATCTCCTCCGTCATACGAATCCGAGCTTAGCACGGCGTATATTCAGAGCAGAGGTTTGTACTGGAATGCCGCTCTTCCGCCGCCTTGCGATTCCGCTCCTTCTCCTGACCGTGGCCGCCGCCGCCGCCGTGCCGCTGAAGCCGAATTTGAGGGGCGAGGTCATGATTCTCGTTTACCACAACTTCGGCCCCAACGATGCCCGCTGGACGCGCTCATTCACCAGCTTTGCGAATGATCTGGAGAGGCTCGATGCGGCCGGATACCGCCCCATCACGCTGCGTCAGTACATCAGCGGTAATTTCCGGCTGCCGGAAGGCACCAGTCCGGTGGTGTTGACGTTTGATGATGGCTCGAAATACCAGATGCGCTACACCGCTTCCGGGAAAATGGTTCCGGACAGCGCCGTCGGCGTCTGGGTGGCCTTTGCGCAAATGCATCCGGAATTCCCGGTCCATGGCACGTTTTTCATCAACGCCGGCACGGATGTGTTCGGCCAGCGCGCGTTCATCCAGGACAAGCTGCAAAAGCTGGTCGCGATGGGGTCGGAAATTGGCAACCATACCTGGGACCACGCTAATCTGGCCAAGCTGACTCCTGCCCAGGTCGAGCGTGAGGTCGGGATGGGGCAAGCGCAAATCGATCGCTGGCTGCCGGACTACAAGGTCACCTCCCTCGCGCTGCCATTCGGGGTGGCGCCGCATGACGACCAGCTTGTGGTACAGGCAGCCTGGACGGGTGCTTCCGGGAGGCGAAGGGCGCCGGTGAGCGTGCATTGGCATTACAGTGCTGTGGTTCTGGTCGGTTCCGGGCCGGCGCCGTCACCGCTGGTGGCGGGGCTACGCGCCGCCCACCTGCCGCGCATCCAGGCCTTCACTTCCGAATTCAACAAGTGGATGAATTACTTTGCGCGCCATCCCCGGCGCCGTTTCGTCAGTGACGGCCAACACCACGCTGCCGGAAGCCTGCCCCGGAGCGGAGCCGGGGGCTAGGCAAAAAGCTGTATACTATCGCCCTATGGCTTACGTGATCGCCGAGCCGTGCATTGGAACCAAGGATAGCGCCTGCGTCGATGCGTGCCCGGTGGATTGTATCCACCCGAAAACCGATGCCGGCGAATTCGCCGAAGCGCAGCAGCTTTTCATCGACCCAGTCGAGTGTATTGACTGCGGCGCGTGTGTGCCGGTCTGTCCCGTCACCGCTATATTTGCGCTGGATGACCTGCCCGAACAGTGGAAGGATTTCGCCGCAAAAAACGCCGCCTACTTCGGCCGCTGAATCGGTTCGGAATCTGCCATGATCTGGCGCGCCCGCGCCAGGAGCACGTCCAGCATTGCCGGCCGGAGGCGGCCGGTAAACGTGTTTTGCTGGCTGGGATGATAGCAGGCCAGCACGCGGTAGCCGCCTAGGGCGTATTCGGCGCCGTGGGCAAAGCGGTATTGCGAACGCGGACGCGGAGCCGCGAGCGCACGCAGGAGCTGCTCGTGGCCGAGCTGGCCGAGAGTGATGATCACGCGTACGCCGCCGAGAAGGGCTAATTCGCGTTCGAGGAAGGGGCGGCAACGGGCAAATTCATCGGGCTGGGGCCGGTTGCCGGGCGGGGCGCAGCGCGCCGCCGCGCTGAGCCATGCATCGTGAAGGTGGAGGCCGTCGCTGCGGTCATGGCTGTGCGGCTGATTGCAGAATCCAGCGCGGTGCAGGGCGGCAAACAGGAAGTCGCCGCTGCGATCGCCGGTGAACATGCGGCCCGTGCGCAGGGCGCCGTGCGCGGCCGGCGCCAGGCCGACCAGGAGTAGACGGGCTTTGGGATCGCCAAATCCAGGGACGGGGCGCCCCCAGTAGGTTTCCCCAGCAAAGGCTTTGCGGCGCGTCTGGCACACCTGGGCGGCGTAGAGCCGCAAGCGCGGGCACTGCTCGCATTGCTCAATATCACGGCGCAGTGCGCTCAGGGGGTCGTTCATTGTCCCAGCAGGAAGCGCGCGAGGGTTTCGGCTTTGGCGGCGAGCATTTGGGCCCGGACGAGATCGCCTTGCTTGAGGGCTTGCTGTGCCTGCTGCACGTATTCGCCCGCCTGCGCGCGTGTGGCTGCCGCGGAAAAAGAGAGCGAGCGCGCAGCCAGGATCTTCAAGTCGCGCTGGGCGCGCACCAGCGACGCCTGTACCTGGTCGCGGTAGGCGAACTGTTCCCGCTGGCTGAGCCCGGCGCTGAGCTGGGGCGGAGGTTGATTGGGGTCTGGTTTTTGCTCCGGGGCGGCGGCTTGCGGCGGAGCCACACGCCGCGGCCGTGGCCGGGGCGCCGGCGCGATATTGAGCGCAAGCTTCCAGGACAGCGCCGGCGGGATTATGGGGCTGAGGTCGGCAGGTGCAGGCAGGGGAGCGGGCGGTGGCGTGGGAAACAGCAACGGCGGCTCGACGATGATCACGGGCGGCAGCGGCGGGGCACGATGGAAAAGTGCGCAACCGCTGAGCAGTGCTGCCGTCAGCATCAGCCCGCTAAGAACCACAAAGCGGTCACAGCGCAAGCGCGGCCTCCTGGTGCGCCGGATCCTCGGCGCGCAAGGGGAAGTGCAGAAGAAAGCTGGCTCCGGGCTCGTCGGCCGCGGCCGCTTCCAGCTCGATGGCGCCGTGATGCAACTGCATGATGCGCGCTGCCAGCGCCAGGCCGATGCCGGTTCCTTCGCTGCGGGTGGTGAAATACAAGTCGAAAATTTTATCCCGGTGCTCGGGCGCAATGCCTGGTCCATGATCGCGAATGCGCAGCACGGCCTGCTGCTCCTGTTGCAAAACCTCGAGCGTCAGCGGTCGTCGCCTTGCCGTTCCGGCAGCTTCCATGGCTTGCAAGCCATTATTGACCAGATTCAACAGTGCCTGTTCGATCAGGTCGCGGTCGAGCCAGACTCGGGGCCCGGGCCGGGGTGCGCACAGCTCGATGGGGATGCCCTTGGCTGTGGCCTCGGCGTGAACCAATTGAGCGACACTTTGCGCCACCTCACTCAAATCGACCGGAGCGAGCCGCAACTCGACGGGGCGGCTGAAGTCCAAAAATGTGCGAACGACGCGGTCGAGGCGTTCGATGGAGTGCCCGATCACCTCGATGTGCGGGCCGAGGCCGTCCGATCCGCGGCTGGCTTTGGCGCGCAGCAGGTCGAGGTGGATGGCCATGGCGTTGAGCGGATTTTTGACTTCGTGCGCCACCCCGCGCGTCAGCCGTCCGACGGCCGACAACCGCCGCGCCACTTCCAGTTCGCCTTCCAGCCGGTTGATCGGCTCCGCATCGCGCAGCGTGAGCAGCGCCCCGCTTTCCCCTTGCTGGTCGCGAATGACATCGAGACGGGCCATGAGGCGCCGCCCGCCGGCGTGCCGTTCGCTCTCGTGCGCGCGCAGCGGTTGGCGCTGGCGCACCGCGTCGCGTACACTGCGGTCCAAGCTGCCCTCGCCGGGAAATAAGGCTTCCACCGGTTGTCCCACCAGCTCTGCCGCCGGAAGCCCAAGCAACCGCGGTACGGCGGCGCTGGCCATAACCGAGTTTCCCTGGGCGTCGAACAGCAGCACGCCTTCTTCCATGCCGCTCAAGACATGGCTGACGTTTTCCTGCAGCGTGCTGTAAATCTGCCTGGTGTCTTGCATCTGCTGGCCTAAGCGCTCGATTTTCGACTGCACCCGGCCCAACTCGTCGCCCCGGCGCTGCCCGCGGGCGGTGGTGGCGCCCGCCATCATCTGATCCAACTGGGTGCTGATCGCCGCCAGCGGCGCCAGTGCCAACTCGGCCAGACTCCAGGCCAGCGCCGTCGCCAGCAGCACAATCAACAATCCATAGAGCAGCAGATGCCGCATACGCCCCAGCATCTGTTGCCGCAACAGCACCGTATCCACTCCCACCGCGATGGTTCCCATAGGCTGCCCGGCGACCCGGGTGCCCAGATTGATCGAATAGATCATCTCCGGGCCCAGCACCGCGCGCGTCTGGTTCCACAGGCCAGCCTCCATCAGGGCGCTCATGTCGGGTCGCTGCGGCTGGCGCCGTCCCTGCAAGAGCGGGTTGGAGTCCATCACCACGGTGCCGTCCGGAGCGATCAGGGCCACATCGCGGATGGCCCCGGCGTAGCCGATGGCGCTGCTGAACAGATTGTCGAGCGCTGGACTTTTTTGCAGGCCCTGCAGGAACGTCTGGAGCGCGGCTTGGCCGTCCGGAGTGCCCAGGCCGTTGACATCCGCCACGGTCCACTCCTGGCTCATCTGGTTGTAGACCTCGCGCGCCAGAAAATCCGCGTGGGTGTAGACTGCCTGCAATTGCTGGCGCATGCCCCCGGCCAGGTAGACCAGCGTGACTGCCAGCACCACCAGCAACACGAGTACGGAGATGCTCAGCGTGAGTTTGGTTTTTAATTTCACGCGTCCTGCGCCTCACGCCTGCCCCAATCGTTCGCTCTTATTGAGTCAGGCCCTTGGCGGTGTACTCCTTCAACTTATTTTGCAGGGTCTTCAGGCTGATGCCCAGGCGTTCGGCCGTGCGCGTCTTGTTATTGGCTTCGCGCGCCAGCGTGTTGAGAATCAGCAGCCGCTCACCCTCGTCAACCGTGGCCCCTGCAGGAATGCGCACGCACTCGCCACTGTCCACCACCGCCGCCGCCGCCGCGTCCGTGCCGAAGTCGCCGGCAAGGTGCCGCAGCTCGAGGCGGCTGCTTTCGGCCAGGATCACGGCACGCTCCAGGGTGTTGCGCAGCTCGCGCACATTGCCCGGCCATGCATAAGCGGCAAACTGCCGCAGCACTTCGGGGGCGATCTCGTGCACCGAGCGTCCGTGGCGCTCACTTAACTGCGTCAACAGGGTGGCGGCCAACGCCGGCAAATCTTCGCGGTGCTCGCGTAGAGGCGGCAGATGCAAGTGAAAAACGTTGAGGCGGTAATACAGATCGGCGCGCAACTGGCCCGCCGCCACGGCCTCGGCCGGGGCGCGATTGGTTGCTGCCAACACACGCACGTTCACCGCGATTTCCTGGCGGCTGCCGAGGCGGCGCAGGCGCCGCTCTTCGAGCACGCGCAGCAGCTTGGCCTGCGTGGCGGCCGGCATTTCTCCAATCTCGTCCAGCAAAAGCGTGCCGCCTTCGGCCAGCTCGAAACATCCAGCACGGCGTTCGAGTGCACCCGTGAAGGCGCCTTTTTCGTGGCCAAAGATTTCGCTCTCCATCAGGCTTTCCGGGATGGCGCTGCAGTTGATGGCCAAAAACGTCCGGTCGTGACGCGGGCTCAGCGCGTGAATCATGCGCGCCACCACTTCCTTGCCGGTGCCGCTCTCGCCCGTGATCAGGACACTCGCCGTTGTCGGCGCTACCTGCCGCACCAAAGTGCGCACCTGCTGCGCCATGGTCGATATCCCGACGAATCCACCGACTTCTTCCTGGACCGCTACGCGCGCGCCGCGGTCCCCATCAGTGCGCACCAGATCGGCAAGGCGTTGCTTCAACTCCTCGCCATGAATCGGTTTTTCAATATAGTCGCTGGCGCGCAGCCGCAGGCACTCGATTACGGCTTCTTTGGAACCTTGGCCGGTGAGCACCAGTACCGGGAGCATGCCGTAACGCTGCCGGATGCGTTCCAGTAACTGCAGTCCATCGAGGCGTGGCATACGGATATCGGTGAGCACCGCCTGCGGACGCGTGCGCGCCAGATGCTCGAGGGCATCGGCTCCATCGCTGGCCGTATCCACTTCGTAACCCCAGGCATCGAGCAGTTCCGCCAGCCCCTGACGCTCGCTGGGCTCGTCGTCCACTACCAGAATTGGCACCCGCTTCATCCCTTCACTCTAGCAGCCCCGATCGGCGCCGGAAAACAGTGCAAGCACACATGCCGGCATTCTGGATCCGCACCTGCTCCACAAGAAGCTAAGCCGCGGGAATCTCAGGAGATAACAATGATTCCAGGGGAAGCTCACCGGGAAAAACTTCCACTCTGCTATAAAATAAGTACATGTAAGTCTTTCTGGAGCGTGCGACGGAGCGGGTGCAACCATCCCGTTACAGCCGCTGTTCCCAGTTTCCACCCGGATCTTGCGGTGCAAACCCCGAGCCAATTTGCAGGAGGCAGGTACAATGAGTGCGAGTTCAGTAGGCAGAAAGGGCGGGCAGTATTTTGGTCTCGCCGCGATGATTTTTACAGTGTTGACCGCGTTGCTGTGGGCGACGCCGCCTCCCGGCGCTCCGGGCAGTGTGGATGCGGCGATTTCGGCGCCGGGCGCGGCGCTGGCGTCCACGCTCCCCAATCCGTTTACGCCCATGCTGGCGGCGGCGCAGGCCGCCACGGCCGCCCATCAGAGCGGTTTCGTGCCCAGTCAGATGCAAGGCTCGCTGCACGGCACGCCGGGATTATGGAATTTGCAGTTTGCGGAAACGCTGGCGCCCGGGCAAGTCAGTGCGGGCGTCTACGCGCAACGCTATTCGCGCAGCCCCGGCGGACTGGTGTTCACCGATTGGAATACAGGGTTGAGCGTGGGCCTGACGCATTGGCTGGAAGTCACGTTTGCGACAACTCCTTATCGCCGCCTGCGCATGACGCATCCAGAACAGCTCAGCTACCCTTCCGCTGGCACCTTGAACAGCTTCCAGCCTGAGGCGCCGTTTGTGACGAGTGCTCTGCAACATGCTGCCGCCGATTGGAGCCTCGGCGCAACCATCGGACTGCTGTCGCAGGATCGCGGCAGCCCGCTGGGCTTGGCGCTGCAGTTTGCTGAGCACGTCCCTTATCACATGAATGACACCGCCTCTGGCGTTACGACCACCGAACCCTGGTTTGAGCAGAACGTTCTGCTCGACAAGCGCCTCGGCAGCGCCGGCGAGATGGTGTTCAATGCCGGGTACCAGCACAATGGCACCGTAAACAAAAATGGCGTTTATTTGCCGCTGCGCGATCAATTCAATTACGGTGTCGGCGGAATCTTTCCGCTGCACAACCGCTTGCAAGGGATCGTCGAATTGAATGGCCATACCTACTTTGGCGCCGGCGCTGATCCCAACCTGGTGCTGGGCGAAATTCGGCCGCTCGATCTGACCGGCGGTATCCGCTACAATCCGCTTTCCTGGATGGGCGTCAACGCCGGCTATCGCTTGGCCGCTAACTCGCCGACTACGAACGCCAGTGGCTTTGTCTTTGGCCTGAGCTTCGGGCCGCCGGCTCGCCATCCAGCGCCGCCGCCCCCGCCGCCGGCGCTCGCCTGCCAGGTCAGCCAAAGCCCGGTGCATCCCGGTACGACCGTGCAAATCACAGCAACGGTGTCGCCCACAGGTGAGCCCTACACGTACACGTGGACTTCGACGGGCGGGCAAATCACGCCGAATGGCAGCTCGGCCACGCTGAGCACCACGGGCGTGACGCCAGGCATGTACACGATTACTGGCACGGTGAACAATGGTTCCGGCCAGACGGCTTCCTGCCACACGCAAGTGGAAGTGCGGGAACCGGTGCGGCATCCGCCCACTGCGTCCTGCTCGGTCGAGCCCATCTCGGTATTGCCGGGGGCGACGCTGACCTTCACCGGAACCGCTTCCAGCCCTGACAATCGCCCCCTGCGTTATAGCTGGACGGTCGCACCAGCGAGCGCCGGTCACCTGGATAGCACCACCCAGGCTACCGTCCATCTCGATACCACCGGCGCCACGCCGGGCGGCGTGACCGGGCGCCTCACCGTCACCGACGACCACGGTCTGTCGGCGAGCTGCACGGCGCGGACCAACATTCAACAGCCGCCGCCGCCGCCGCAGGCGACGCTGGCGACGACGCTGGAGTTCAAGCCCAACCGCTCGCGCATCAACAACGTTTCCAAGGCTGCCCTGGACGATGTCGCCCTGCGGCTGCAACAGGATGCCAGCGCCAAAGCGGTGATCGTTGGCTACGCAACCTCAACCGAGGTGCGCCGCCACCGTCCTTTGTCGGCCGCGGCAACACTGCACCTGGCCGAAGAGCGTGCCGTGCATGCCGAGCAGTACCTGGTGAATCAGAAAGGCATCGCCAGCGACCGCATCGAGGTGCGCCATGCCGATGGCCCGCATAAAGCCGAGGTGTGGATTGTGCCGCAGGGGGCAACCTACACGGGCGGCGGGGTTGCCTTCGACGCCAGCACCATCCGGCACTAGCCCGGTCTTCGTATGGTATGAGTTGTTCCCAGCGGCGGCTGCAAGGCCGCCGTTGGGCTTGTCATAAGGCATTTCCCAGAGCGAAATTCCCGCGCTGGTTTCTCTACAATGGCATCAGCAATGCGACGGATTTTTGTTTTGATGGCCACGGCCGGCTTATGGGCGGCAACGCTGGCGCTGGCACAAGTGCGGCCCGCCCTGGCGACGCCATCGGGCGGAACCGTCCGTGTGCTTGCCGCTGCGCCTGCACATCCGCAGACGGTGCTACTGGGCACCGCGACCGGTGCCGTGTTCCGCTCCATCAATGCCGGCCGCAACTGGAAGTTCTTCGGCCACATTGGCGATCATGAAGACTGGGTCGTGTCAGCGCTGGTGCCCGATCGCACCCGCGCCGGGCACTGGTATGCCTCGCTCTGGAGCTGGACGGCGCACAACGGCGGCGTGTTTGCTTCCGGCAATGGCGGCAAAACCTGGCACCCGTTGTGGCTCGGCCATGCTGTGCGCGCACTGGCCATCGCACCCTCCGACGCCCACATCCTGGTGGCCGCCGCACTGGACGGCGTGTTTCGAAGCGAGGATCGTGGAGGGCACTGGGATCGTATCTCGCCTGCCCACGATCGCGAGCTGGAGAACGTGGAGTCGGTTGCGATTGCCCCCCGGAACCCTCAGGACATCTATGTGGGCACCTGGCACCTGCCGTGGAAAACCATCGACGGCGGCCATGACTGGTGGCAGATGCGCCAGGGTGTGATCGATGACTCCGACGTTTTTTCGATTGCGGTGGACCGTGTCGATCCCAGCACCATTTATCTCAGCGCCTGCTCCGGCATCTACCGCAGCGATGACCGCGGCAATCAGTTCCGCAAGATTGAGGGCATTCCCTACTCCGCGCGGCGCACGCTCGCGCTGGTGCAGGATTCAGTCCATCCCGGCACGATTTATGCGGGCACCACGCAGGGCTTGTGGGTAAGTCGCGATCAGGGAGCGACCTGGAGGCGCATTACCTCGCCGCGGCTCAGCATTAACTCGGTGGTAGCGCTCCCGCACCGCCTGCTGCTCGGCACTAACTTTGCCGGCGTAATCGCCAGTAGCAACGATGGGCAGAGCTTTCAACCATCGAACGACGGATTTTCAAGCCGCCATGTCGCCGCCGTCACCAGCGCGCCGGATGGACGCTACCTGTCGATCACAGGCGATCAGGCCTGGGGCGGTGTCTTCTGGCAACCCCGCGACGGTGGCTGGCAGCAGCTCCCGGCACTGCCGCAACGCGCCCAGGCCACCGGATTGCACTGGTCTGCGGCGGGGCTGCTCGCCGCCACCGATCACGGTGTGTTTCTGCTTCCGGCTCCCGGGCAGCCCCCCCCTCCCATCCTGCGGCGCGGTGCCGCCGATCGGGGCCGGCAGGCCAACGGAAGCCGTCACTGGGTGCAACGCACGGGCATGCCGGCCAGCCCGATCTACGCGCTGGCCAGTGCTGCTCCGCGCTCGTTGCAGGTTTGGGCGGCGGGCCAGCGCGGTCTGTATCGCAGCAGGGATGGTGGATGGCAGTGGGTGCTGCAGCGCAATGCCCCTGCGCCGCTCTATCATGTGCTGGCGCAACGCGGCCGACACGGCGAGGTCCGCTTGTGGGTTGCCGGTGACGGCTATGTGGTGCGCAGCCAGGATGGAGGGCGCCACTTCCTTTCCGGACGCCTTTCACTCGATGGCGCCGAACGGGCCCGCATCAACCAGCTTGCGCTGATGCCGGTAACCGGCGGTCACGCCGAGTTGCTGGCGGCGACCACGGCTGGCCTTTATACCTCCAGCGATTGGGGCCTGCATTGGCTGCGTAGCGGACACGGCCTGCCGGCTGTAAATGTCACCTCCATACACGTGCAGAAGGATGGCCTCTACGTGTTTGCCAGTTCCGTGGGTACGACATTCCGATCATCCGACGGCGGAGCGCACTGGCAGGCTGTGCATTTGCTTCCGGCCGTGGAGGCGGAAGCGCGGCTGGCGCCAATGCTGCCGTTGCGGCTAACTCCGGATGCAGTCGACGCCCGCATCAGCTCCACGGTGAACCGGTCCAAATTGAACCACTAGGGTTCTGTTTGGGAATCAGGTTTCCCGTTTTGATCCGAATTGGCCACGGACTCGCCTATGGTTCGCTATGGGATGAACCACGCAAAGCATTGTTCTAATTGGCTTTAAGTTCGTTTGCGCGAAAGTGCTCAGGTTTGGCCCGAGGGCTGCATTAGACCCTGGCGGAAGGAGTTCCATTGTGCCTACGCCCATTGCCGTCGTTCCTCATATTCTGGTTGCCGACTGCCAGGAGGTTGTGCGTGAGATTTGCCTCAGTGTGATTGCCCAGCTTGGCTACCGGGCCACCGGAGTATCCACCGGCGCCGAGGTGTTGCGCTGCTTCGATCAGGATCCGCCCGAGGTTCTGGTCTGCGAGGTGCAGCTGGCGGACATGAACGGGGTCGAGCTGCTGCAGCGGGTGCGGCAAAACTGGCCCGGCGTTCCGGTGCTGCTCATGACCGCCTACGCCACCGTCGGCATGGCGGTGGAGGCCATGAAGCTGGGCGCCACCGACTACCTGGCAAAACCGTTTGAAGTCGAAGAGCTGCGGCTGCTGCTGCAAAATTGCGTGCGACAGTCATTAGTTGACCGCGAGGCACGGGGGCAGCGCCTCGCCGCCCGCGGGCCGTATGCGGCCGGCAACCTGATCGGCGCCTCACCGGCCATGCAACGCGTGTTTCGCTTGATCGACAAAGTAGCGCAAAGCCGCTATTCAGTGCTCATTTTGGGAGAAAGTGGCACCGGCAAAGAGGTTGTGGCGCGTGCGCTGCATTACACCGGGCCCGAGCGTGACCGGCCTTTCCTTCCCGTCGATTGCGGTGCGCTGGTGCCGGCACTGATGGAAAGCGAGTTATTCGGTCACATCAAAGGCGCCTTTACCGGCGCCAGTCAGAACCATCAGGGGCTGCTGGAAGTGGCGCAGGGGGGTACGGTTTTTCTGGACGAAATCGGTGAGCTGCCGTTGGATATGCAAGTCAAATTGCTGCGGGCGCTGCAGGAACGGGAGATTCGCCCGGTGGGGGCGACACGCCGCATCAAAATTGATGTGCGCGTCATCGCCGCCACCAACCGCGACTTGCAGGTGGCGGTAGCCAACGGCTCGTTCCGCAAGGACCTGTTTTTCCGGCTCAACGTCATCAGCATCAAGCTGCCGCCGCTGCGCGACCGCCTCATGGATATCCCCATGTTGCTGGAACATTTCCTGGAGCGCGCGACCCCGCCGGGCACCGTTCCCAAAGTCTTTAGCGAGGAAGCCATGCAGCGGCTGTTGCACTACGAGTGGCCCGGCAACGTGCGCGAGTTGGAAAATTGTGTCGAGCGCACGTTGGTGCTGACGGCCGGGAATCGCCTGGAAGTCGCCGACCTGCCCAGCTATCTGCAGCAAGTGCGGGCCGTGAGTCCCGCCGCGGGTCCGCCTTCGCCGGTGCGCCCGATTGCCGAGCTGGAGCGCGAAGCGATTTTTGATGCTTTGGCGCATGTGAAAGGCGACAAGATTCAAGCCGCCCGGCTGTTGGGAATCGGTAAAACCACGCTCTATCGCAAATTGAAGGAGTACGCCTATGCGGCCGATCAGGGCAGCGATTTGAGCGAGCTCGCCAGTAGCGGCGGCAATACCATGACCAGCGCCGGAGGTGCACAGTGAGAGGCGCCGTATTGTTGATCACGCGCGATGCGGCTCTCGCCCAGCGCGTCCGTCGTGCCTTGCCCGCCGTGGGCGGCCACGAGGTTGAGCTGACCGCGGTGTCCGCCTGGGCTGAAATCGCCGACACCGGAGCTACCGAGCCGTTGTGGCTTTTAGCCATGCTGGACGTACTGGCCTGCAAGCATGGCGACGCCCTTGCCGGCTCACGCGCGCGCCACACTTTCCGCTCCCTGCCGTTGCTCTGGCTCGGTGAATCGCCACGGCTCGCCGCCGGCCTGCCTCAGCCCGACCAGCTGCCAGGCCCCATCATTGATTTTCTCGATCGCACGCTGCCGGACTCCAAGCTCGCGTTTATTTTGCAGCAACATCTGAGGCCTTCCTATCTGCGCCTGCGCTATGGCCCGCTCGCGGCACAACCGCGGCCCGATCAGGTGCAGGCCGCGCTCAACAACGATCTCACCGGAATTCTGGGCAATGCAGAACTGGCGGCTGAGTTGGCGCGTAACCCGAATCGCCGCCTGCCATCGCCACTTGCGCAACGCCTCGAGTGCATCGTCGAGTTGGCCAGCCACATGCGTTCGCTGGTCGATGCGGCCGAGTGGAACTCTCGTCCGCAACTGTCCGCGCCGGGATCATAATAAACGTGTGCCGGAGGCCGCTGCACTGGCGCGCTGGTGTTTTGCCCAAGCGCTCGCCGCACTCGATCCCGGTGCCCTGGTGCGTGCGTACCGGCATGCTCATCCTCAGCCCCCGGGTGAGCGCGATGCCGTGATTGCCTTGGGTAAGGCCGCCGGCCCGATGCTGGCCGGTTGGCTCGAGGGCAGCCCGGCCGCGCCTCAGGAAGTCCTGTTGGTGAGGCCTGCGGGGGCGCCGGGATTGCCGGCGCCGGCAAGCCACTTTCGTGAGTTCACCTCAGGGCATCCCGATCCTGACGAAACCAGCCTGCAGGCGGGTGCAGTGTTGCTCGATGCCGCGCGGCGCTGCGGTGCCGATCCCCTGCGCCGCCGTTTGGTGGTCTTGCTGTCCGGCGGTGGATCAGCACTGGCCGAGATGCCACTGCGGGGAGGGATGGAGCGGGTGCGCGAGCTGAACCGCCTGCTGCTCGCCAGTGGCGCCCCGATTGGTGCGATCAATTGCATCCGCAAGCACCGCTCCGCGATCAAGGGCGGAAGACTCGCGTCCGCGGCGGCCGGCGCGGACCAACTGAGCTTGATTGTTTCCGACGTGCCGAGCGGCGCCTGGGCCGATGTGGCATCAGGTCCAACCTGCCCCGATGCGACCACCCAGGCTGAGTTCGCCTCGACCTGGCGGCACTGGCTGCCCGGCGAGCCCGAGCGACATCCGGAAACACCCAAGCCCGGCGATCCTGCTTTTGCTCGGGCGCAATGGCACTGTCTGGCGGACAATCGCGACGCCTGTGTATCGTTGGCGTCCGCCGCACGCAAGGCTGGCTTTGATCCGGTCGTAATCGACCACGCCGCCGATGAACGGGAAGAAGAATCCGCTGCCAATTACCTGTTGGAGGCCTGGCGCAAACTCCAGTCGAGCCATCCCCGCGCGGTGCTGATTGCCGGCGGTGAGGTGCTTGTCCGCTTGCGCCCCGGCCACGGGCGCGGCGGCCGCAATCTGACCCTGGCGCTGCGCATGGCGCTGGCGCTCGAAAACCAGCCAGGTTGCTTTCTCTCGGCCGGCACCGACGGCGTGGATGGCTCCAGCGATGCCGCCGGCGCGTGCGTCGATGGCTCGACCGCAGCACGCATCCGTGCTGCCGGCCTCGACCCGCGGCAACATCTCGAGCGCCAGGACGTCCATGCCGCGCTGGCTGCCGCTGGGGCCCTGATCCAGACCGGCCCCACCGGCAACAACTTGCGCGATCTTCGCCTGTTTTGTTCGGCTCTGCCATAATGGGCGCAACATGCGCATCCGGCACGACTTCGTGTACGCACTGCGCCGGCTGCGGCGTGCTCCTGGATTCACCGCCGTCGCTGTGGCCGTCATGGCGCTGGGCATCGGAGCCAACACCGCCATCTTTAGCGTGGTGAACGCCGCACTGCTGGCGCCGCTGCCGTATCGGCATCCGCAACAACTGGTCGCGCTTTACGAAACTCAACAATCGCCCGGTAATTTCCCGGTGTCGGGACCCGATTTTCGCGACTGGCAGCGGCAGGCATCTCGGCTGCAAGGGATGAGCCTGTATCGTTGTCCCATCGGCTTCAATCTCGGCGGCAGCGGGGAGCCACAGCATTTGCGCGGCGCGCAGGTGGAGGCCAACTTTTTTCAACTCCTTGGCGTCAGAGCAGCGCTGGGACGGACGTTTTTGCGGGGCGAGGACACCCGCGGCAAGACTGATGTAGCACTGCTCAGCTATAACTTCTGGCGCAGCCAGTTCGGCACCAACGCGGACGTCGTGGGGAAAAACGTCGTTCTCAACGGCCGGAAATACGCCGTGGTCGGCGTGCTGCCGGCTTCGTTCCGCTGGCAGCCGCAAACTCAGATCTGGGTGCCGCTGAACCTCGACGCGCTCGGCCCACGTGGCTATTACAGCTTCAGCGCCGTGGCGCGGCTGCGGCCCGGCGTGGCGCTCGCAGCCGCACAGGCCCAACTGAGCGGGATCGCGGCTCGTCTGGCGCGCCGCTATCCGGCGAGCAATCATGATGTGGGCGCGAGAATCGTTCCCCTACGCACGAGTTTTGTCGCAGTTCCGCTGCGCGCCTCCTTATGGGCCTTGCTCGCGGTCGTGGGGCTGGTGCTGCTCATCGCCTGTGCCGATCTGGCCAACATGTTATTGGCTCGCTCGACCGGCCGCCGCCAGGAAATCGCGATCCGGCGCGCGCTGGGAGCTTCTGGACGCCGGATCGCAGCACAACTGCTGACCGAGTCCGTCTTGCTGGCAGCAGCCGGCGCGGTAGTAGGCGCCACATGCGCCTGGACGGCGTTGCGGCTCGCCAGCGGGCTGCCCGGTCTGCATCTTCCGGGAACAGCCGTTGTGGCCGTGGATACGCATGCGCTCGCCTTCACCGCCGCCATCGCAGTGGCCAGTGGCATCCTGTTTGGCTTCGCGCCGGTCTGGCAGCTTCGTTCCTCGACGCTGCAGCGCGAGTTGCATCAAGGCGCGAGCGCCCGGCGTGGATGGCTCGGCAATAGTCTGGTAATCGCCGAGGTGGCGTTGGGGCTGGTGCTGGTGGTGCTCGCTGGGCTTCTGCTTGAGAGCTTGCAGCGCATGCAGTCCCGGCCATTGGGCATACAACCTGTCCATCTTTTGACCATGGAGGTGCCGTTAAGCTCATCGGGCACGCTCCTGGCCGTCGAGTCGATCCAGAACGAGTTTGTAAAGCGAATGGCTGCTCAGCCCGGCATTGCCGCCGCCAGTTTCGCCAGTGAACTGCCGCTTGAGGGCGGACACCACAACGGTTATCCGGTCATCGTCGGCCAGAGCACGGCCAGCCGCATCCTCATCGAGGACGCTCGTGTTTCTGCCAGTTACCTCGAAGCCACCCAACTTCCGCTGTTGGCCGGCTCCTGGTACAACCCGGCGCAAGTACAGGCCTGGCAGCAAATCGCGCCTGCGAAGTGGGCCCTGCCGCCCTCGCCGCAAAGAACGGCCGCGTTGGCGCACGTGAACCTGGCGGTCGTGGTGAACCAAGCGTTCGCTCACGATTTCTTTCCCGGCGGCGCGATCGGAAAGCGCTTTCGCGACGACAAATACAGTCCGTGGATGAGGATTCAGGGCATTGTCGGTAACGTCCCCATCCTGGGACCACGCCAGGTCGTTCCCATGCCGGAAGCATACTACCCCGTATTTTCCGGCCCCTATCTCCTGGTCCGCAGCCGGCTGCCGGTTGCGGCCGTGGTCGCTGATGCGCGCCGCGTGCAAGCGGGCATGGGATTGCTCGAGCCCGTCTACAACGTCCGATCCATAAGCGCGGTCATGGGCGTGGCTTCAAGCGGCGCGGCATGGCAGGGAGGCCTGGTGGCTGCCTTTGCCGCGCTGGCGCTACTGCTCGCCGCGGCTGGAATCTACGGCGTGATGGCGCTGCTGGTGGCTGCACGTAAACGGGAAATCGGCGTGCGCATGGCCCTGGGCGCCTCCAGCGCCGGGGTAGCCGCGGCCGTGCTCCGTCATGCGCTTTTGTTGGCGCTGGGGGGCGTGATCGCAGGCGGGGGGTTGGCGCTGCTCGCCGGCCGCCTGATTGCCGCTCAACTCTATGAGACTAACCCCGGCAACGCCGGGCTATTGGTGCTGGCGGCTGCGGTACTGGTCACGACCACGCTGCTGGCCAGCTATTTCCCTGCCCGCCGCGCCGCCCGCACAGATCCGGCCCAGGTGCTGCGCGCCGAATAGGTTTATCCGGCGAAGTGCCCCAGTTTTTCGCGCTTGACCTCGATATATTGGCGTGCCTGCGGAGAAAGCGATTCCGGCTGGCATGGCACGCGCTCGACCACCGCGATGCCGGCTTCTTCCAGGGCGCGCACTTTGTCGGGGTTGTTCGACAGCAGCCGCACATGCCTTAGCCCCAGATAGCGTAGTATCGCAGCCGGCAGCGCATAATCGCGCGCGTCGGCGGCAAAGCCGAGCCGTTCGTTGGCTTCCACCGTGTCGGCTCCTTCGTCCTGCAGCGCGTAGGCGCGCAGCTTATTCATCAGCCCGATGCCACGGCCTTCCTTGTCTTCATAAATCAGCACGCCCGCGCCCTCGTGGGCGATCGCCGCCAGCGCCAATTCGAGCTGCTGGCGGCAATCGCAGCGCAAGGAGCTGAACACGTCTCCGGTCAGGCACTGGGAGTGGATGCGCACCAGAGGTGTGGTGACCGGCTGTTCGGCCAGGCGCAGAGCTACGGCGCTTTCGCCGCCCATGGCGAAGCCCAGAATGCGGAAATGCGCCCATCGGGTGGGGAAATCGGCTTCGGCGGCAAGCTGCAGGGGTTCGGAAGGCACAGTTC
This sequence comes from Terriglobales bacterium, assembly GCA_050745425.1. Classification (GTDB taxonomy): domain Bacteria; phylum Acidobacteriota; class Terriglobia; order Terriglobales; family SCQP01; genus SCQP01. The sequence goes on from JBOGKK010000079.1 coordinate 30,103, forward strand.
TGTTGTAATTATAAGGAACTTGCCCTCATGAACGGCGACCGTCTTTTGTTTGTCACGCTGCTGCTCAACCTGGCGGTCATCGCCGCCATCGCCGCCGTACTGGTGCGCTCGGTCGCCTTTCAGCGCTGCCTGTACAGCGAGCACCGGCACTGGCGCCAGCGCCTGGCGTTCACATTGTTCCTGGCACTGCCGCTCATGGGCGGGGTCTGGATCCGCCTGACCGTGCCATCGTTTCACGCGGCTGACATCAGCCTGGCGGGTGCGATCCTGCTCGGCCTCATGGGTGGTTATCGCGCCGGTCTCATCGGCGGCGCCATCATCGCCTTTCCCGCGGTGACCTTCGGCCACGAATGGCTTGCCTTGCCTCTGTTCTTACTGGCAGGCTGGGTTGGCGGCCTGCTGCGGCACGCCGCGCCCAATCTCGAAGAAGTCTGGGCGTTTTCGCCCTTCATCGACCTGGAACTGTGGCGCTGGCTGCGCAATCGTCTCGATCGCCCATTTCGTGACTGGCAGGCCCTGGTGTTTGCGCTCGTGATTGCCTGCACCTTGCTCGAACTCGAGCTGCGGCGCCTCGATCCCTCCTGGCTGTCTGCGCCCCAGCCGCACAGCTTCTGGACCGTGGTCGCGGTCATCGTCACCAACATTCTGGCGCTTGCCATCCCCATCAAGGTTTGGGCCAACACCCGCATTGAGCGCAAGTTCGAAGCGCAGCAACGCCTGCTGGTTCAGGCGCGCCTGGATGCTCTCACCAGCCAGATCAACCCGCATTTCCTGTTCAACACCTTGAACTCCATCGCTTCGCTCGTGCGCTTCGATCCCGATACGGCGCGCCTGCTCATCGTCAAGCTGTCGAACATCCTGCGCCGCATGTTGCGCAAACACGACAGTTTTCTGCCGCTGCGCGACGAGGTCGCCTTCATGGACGACTACCTCGACATCGAAATCGTGCGCTTCGGCCCGGAAAAGCTGCGCTTTGAAAAAGTAATCGAGCCGGAAACGCTCGATCGCCTGGTTCCCAGCATGCTGCTTCAGCCGGTGGTGGAAAACTCCATCCGGCACGGTTTGGCCCCTAAGGTCGATGGCGGCTGGGTGCGCTTGCAGGTGCGGCAAGGTTGGCGCCATCGCGAGGAGGTGTTGGAGATTGAGGTCGAAGACAACGGCGTGGGATTGCAGGGGGGCCAATCGCAACCGGGTCATGGCATCGGCCTGAGCAATGTGCGCGAACGCCTGCAGGTGCTCTACGGTGATACCGCCGAGATGGAAATCAGCAGCCCTCCAGGTTCCGGCACGCGTGTGCGCTTTGTCCTTCCCCGGGTAGAACTAGGGGCGCCAGAACAGCTCCCGGCGCCCCTGCAGGCAAGTGAAAAATTGAGTGCTGGCTAGGCTTTCGGCCCGGCCGCCACAATCTCGGCCGGCACTCCCTCGAACTGCTCAAAGTTCTTCCGGAACAGCTCGGCAAGGTGCTTGGCAGCCTTGTCGTATGCGGTCCCGTCTTTCCAGGTATTGCGCGGGTTCAGCACGGCTGCCGGTACACCCGGCACCGCGTCCGGAATCGGCAGGCCAAACACCGGGTCCGCTGTGTACTTGGCCTGGTCGAGCTTGCCCGCCAGAGCCGCGCGCACCATGGTGCGTGTGTGCTCGAGCGACATGCGCTTGCCGGTTCCGTAGGCGCCGCCCGTCCAGCCCGTGTTGATCAGCCAGCACTGCGCCTTATGCTGCCGGATGCGCTCGCCCAGCATGGTGGCATAGGTGCGCGGCGGGAGCGGCAGAAACGGCTCGGCAAAACACGTGCTGAAGGTTGCCTTCGGCTCGGAAACGCCAGCCTCGGTACCAGCCAGCTTCGCAGTATAGCCCGACAGGAAGTGGTACATCGTCTGCGGCACGCTCAGCCGCGAGATCGGCGGCAGTACGCCGAAGGCATCGGCCGTCAGCAGAACCACGTTTTTCGGATGCGGTCCGCGCGAGCTGAGAATCGCATTTTCGATGTATTCGATCGGATAAGCCGCGCGCGTGTTCTCCGTACGCGACTGATCGTCAAAGTCCGGAATGCGCGTGTCCGGGTGCAGAACCACGTTCTCCAGCACGGTGCCGAAGCGG
>JBOGKK010000080.1:0-2907 GCA_050745425.1 Terriglobales bacterium
TCCGCATGGCGCTCGGCGCCGGCCGCGGCAGAATTCTGCGCCAGTACGTCGGCTATGGCCTCAAGCTCACCGCCCTCGGCCTGGTGCTGGGCGTGATCGGCGCCATCTGGCTCACCCGCCTGCTCGCCGGTTTCCTGTTCGGCGTCGCCTCCACCGACCCCTGGGTCCTGGCCGCCGTCGCCCTCGCCCTCTTGCTCGTCGCCGCACTGGCCAGCCTCCGCCCCGCTTGGGCCGCCACCCGCGTCGACCCCCTCCAGGCCCTCCGCCCCGAATAACATCGCGCCTCTGACTCGCCGGCAGCCAGGAGCCGCTCTGGCTCATGCTCGGCGCCGTCGGCCTCGTGGCCGTAAAGCAATAGCAGTCATGGATCGGGCGCAACCCCCACTACGCACCGCCCGGAACGTGATAGTCAGTTCTGGTGGAGAACGGTCGAGAGGTCCATCGACACGATCGTTCGCCACGGCCCCAGCAACGCCAGCCAGACGGCGAGTAGCACTGCGGCAAATGCAAGCGCCAAAATTAAGGGACTCGCCGGACCCGAGCGGTAGATCCAGGCTTGCATTACACGGCCGGAAAGCCAACTGAGAACAAGCCCAGCGAGAACGCCAGCAAGGAGAGGGACAGCCAACGCCTGCGCGAGCGACCACCTGGCCCGCGCTAAGCTACAACCGAGCGCGAGGCGCACGGCGACTTGGAGGCGCCGAACCGCGAGCAGAGATCTCGCGAAGCCATAGACGGCAAGGATAAGGAGGGCGAAGGCGAGCGCGGCCAGAAATCCAAAAGCGCGGGCCAAAACCATTTGCTCCGATACCGTGTCGTCGACTCGGGACCGCGCGCTCCGGACATCCGTAAGGGAGATGCCGGGCGAGAAGCGCCTCTTCCGGAGGTCCAGCTCGACTTGGGAAGTGCCGCTGGCAGCGCGGACCACGAGCACAAGCGCCTGAGGCGAGTTTGCCGCGAGGTCGCTAAAAAGCGTAAATGGGATATAGAGATGCGGCCCAGCCTCTCCGGCAATGGACCGATATTCCACGTCGGCGCAAACCCCGACAATTTCGAGCTGCCGGCCAAGCACGCGAAGGTTCTTCCCGATCGCAGACCCGTCCGGGGCGATTACTCTTGCAAGGCCCTGGCTGACGACCGCCTTGGGCTGCCCCAGTCGGACCTCTTCTGGCGTCGGCGGGCGGCCAAGCAGAATCCGAATTCCCATCGTCCTGAAAAAATTTGGCCCAATCATCGAAAGCGCCGGCGGGCGTGACATTGAGCGCCCTCCGGCGGCGACCGGGAGCGCCATGCTCCACCCAGAAAACGGCACCAATGTCGCCAGCGACGCGGACGCCACGCCGGGCAGCACGGCCGCGCGCCGCCGCAGGTCCAGGAACGCCCGCGCAAAAGACTCACCCTGATCCAGACGCCAAGTACCGCCTCGGGCGGGCTGCGTCTCCGCGAAAACCAGCGAATTGGCCTCGAACCCCAAGGGAGCGGTGATGAGCGCCTCGACGCTGCGGGCAAGCATGGCTGAGGTCGAAAGCAGGGCGAAGCCAACCGCAATGAGCAAGGCGAGCGTTATCGCGCTGCCCTTGCCGGGGGCGCCGGCAGACCTGCCGGCCAAAACCGCTGCGGGCGCGCGCCTGGAGGCACACCAGGCGGGCACGACACCTGCGAGGGCAGCAGAGACGAGACCGAGCAGCGCCACCGCCGCCACGAGCGACCAACTGAGCCTGGGGTCCGGGACCACCAACCCGAGGCGGCCGACAACGGAGCCAAGCGATGCTCTCAGCGCTCCCGCCCAAAGCCAAGCACCCAGAAGCCCGAGGGCAAGCCCGACTGCGCTCGGCCTCAGCGAGTCCCAGCCACCCCCGGCGCAGACCCTAAGGCGGGGGGCGCCCAAGGCAAGCCGCACCGCGAGATCTCCTTGGCTTGACAACGCCGACCAGAGGCCAACGAGCAGGGCACCGCCTAGGGCGAGGAGCAGGGCGGCGGCGCCGCTAAATGTGATCTTGCCCAGCAGAGGCCCGATCGCCTGCGACGCGAGGTCGAGGCCTCGCCGCCCGGAAACCGCATAGAAGACCGCGCGGCCTGGCCACGGCGGCCGCAAGGGACCGGCCCGGCTGGCAACCGCAGCGTCAGCGATCTGAGCAAGCACGTGCGCGGGAAAGCCGCGGGGCACCCGCGCAAACACCGTGAGCCACCAGGTCGCTGGCGCCTCTGCATAGCCCGCCAGGTCCCCCCAGGAGCGGAACGGCACCCAAAAGGCCGCCTCCCTCCCTCCCTCCAGACCAGAGAAGCCACGTGGCGCCACGCCAGTGACGGTGAAGGATCTGCCGTCTATGATGACGGCGGCACCGACGGCCGTCGCAGGATCCCCGAACATCTCCTTGGCTTGCACATATCCAAGAACTACGCGCGGCGCGGTTCCGGCGCCGCCGAGAAAGCGCCCCGCAGCAGGCGCAAGCCCTAGACCGCGAAAGTAGCCGCTGGTAACCGCCTCACCCAGCGCAGTGATGTGCGCACGGCGCGCGCGGACTGTAGCCGGTCGCACCGGGTTTCCCACGGGCGCCTCCCCAAAAACGGCTGTGCAGGTCCCGCAACCACGGCGCTCCGCCTCAAAAACATAGAAGGGGAGAGCGGCGCCCTCGTCATCGCCGAACCAGCGGGCGAGGACCGACTGCGGCGGCTGCTCCTCGGAACGCCAGCGCAGTAGCAGAAGATCGCCCGGCCGCTTGACTGGCAGCGAACGCAGCAGGACGGCCTCATACAACGAGAATACCGAGAAAAATGCTGCCGACCCGATCGCCACCAAAACGATAACGATCAGGCTAGCGTGCAACTGAACCGAGCTGCCGCGCTGCCATCTCATTGAGACCTCGCCGCCTCCCCCAAGTGTGGCGCAACGTCAATGGGCACGCG
>JBOGKK010000081.1:0-16862 GCA_050745425.1 Terriglobales bacterium
CACGGCCATGGCCCTGCCCTTCCAGGCTTTTCTGCGCCATCAGTACGTGGTGGGTCTGTGGCGCTCGCTGGCGCTGCCCGGCATCGCCGTATTCCTCCTGGTGCTGATCGCCAGTCTGGGGCTGGGCCTGCGCACGAGCTTGAGGCGGACATGATTCTGACGGCAGGCCAGAGCGTCCACGGCGAAGCCTCGCGCCTCGACTGCACCGTCAAGCAGTTTCTCGGCGGCGGCGGGCAGGGCGAAGTCTACCGCGCGCAACTGGCCGATCGCGCCGTGGCGCTGAAATGGTATCTGCCGCACGCCGCCACCGAGCAGCAGCGCTTCCGCCTGACGACGATCGTGAAGAAGGGACCGCCCACGACCCAATTTCTCTGGCCCGGCGAGCTTGCCAGTGCGGCCAGGACCGCCGGCTTCGGCTACATTATGCCGCTGCGCGAGCCGCGCTTCCGCGGCATCGCCGAGCTGATGCGCCAGAAGCTCGACCCCAGCTTCCGCACCCTCGCCACCATGGCCTTCGAGCTCGCGCACAACTTTCTGCAATTGCACTCCAAAGGCCTCTGCTACCGCGACATCTCCTTCGGCAACGTGTTCTTCGATCCTGCAAACGGCGAAATCCTCATCTGCGACAACGACAACGTCACCGTGGATGGCGACCCGGCAACCGGCATTCTGGGCACGCCGCGTTTTATGGCGCCGGAAATCGTGCTGCGCCGCGCCGTCCCCAGCATCGGGACCGACCTGTACTCGTTGGCGGTGCTGCTGTTTTACGTCTTCTTCATGCACCACCCGCTCGAAGGCCGCCGGGAGGCGGAGATCCACAGCTTCGACCTGGCGGCGATGACGCGGCTCTTCGGCTCGGCTCCTCTGTTCATCTTCGATCCCGAGGACGACTCCAACCGCCCCGTGCCCGGCCTGCACGACAACGCGCTGACCTTCTGGCCGCTGTACCCGCGCTGGTTCCGTGATCTGTTCACGCAGGCCTTTACGGTGGGCATCACCGACCCGGCGCAGGGACGCGTGCGCGAAACGCAATGGCGCGCCGCCGCCATCACCCTGCGCGACGCCATCTACTACTGCCCGCAATGCGGCAGCGAAAGCTTCTACGATGCCGCGGCGGCGCCCACTGCCTGCTGGCAATGCGGCGCCGCACCGCAGTTGCCCTACCGGCTGCAGTTTCCGCGGCGTGCGGTCAGCATCGTCGTCATGCTCAACCACGACACGCGCCTGTATCCGCACCATCTCGACCCGGCGCGTCCGTATGATTTTTCCGAACCCGCCGCCGCCGTTGCCGCGCACCCCAGCCAACCCGGCGTCTGGGGGCTGAAAAATCTCTCCTCCGACCCCTGGACCTTCCGCCCCGCGAGTGACACCGCGCCGCGCACGGTAGCCCCTGGAGCCAGTTGCACCCTCACCGCCGGCGCGGTGATTCAGTTCGGCAAAGCCGAGGCCTGCATCGCACATGAGGCCTGCGCACTGGGGGAACGCACCACGCGCGCTGCGCAGAGCGGTGCAGGGGGGCAACCCTGATTTGATCCGCCGAGTTTGCGGTTGCGGCGACTTCGGCGGCGGGGTAGCATGGGACCACAAGGAGTGCGGCAGTGTCCCAATCCGGCTGGAGGTCGAATACACCGCTCATCGACTGGCTGCAGGCCGAACCGTATCGCTTTGACTTTTTCCAGGCGCTGCTGCTGCTGGAGCGCGCCCGGCCGGACGCGGTGCCGCTCGCCGCGGGCAGCGACCCGGAGCGCGAAGCCGTAGAGCTCGCCGCCAGCATCCGGCTGGATTTTCCGCCGAGCGACATCGAGTCGCTCACCCCGGCCCCGAACGAGGCAGTGCCGCCGCGGCTGCAAGTCAATTTCTTCAGTCTGGCGGGCGCGGAGGGGCCGCTGCCGCAGCCGCTGGTGGACATCATTCAGAACCGCATGCGCGAGCGCGACTACGCCGCCCGCGACTTCCTCAATCTGTTTCACCACCGTCTGCTGTCGCTCGTGTTCCGGGGCGCGCGCGCGCATCGTGCCGCGCTCGCCGCGCAAGCGCCCGAAGACAGTCCCACCGGCAATTACCTGCGCGCCTTTGCCGGCCTGGCTCTGCCTGGCCAGCACGGCCGGCTCCCGGTTGCCGACCGCGCGCTGGTGGCTTACGCCGGCCTGCTTTGGCAGCAACCGCACTCGGCGGCTGGCCTCGAGCGGCTGCTCACCGATTACTTTGGCGTGCGCTTCGCGGTGAGGCAAATGCAGGGGGCATGGCGCCCGCTGCCGCCCGAAGCCTGGACGCGACTCGGGCCCCGCGGCCGCAATCAAATCCTGGGCGATGGCGCCGTTCTGGGCCAGCGCGTCTGGCTGCAAGCGGCCGCCGCTGAAGTCAAATCCGAACCGCTCACGCTCGCTCAATTTCGCGACTTGCTGCCCGGCGGCGCCGCCCTCGCCGCCCTGCGCGCGCTCGCGCGGCTCTATGCGGGCACGCTGTGCGCGCTGACCATCTGCCTCGAGCTGCGCGCCGATGCGGCTGAACCAGCCCGCCTGGGCAGCGCCAGCCTGGGCTGGACTTCCTGGCTGCCGCGCCGCGGCGGCGCGGCCACGGCACCACCGGTGCGCGTGCGCTTCGCGCTCGCCTGATCGCCATGCCCCTCGACCAATCCACCAACCCGGTGCAGTTGACCACCCCGCTCGGCGCCAACCAGCTCGTGGTCGAGCGGCTCACCGGCGAAGAGCGCCTCTCCGGTCTGTTTCACTACACCCTGGAGCTCATCAGCGAAGACGCCGACCTCGATTTCTCCAGCATCGTCGGCCAGGCGGTGACCGTGCAGCTCGATCTGCCCACCGGTGACAAGCAGTACGTCAACGGCATTGTCGGCCGCTTTGGCGAGACCGCCCATTCGCCGCGCTACACGTCCTACACCGCCGAGCTCCACCCCTGGCTCTGGCTGCTGGGCTTCAGCACCGGCTGCCAGATCTTCCAAAATCTGTCCGCGCCTGACATTGTCAAAAAGGTCTTCAGCACCCTCGGCTTCACGGCTTACAAAGACGCTCTCACCGGCACCTACACGGCGCGCGACTACTGCGTCCAATACAATGAAACCGCACTGGCGTTCATCTCGCGCCTGCTCGAAGAAGAGGGCATCTTCTACTTTTTCGAGCACACCAGCTCCGCCCACACCCTCGTCCTCGCCGACGATCCCAGCGCCTACACTACCTGCCCCGGCCTCACGACCGCGACGCTGCGCGCTGACAACAGCGCCCAATCGCTGAACGACGCTGTGCTCTCCTGCCGCATCGAGCAGCAGGTCGCCGTCGCCAAAACGCAGCTCGACGATTACAACTTCACCATTCCCGCCACCGACCTGCTCGCCACCGCAGGCACGGGTGAAGCGGCAACCACCTGGTACACCTATCCCGGCCGCTACGCCGCCAAAGCCGACGGGGAAACCCGCACCGGGCTCCGCCTCGGCATTCATGAAGCCGCCGCCAAAAAGATCGCCGGCGCCAGTACGTGCCGTGCCTTTCACACCGGCTGCACCTTCACCCTCGCCGGTCACTATCGCTCCTCCGCCAACGCCAGCTACGTCCTCACCGTGCTGCGCCATGCGGGCACCCAATTGGAATACCGCAACGAGTTTGAGGCGATTGCCGCCACCCAGGTGTTTCGTCCCCCGCTGGCAACGCCGCGCCCCATCGTCGCCGGCTGCCAGACGGCGGCTGTCGTGGGCCGATCGGGCGATGAAATCTTCACCGACCAGTACGGGCGCGTCAAAGTCAAATTTCCCTGGGATCAGTCCGCCACCAGCGATGAAAACAGTTCCTGCTGGATTCGCGTGGCGCAGGGTTGGGCGGGCAAGTCCTGGGGCGCGAGCTTCATCCCTCGCGTCGGCCAGGAAGTGGTGGTCAGTTTCGAGGAAGGCGACCCCGACCGCCCCCTCATCACCGGCACGGTCTACAACGCCACCCAGGTCACGCCCTACGCCCTGCCCGACAATCAGACCCGCAGCACCATCAAGACCCACTCCAGCCCCAACCAGGATGGGAACAATGAAATCCGCTTCGAAGACAAGGCGGGCTCGGAAGAGCTGTTTCTGCAGGCGCAAAAGGATATGAACGTCAGCGTGCTCAACGACCAGACCGTCACCGTCAAGCAAAACCGCTCGGTTACCATCCAGGAAAAAAACGAAACCCTGACCGTTTCCAAGGGCGACCGCACGATCGCGGTCTCGACCGGCAAAGAGACCCATAGCGTCCAGGGCACGCGCGCGCTCACCGTCACTGGCAATGAAACCCATACCAACTCCGCCGATTTCAAGCAAACCGTGAGCGGCAACTACACCCTGAGCGTGAGCGGCAACCTCAGCATCGAGGTCAGCGGCTCGGTCTCGATCAAAGCCGGGACCTCGCTCGCCAACAAAGCCGGCACCTCGCTGGAAAACGACGCCGGCACTTCGCTCACCAATAAATCCGGGACCTCGCTCGAAAACAACGCCGGCACCAGCCTCACCAACCAGGCGGGCACCTCGCTCGAAAACAAGGCCAACACGCAGCTTACCGACCAGAGCAGCGGCATTGTGCAAATCAAGGGCTCTCTGGTGCAGGTCAACTAGCCATGCCCAATCCACTTGAAGGTGAAATTCTCCGCCATGCCGGCGACGGCACCCTGCTCGAGCGCGCCCACTTCGTGCAGGGGCAACTCGAAGGCGAAGTCACCGCCTATGGGCCGGGCGGGGAAGTGTTGCACACCGCTCAGTTCCAAGGCGGGCAGCTGGAAGGGCCCATGCAGGTGTATCAATCTGGCAAGCTGCTCCTGCTCGCTCACTTCCATGCGGGCAAACCGCACGGCGAAGTCACTGTGTTTGCTATGGATGGCAAACCGGCTTCGACGGAGTATTATGAGGAGGGAAAGCGGGTCGAACGGACGCCGCCAGCGGCGCCCGTAGCGATGGCGCCCCAGCGTCCGCTACGCCGCTAGGAAAAGCGAATATGGCCATTCAGGTGTGCATGGGAGCAACGATGCAGTGCAGCTTTGGCGTGGCGCCGTCGACGCTGGTCGTGCTGCCCGCCAACAAAGTGCTGACCCAGACGCCAGCGGCCAACATCATGGACAACAAGCCCATGGCCAACGTTCCGCCCTTCGGCATGTGCTCGTCGCCTTCGAATCCGACCGTCGCAGCCGCCACCGCGGCGGCGCTGGGCGTGCTCACGCCGATGCCGTGCGTTCCGGCAACGACCGCCCCCTGGGTACCGGGCGCACCCACGGTCATGATTGCCAACATGCCCGCGCTGGACAACAATTCCAAGCTGATGTGCGTGTGGGGCGGCGTGATTCAGATCGTCTCGCCCGGACAGACAAAAATGATGGTGCCCTAATGGCAGAAAAGAAAAAGAAAATCCATCTCGCCCTCGACCGCAAAGCCATCGTGCTTTTCGCGCTCGGCGCCTGCATCGTTGGCGTGCTGGTCTTCGCCGATGGGTTCCTGGCAGGCATGGGCCTGTACCGGAAAAGCGTGTGGTCCGTGCTCGTTGCCGGCCGCCAGGCGCAAGCCGCACAGGCCGAAGCCCTGGCGGCGAATCGCAAACAATCGCCGCCCCGGCCGGCCGCCGCCAACGCCGCCCCGGCCGCAACCACTCTCGCCGCCAACACGGCCGCGCCCGCCGCTATCGCTCCCGCCGCCGCGGTAACCACCGCCGCCGCGCCAGCCAACACGTGCGGTCTGACCGTTCCCCTGGCGGCGCAGGCGAGCGCGCCGGCCCAGCCCGAATTTGACCTGCAGCTGGGCGCCTTCCAGGACGCCGCCAACGCCGCGCGGCTGGTGACCAGCCTCAAAGCCCACGGCTGCACCGCCCAGGTCATGCAGCTCACCGACACCCGGCACCGCGTTTGGAACGTGGTCCGCATCGGCCCCTTCGCCACCCTCGCCCAGGCCGCCGCCGCCGCCGCCCAGTTGCGGCGCAGCGATGGACTGCTGGCGCTGGTGCGGCCCGTGGCGGCGATCTAGACCAGCACCAAAGCTGCCATAGCGCGCGGGGGGGGAAGCCGCATGGCGACAACTCCGGCGGGCCACAGCGAAGCTGGAGCGGCTCGAAGTTTTGCCCGCCCTACCCGTTCGTGATCTTGTCGTGGATCTTGTCCGCCGCGACCTCCATCGGTATCGCCACCGTCGCGAATTGCACCAGAAACTTTGTCACGTCTGCCGCGTTACTTCTAAAGCTTTTCCAGTTGTCCTCTGGTGTACTCGACTTGAAAACGCACCAACTTGCGCACGGGGCGTGGTCCGTCTTGATGAAGTTCTCCGCTCCCTGGCCATGATTTTTCTCGCCTGCGCTGATCATTCCCTGCACGGCGGCAACTTCGATGCCAGCCGACTCGAGCGGGCTCACGGTCAACGAACTGAACCAACCCGGTGAAATCCCCGCGGCTTTGTCCCTGACCGCCTTTTGCGTCTCCACCTGCAGCTTCTGCTGCGCGGTCTGGAGCCGGGCTTTCAAATTTGGCAGGTAGTTGTTGTTCGCCTTGTCGCATTCGGCAGTCTGTGCTGCCGCGTAGGTGCTAAGAGCGCTCGTAATGTTGGTTTTCCCTGCACTCAACCTGGTTTGGCAATCGGCCAGCCACGTTTCAATACTCAGCATTACTTCCTTGATCGTCCTGGTCTTTTCCGCCAGCCTGTCGATCCTTCGTTGCGCTTGCTGGCAGGCGGTCACGATCTCCAGATACTTTTCGCAACATGGTGTGTTGTTCGATAGATTCTGCATCTCCCTGATTTTCGTGTTCAGGTCCTCCATCGCCGCCGTCACCTTCCAACGAAACCGGTCCATTTCGTCCATGCTCAGCTCTTTGATCTCGAACTTCAGGCGTGTCACCTCGTCGCCAGCGGCTTTGGCCGCCTCCAGTCTTTTGCCGTGATGATATTTCCTGGCCACCTCGTTCGCTTTATCCGCAATCACTTCAATCAGCGCCGGAACTCCCGGTACGGGAATCAATTTGAGCAGCCCCTTGCCGGCCGACAGGACGAGATTTGCCGACTTGCTGGCGAATGAACCGGGCGACGAGACCGCGCTCCGCGCCGAGTGCAGTGCGGCGGAGTGACCGACTCGGCTGAGAACGCCTTTGTTTTCTACCAATTCTTTGGCATAGGCCCAAATGTCTGCTGGAACGACTGGCATAGACGATCTCCTTGTTACAGTAGCGCCTGCGCACCCGCGCGCGGCGCGTAGCGCTGCTCGGGGGCATTGGCGTCGGCGGTGCGCAGCACGAGCTCGGTGAAGCTGTTGAGCGCCGCATAAAGACCGAAGAAATGTTGCAGCACGGCGCCGAACAGATAGCCCCCATGCGCCTGGTAGCTGCGCTCGAGCAGCGTCAGGGTGATTTCGTAACCGGGGCAGAAACCGCGCCAGGCTTCGGCGCCCAGCCGCCGCACCACGCCGCGGCATGACAGCTCGCGCAGATCCTCGATCTGCTGGCGCCCGCTGGGACTGTCGATGCCGCCGTAGAGGCGGAGCATGGTTTTGAGCGCATCGAGCCCCTCCGGCCCGGTGAGGGAAAGGTGGTTGAGCGACTGACTGGAGATCAGACTCCACAGTGCCGCTCCGCCCAGACGTGGATAGGCCGCCGCCGCCGGCTTGGCCAGACAGCGGATGCGCTGGAGCGGCGCCTTCTCTTCTGTCTGCAGGAGCGCCCCCGGCGGAATCTGTTCCGCCAGATCGCGGTTTGTGCACAGCAGGTGCGCGTAAGCCATTTGCCGCGGCGGCTCGGCTGGATTCAAATCCAGATCCACAAACGAGATGCGCAGGTCGCTGCCCGGCATGCCCGGTAGTTCCGCCGGCACGCGGCGGGCGTGCCAGTAGCAGCGGGATTGCGTTCCCTTGTTCCCGCCGGCGCGCTGGCGCAGCGAAAACAGCGGCTCCAGCTCGCTTTGCGCCTCTGCCGGATTCGACGAACTCGATACCGAAAGCACGGAATGGATCTCCGTGGTGCGTTCGCGCCGCATGTCCGCCTGCAGGCGGTATTCGGTCGAACGTTGATCCACCCGGATCGGCTCGCTGGTGCGCGCAAACAAGTTGACGATCGGAGTGCAACCCAGATGAAAATCACTCGCCCGCGCCTCCAGTTTTTCGTGCGGCAGACGCGAGAGCAGCAGCAGGATTTCGAGCGAGCGGTCGCAGCCCGCGGTCGCAAGCTGGTCCACATCGAAGAAGAGGAACTTCTGCGGGAAATGAAAGTACTCCTGCAGCAGCCGTGTCGCCGGATGCGCCCGCAGCGGATAGGGAATCAATTCCTCCTCTGCGCCAAACCCAACCTCGCGCAGAGCCGAAGCCGGCAGGGTTGTGGGCCAGCGCGGCTCGGCATCCTCGCCCGGCCGCAGCGCCACTCCGGCAATCGAGGAAAACAGCAGCCCATACAGCGCCTCCATCCGGCGGCTGTCCCCGTGCAGGTGAAAGCGCAACTTTGCCATGCTCAGTTCGTGCAGTGGTCCGCCCCGGCTCGTCAGCCGCAGGCGCAGCACGCTCGCCACCTGGGGACGGTAGCGCAGAAAAGCAAAATGGCTGGCGGGTTCCAGCCTGGCCTCGGCGACCATCACCGGCCACAGCATCACCGGATAGCAGGTGCGAAAGCGGCAGGTGAGTCCGTCCTCGGTCTGCGCGAACAGCCTGGTCTGGCGGGGAATCAGGTAGCCATCGTCGAGTTTGCCCTGCTCCGGATCGGGCTCGAACTGCGCCACCGCCATGGGCGGAATGGGGTTGACCAAATGCGGCGCCAACTGCCCCAGCAGCGCCGTCGTGATTTCGGGAAACTGGCGGTCGAGGCGATGCTGAATCCGCCCCGTGAGGAAAGCAAACGACTCCAGCAGCCGCTCCACGTGCGGATCGGGTGATTCCTCGCCCGACAGCTCCAGGCGCGCCGCGGCGTTGGGATATTCAGCGGCAAACGCCGCTCCCGCATGGCGCAGATAATCGAGCTCGGCGCGGTAGTAGGGATAGAGATCGTCGAGGTTACCGCTCATCCGGTCTCTCCCTCCTCCGGCCTCATGCCGTCGAGACTCACTTCCCCATTCACCGTCCGCAGCAGCAGAGGAAACACCACCGGCTCGCGGATGCTGCCCAACAGCAGGTGGCCGCTCAGCCGGCCCTGCATCCGCAGCGGTTCGCCCGGCACTGGCTCCAGGGCAATGCGCGCCTCGTGCAGCCGCGGCTCGTACACCGCGATCGCCGCCGTGAGCGCCGCCGCGTAGCGGTCCCGGTCGGGTTCGCTCGCGGCACTCATGCCGCTGAAATCCGGCACCCCGTAATCGAGCACCCAGCCCTGCCGCACGCCGCCCGGCTGCCGCGTGTTGAACAACTGCGCCACCGACGCCACCACCGAGGCGACCAGCGCGGCGCGATCCAGCACGCGCGGCGGCGCGGGACCGCTCGCCGCCGTGCCTTCGACTTCCGCCAGGCGATCGAACAGCGGCGTCCGCGCACCCGCCATCGGCCGCGGTTCGATGGATGGGCGCGGGCCTCTGCGGTCTTCGGCGCCCATGGGCTTACTCAGCCTTGTTGGTCAGCAGACTCCATTTCGCTGAAGTCTTGCCGGCGTCAGAGACGTCGGATTTCTGCTGCGTGTAATCCCACTGGATCTTCGTGTAGTTGAAGGTCACGCTCTCGGTCGGCTTGCCGCCGCCGGCGCCAATCGAAATCGACGACACCAGCGCATCCGTCATCGTATAGGTGATGACGGAGGTGGTCGCATCGGCCTCGGTTTGCAGCACGTAGACCTTCACGCTCGGAATCACGGTGGCCGCGTTGCAGCGGTCAATCAGCGTGCAGCTTGCCAGATCCAGGTACTTGGTCACGCTGAAGTCCTGGTGGTTGGGCTTGCCTTGTGTCCGTTTGGTGTTGCTTTGATCAAACGTGATCGGCTGCGAGACTCCGTGGCTGAACGAAAGCAGCTCGATCTTGCCCACGTAGCCGTTCAACTGGGTTTCGCCCTTGATGTCGTCTCCGCAGTCCAGAATCAATACATCCGCCATATGGTTTCTCCTTGTTTCTCGTTGTTATTTGGCGGCCGGGGGTGGCAGCTCGGCCACCAGGCGCACGGACGCGGTCAACTCGTCCAGTTGGAAATGCGGCCGCAGGAACACCACGGCCTTGTAGCAGCCGGGCTTGCCGGGAATGTCGAGCACGTCCACGCGCGCCTCGCGCAGCGGATAGTTTGCCTTCACCGTCTGCGGTGCGCTGTCGTCGAGCAGCACGTAGTCGGCAATCCAGGTGTTCAGGAATTTGGCCACGTTGTCCTTGGTCATGAAGCTGCCAATCTTGTCGCGCATGATCACCTTCAGATAATGCGCAAACCGCGCCGAGGCCAGCATGTAGGGCAACTGGGCCGAGATGCGCGCGTTGGCGTTGGCCTGCGGGGTGTTGTACTTGATCGGCTTGTTGGTGGTCTGGCCGCCAAAAAACGCCGCCTGATCGGTGCCCTTGCGATGGCACAAGGCAATGAAGCCCAAATCGCTCAGCTCCTTCTCGCGGCGGTCCGTGATGGAGATTTCCGTCGGGCACTTCAGCGCGGCATCGCCTTCGGCGGTGTGGAACACGTGCGCAGGCAGGCCCTCGACCAGGCCGCCGCCTTCGGCGCCGCGGATGGCCGCACACCATTGATAGTGTGAAAACGCGTTGCAGATGCGCTCGCCCAGCGCGTAGGCGGCGTTGCCCCAGAGATACCGGGTGGCGTCAGTGCCGTCCACATCCTCGACGTAGTTGAACCCGTCCACCGGCACCGTGTCCGGTCCGTAGGGCAGGCGCAGCAGGAAGTGCGGCAGCACCAGCGTCACATAGCGCGAGTCTTCGCTTTCCCGGAAGCTGCGCCACTTCACCAGCTCTGCGGTTTCAAACCCCTTGGCGAGATCGCGCGGAACGTTCATTTCCGAGTAGCTCGACCAGTCGAACATCTTCGGGCTCGCCATCGAAAGAAACGGAGCGTGCGCCGCCGCGGCCACGTTCGACAGCTTTTCGAGGGTCGCCACATCCTGCGGATGCCGCCCGAAGTCGAAATCTCCGATGAGCAGGCTGAACGGATTGCCACCAAAGGTGCCGTACTCGTCCTCGTAGATTTTCTTGAACAGGCCGCTCTGGTCGAACTCCACCGCTTTCTCGAGATCGCTGGTGATCTCCTTCATGGTGGTGTTGAGCAGCCGGAGCTTCATCATTTCGCCGGTTTCCGCGCGTGAGACGAGATAGTGCAGCCCGCGCCAGGCGCCTTCCAGCGCCTGGAACTCAGGGGCATGCATGACCGCGTTCAGCTGCGCGCTCATGGCCTCGTCGATCTGGGCGATACGGTCCTTGATGCCGGCGACGACGGTGTAGTCGCCCGGCGTCAGGCTATGGTCGGTCACCTGCAGCGCATACTCGCTGACCATATCCTGGGCGTAGGCGAGCTGCGATTCATCCTTGATCATCCGCCCTTCGCTGATGATGCGGTCCATCACGGTGACGGGTTTTGCGGCGGTTGCGTTGTCAGCCATTGGCCTGCTCTCCATTTCCTGCGGGAATATTCGCCGCCTTTAATTGCTTGATTTCTTCCGGGTTCTTCGCCACTTCGACCAGCAGCGAATCGAGGGCGTCATTGCCGTCGAGCTTGGCCAGCAGATCGCTCAGCTTCTGGCGCGCGTCGAGCAACTGGCGCAGCGCTTCCACCTGCTTCACTACCGCCAGCGGCTCGAAGTCGTCGAGGCTCTTGAAGTGCAACTCGACGTTGGTTTTGCCTTCGCCGGCAATTTTGTTGTCGACGGAGACGGCCAGGCGCGGCGCAATCGATCCCATCACCTGGTTGAAGTTGTCTCGGTCGATCTCGACGAACTTGCAGTCCTTCAGCCGCGGCGCGGGGGTTTCCTGCTGCCCGGAAAGGTCGGCAAGTATGCCCACCACCAGCGGCAGCTCCTTTTTCTGTATGGCCCCGCCGGTTTCCACGTCGTAGGTGATTTGCACCCGCGGCGGGCGAATGCGGTCCAGTTTGTGCTGTGTGCTTTCAGGCATAGCCTTCCTTTCACGCTTCCAGATTCAGTAACTTCTGCAGATCATCGAGCGCGCCCTGATTGCGGACCATCTCCGGCAACAGTTGATCCAGGGGCATGCTCCCCCATCGTATGGCGCGCAACACCAGATACGGCGCCGGACTGTGTGGTTCCGTCCGCATCAGATACGCTGCTGCTTCCTGCAACAATTGATACGCCTGCTCGCGGCTGGCAATCGGCCCGCCGCTCAGCGCTGCCGCCACGGGCGCCATCGCGGCCGCCGGCGGCGCCGGCACGGGCGCGGCGCTGGTAGCTGCGGCTTCGCTCGCCGGCACGGCGACGGTGATTCCCGCAGCCGTCTCCTCCAGCCACTGCCCGATCTCGTGCAGACAGGCCCGCATCTGCCGCAGGCTCGGATGCGCGGCCGCCAGGTGGCCGTCCAGAAAGCTTTCCAGATCGAGCGCCACCGCCGCCGCCTGCGCCACGCCCGCCTGGGTCGCCGCTATGCGATCCGGCGCCGTGCGCCGCAACGCCTGCTCGATCGCTCCCGGCGCCGGATCCGGCGCCGGCGTTTCCTTATGCTGCCGGTGCTCCTGCTCCGCGCGCTGCGCGTTCGTCCAGTCCAGCCAGGCGTAGCCTGCAGTTTGCGATTCCACCGCCTGCGTCAGCGGAATGTACTGGATGCTCACCGACAGCTTCTCGTTCAGCCAGTGAAACGGCGCAATCCGGTATTCCGCATCTTCCAGCGGCGGATACAAATCCGGCCAGTATTCGCTGCACAGCCCCGCCACCAGTTGCAGCCCTGCACTCACCCCGCCAAACCCGTGCAATCTCCCCCAGGCTTCTGTCAGCCACGCCGCGATCTGCAGGTCCTTGCTCTGGTGCTCCAGCGCTTCTCCGCACAACTGCGCCACGGCCGCCCAGTCCGCGCGTTTAATCGCTTTCTGCCACACCCCCTGCGCCAGCCGGTCATCGTCCTCGCGCCGTGCTTCTGCGATCTGATCGTACGTGGCGCTGTAGCGCAGCGGCTCCCCCGTACGCTGCGTTCCGGGGAGCGGCGCGAGCAGTGCCGCCGTTCCTCCGGCCGTCAAACAGAGGGCCGCGTAGTCGTTAGTGTGAGTCGCTGCCTGCATGGCTGGCCTCTGCGGGTGCTCGCGCCGGAAATATGGGAATGCGAAGGGATTCTACCGTGCCCGGTGACTTGATTGCAAGGCGAATGAATACGAGAGCCGCCGGCTCACTCGGCGTGTCTGGGGTGTCCGCCGCCGCCGTTGCGATCTGGAATGCCAGAGTCACGGGCGTAGTGTCCTGCAAGGTCACAAGATCCGCTGCCGGCGCCCGCTGCTGCGCGACCAGCGCCAGCAGCGACCAAGGATCGTTGTAGGTGTAGGTGACCGTCCGGCCGGCGACGTGCGGCGGCGCGGCGGCATCCGGCGCTGGGGACACGCCGGCCGGCGCCGCCACCGGCACGCGGGGCGAATCGGCGGCCCAGGTCAGCGTCAACTGCACCGGCTCGCCCAGCACCCAGCGCCCGGTTTGTGGCGGCTGCGTTGGGGTAAACATCCGGCTTCCCAGGGTCAGTTTCCAGCCGATGATCTCGTTGCCGCCTTGTTCATGTTCCCGGTTCACCCGGAACGCCGGGGTCACATCGAGCACCGGCATGGGCGCCGTATGCGCCAGCAAGGGCTTCCACAGCGGCTCGAGCGCTTCCATGGTCTGGATGAACTGCGCTGCGGGTGGGCTGAGCTGCTTTTGAAGGCTCGGCCGCAACTGTGCCAGTTCGGCGTAAAACGCAGTCATAGCCGCCGGTTCGGCCTCGACCGTTCCCGCCGCCGCCGGCGCCGCAAAGGGAAATTTCCCCGCCAGCGTCCGGTTGAACAGCGCCGCCAGCGCCGCATAGTTGCGGTGCGCCCTGCCGCGATCGAGCTGGCGGCAGCGCGTCACCACCGCCTGCCACAGCCGCGCCCGCGTCTGCACCAGGAATCCGCCCCCGCCGGCAGCGGCCGCAGGCGGCGCGGGCTGACAGTGGGAAGCCGGCGTGATCTTATTGATATCGGCGCGGATAAAATCCTGCAGGCGCGTCAGCGCATTGCCCGGCTGCTTGTTTTCGTAGGCCTGGATTGCCGCTCCCAGCCTTTCCCATTGCGCCAACAGGGCCGTTTCGCGCACCGACCGCCCCTGTGCCGGTACCTGCTTCAGAACATCCACCAGCGGAGCCGCCGCCTGCGCCAGCGCCACCAGGCGCTGCTGCGTGTAGCTCAAAAAGCTCTCCAGATCGTCCGGCCCGTGCAGGTCAAACGCCGCCTGCAACGGTGGTTCCGTGCCATCCCACGAGGCCAGCCCGGCGCTGATGTTGAAGGCAACATGGGCCTGCAGTTGCGCCTGGATCGTGCTCAGCAGATCGAACGCCTGCTGGTTCAGCAGCTCCAGCAGACGCGCGTGCTCGCCCGTCGCGCCCAGCCGCTGCAAATCCTGCAGCAAATCACGCAGCTGCGGCGCCGCAGTCTGAAAACTCTGGATCACCGCCTGCTGATCCACTAACGCATTCGATTGCGGCACCCACGTCTGCGCCTGCGCAATCTGGTCATCGAGGTTCACGATGAGGTGCGCCAGCGCAATCTGCCGGAAGCTGGCGCGCACCGCCAGGGGCGCGTGGTTCAAGCCTTCCTCCACGTAGCGCTGATAGTCGGTCTCCATGGTTACGGCGTTGCCCAGCGGCGCGGAGTTCCACGTCAGGCTGCTGCCCACCGGAATCGTGCCCCGGAAGCTCGCCCCATTTCCCGGCGCCATGAACGACAGCCCCAGCAGATTCACCAGCGGCAGGCGCAGCGCCTCGACCGCCGGCGCCAACTGCACTGAATGCGCGCCAAAGGCCAGCAGCGGCCCGGTCATGCCGGTCGACAACTGTTGCAGCGACTGATGCAGATCCTGCCAACCGGCGGCCGCGCCGGAGCGGGCGTAGGTTTCCAGATCCTGGGTTGGCTTAAACAATCCCCAGGGCTTGCCCGCCGTGCGCTCGATCGGTTGCAGAGTCACCGCGCGCAACGATCCGGAGAACAGCGTCGCCGGATCGCTCATCCACACCGCCTGCGGGCTGTTCACCAGCGCCTCCGCCTGCTGCAAGGCGTTCTGCAGGGCCTGCATGCGGGCGTAGTTGATCTGCCGCGCCTGTTGCAGCGCCGTGATCTGATCCGCCAGATCCTGCAGCTGTGCGAGCCCCGGGTTGTTCTCAAACCATGCGGAATACAGCGCGTCGATGCGTGCCGTCATGCCTGCCCGCACGCGTAGGCGCGCCGCCGCAAGCACGGCCGCCGGAATCGGTTGCCCGGTCGCCGCGGACAGCGCCCGCGCGTAGAAGCTTTCATCCCCGCTGGCGATTTCGGTATTCTGGTTCGGGTGCAGGTAATTGAGCAGCGCGTTCAAATCCTCCACGGGCTGCGTGGAATTGGCCTGGGTCAGATGCTGGTAGCGCGCCAGGGCATCTTCGAGCGCCTGGACGCGCTGCACAAACTGCTGCAGTTCCACAAACTGCGGTAAATCGGCCAGCTTGGCCGCTGCGCCGTTGGGGCCGCCAACGGCCGCAGCCAGGGGCGCGGCATGCGCAGACGCCAGGGGTGGCGCAATCGCCGCCGCGCGCGCGATCAGCTCCTGGCGCTCTTCATCAAACACCTTCTTCTGGAACGCCACCTCCACCGCACGCTGCACTTCGTCGTCCAACTGCAGCGACCACGATGCCGGATAGCCAAGGGAAAAAAACCGCTCATCGCCGAGCGCCGCGATGCTGCGGACCAGCTCCAAATGCGACGCCACGTCCTCGCGGCTCGAGCGTTCGCCGTTGATCGCCTCCAGCAGCGGCAGCGCCCGCTGCTGGAGATGGTGCAAACGGTAATAGCCCACCCCGAGCCCCAGCACCACCAGCAGCGCGGCGGCCAGCGCCACCGTGCGCCAGGTCAGCAGCGCGCTACGCCGCCACGAAAACGCCTGTGCTTCCGGATAGGCCAGCCCCCATTCCGGAAAAATCTTGCGCTCAAACAGCTCATCGAGAAAAACCGGGCGCGGCTGGGCGCGTGCCGTCCCCAGCGCCAGCTCCAGCGGCCGTCCCGGCGCGGGAGCGGCCAGCAGCTCGGCCTCGGCCACCGCCCGTCCGGAGGGTGCGCCCGCCAGTGCTTCCGGTCCGGCGCCACTGATAAACAGTCCGCGGCAGTAATAGGCATCGCGGTAGGAGGTTGTGCGGAACACCTGCTGGAGAAACACCCGCAGCCGCTCGCGCACGTCGAGCAGCGCGTTGGGGAAAAAGAAGACTCCGTTGGCCTCGCCCGGCTCGACCGCTTCGGCAAAGATCTCGCTCTGGACGCGCGCCAGCGCACGCCCCATCTCTTCGAACGCCTCATCCACCCAGTGCGGCTCAAAGCTCGTATCGGCGCGGTAGGGGCTCGACCAGCCAAACATTTCGCGCAGGCGCGCCGCGGGCAGCGCCGCGCAAAAACCTGCAAACCCCGGAACCCGGTCGCACTGCGACAGCAGCACATAGACGGGAAAGCACACCCCGGCGTCGCGCTGCAGCTGCGAGAGTTTGTCCGCCAGCTTGCGCGCCTTATCGGCCAACTCGGCGCCGCCGATTCCCGACGACGGCAGAAAATCCTCGACCGGCAGCACCAGCACCACGCCGTCCACGGGCCGCCGAGGACGCGCCCGGTTCAGCAGCCGCAGCAGGGTCCGCCAGTTCCGTTCCTGCGAGTCGAGCGTGAAGGGATCGAGCACGTACTCACCCGGCACATCGAGCACTACGCCGTGATCGAAAAAGCTCCAGCCCAGCTGATGGTGCAGCTCGCGGCCTTCCTGCGCTGCGCCGCTGCCGCGGCCCAGCGCTTGGACCATCGCAGTCTTGCCG
>JBOGKK010000082.1:0-7690 GCA_050745425.1 Terriglobales bacterium
CGATTGGCTTGAACGAAGCCCGCCGCGCGGGGATTCCGCTCCAGCCGCCGAAGAAAGGCAAGACCTCGGCGAAAACACGCAAGAGCGCCGCGCTGCAGTGCGAACCGAAAAACACGGCTTCGCACCAGGCGCTCTCGCGCCACGCCCGCAGCACCGCGCGGAAGCGGCACAAAAAAGCCGCAGAACTGCAACCGCACCCACCCAGCCCGCCTGCGGTCACCGCCGTGACGCGGCAACCCCCATCCGCTATAAAGTAGCTCTACCCCAAAGGCTGGCGTGGCGGAATTGACGTTGACCGGCACGCGCCGGGCCCATCCGCCAGGTGGCGCTAGAGCAAAAACAGCTCTGCTATAGCATCGCCGACCGTACCGCCTGCGGCTTTGACCCCAGGAAAAGCCGCACGCAATCGCCCGAAGCTTGCTACACCGACGCTGTTTTTGCTCTAACCATCGCCGACACCGGCGAGGGTATGGCACCGGCCTGCGACTGGCCACTGTTTTCGGCATCGTGCAGCAAAGCGGCGGTTCGATCGCGGTCACCAGCGAACGTGGCCGGGGCACCTCGATCTGCGTACAACTACCTGCCCCATGATGGCGCATTCAACTGCGCCTGGTTCGAACTTAGATGCGGCATGACTGCGCCGGTTGATGTACAGTGGCCGTTCGGGCTGACCGGGGAGGCTAAAAAGTGACTGAACATGTGCGGCGTCTGATGCGGCTGGGGATGCTGGTGGTAGCAGCGGGGATGCTGGTGGCGGCGGGGGCGCAGATGAATCCCAGTTTCTACTCCGGGCTGCGGTGGCGCAACCTCGGGCCCTTTCATGGCGGACGCGTCGCCTCGGTCACCGGAGTGATCGGGCAGCCAGGAACGTTTTACGCCGGCCTGCCGCAGGGCGGCATTTGGAAGTCCACCAGCGCCGGGATGACCTGGTTTCCGGTATTCGACCAGATGCGTACGGTGGATAGCATCGGAGCGATCGCGGTGGCGCCGTCGGATCCCAACATTATTTATGCGGGCAGCGGCGATGCCGTCCAGCACGGAGCCCATGAGGTCGAGGGCGGAGACGGCATGTATAAGTCCACCGACGGAGGCAGGACCTGGACCCATATCGGGCTGGACGGAACGCGCAAGATTCCGAGCATCCTGGTGGACCCGAAGAACCCCAACCTGGTGATCGTGGCCGCGCTGAGCGGGCTGAACGGCACCCAGCGCGGGGTATTCCGCAGCGAGGATGGAGGCCAATCCTGGACCCAGGTGCTCGCCCCGGATGCTGTGACCGGCGCGCGCGATCTGGCGTCAGCGTTTGACCACCCTGATGTGATCTTTGCCACCATGATCGCCGATGGCGTGGACAGCCCTCCGCCCGGCCGCGGCGGCTTCCGCCGCAACCCCTCCGCGCCCCAGCACACCGAACTCTACAAGTCGCTCGATGAAGGCAAGACCTGGACCAAAGCCACCAGCTCGCCGCAGCATAGCGGCCGCACCGCCGTCGCCGTCGCCATGCATACGGACGGTCAGCGCGTGTTTCTAATCGGCAGCGGGGGCCTGTATCGCTCTGACGATCAAGGCGCAACATGGCGGCGCATGGCCGCCGGCGACAGCCGCATTACCGGCAACAGCTACATCTGCGGCGTCTGGGTTGATCCGCAAAACCCGGACGTGGTTTACACCATGAGCACCGCCGCCTACCGCTCCACGGATGGCGGCAAGAGCTTCCACGCTTTCAAAGGCGCACCTGGCGGCGAGGATATGCACGAAGTCTGGATCGACCCGACCAACGGGCGGCGAATGATTTACGGCAACGACCAGGGGGCCGCGGTGACCCTGGATGGCGGTCACACCTGGAGCAGCTACTATGCGCTGCCGGTTGCACAGCTCTACCATATCTCGACGGATAACCGCTATCCCTACTGGGTGCTGGCGTCGCAACAGGATACCGCCGCGATCATGATCCGCGACCGCGGCGACATCGGGAACGTGTCGGAATTCGATTGGATGCCGCTCGCTTCCTCCGAGTCCGGCACCATCACTCCGGATCCGATCGACCCCGATATTGTCTATGGCGTGGGCTACGGCGCCGAAGGTGGCGGCAGCGGGCTGGTTAAGATCAACGTGCGGACCGGGCAATGGGAAACCGAATCGCCCAACTACGGCGCCGACGCCTCGAAGTACCGCGCCAGCCGCGAGAGCTGGCGCCTGCCCGACCCGTTCGATCCCCATACCATTTACATGGATATGCAATGCATCCTGGCCTCGCACGACCAGGGACACTCCTGGCGCCCCATCAGTCCCGACCTCACAACCGCCAAAGGCACGCCGCCGCTAGCTTGCGGCACGGCGCCGCCGGCGCCGCCCTCTGCCGGCTTCTTCGGTTTCGGGAGGACCCGGGGCGCGGTGCTGAACGACTTTGCCGTCTCTACCGTACAGCGGGGCGTGCAGTGGACTGTCAGCAGCAACGGACAGATTTACAACACCTTCGATGGCGGCGCGCATTGGACGAACGTCAGCAACATCCACACTGCCGGCATCACCCTCAAGACCATCGAAGCCAGCCATAGCGACGTCAACACCGCCTACGTTGCCGGTTATGTGAACGCGACGCACAGCGGCGTCGACGACAACGTACCCCTGATCTGGCGCACCCACGACCGCGGCCGGACTTGGACCAAAATCGTCAACGGCCTGCCGAAGGATCAGGTGAGCGGCAGTTGGGTGAACGTCATTCGCGCCGACCCTTACCAAAAAGGATTGCTGTTTTGCGGCACCGAATCCACCGTCTACGTCTCCTTCGACGATGGCGGCCACTGGCAATCGCTGCGGCAGAATCTGCCGACGACCTCAATCCGTGACATGGTCTTTCATACCGCCGGCCATATGAGCGACCTGGTCATCGGAACCTTCGGGCGCGGTATCTGGGTGCTCGACGACATGTCACCGCTGCGCGCGATTGCCGCCCACGCCCATGCGATCGCTGCCGCGCCTGTCTATTTTTTCAAGCCGAACGACGCGATCCGCGCGCGGGTAAGCGACAACTGGGATCAGCCGATGAATCCGGAACTCCCGCACGCGCCCAACCCGCCCTACGGCGCCATTTTCTACTACCATCTCAGCCAGCACCCCACCGGGCCGGTCACGCTGCGAATTTTTGACGCCGCCGGCAATCTGCTGCGCACGCTCTCGAGCGTGCCTCCGCTGCTGCCCAAACGCTGGCCATTTCCCCGCTACTGGGTGGGGACGCCAGCCGAACTGTCCTTGCCAACCGCAGTCGGCATGGATCGTTTCAACTGGAACCTGCGCTATGACGATCCGCCGGCGTTCCGGAAAGACATCGAAAACCAGATGAACGTCGAGCCGGGCGGATTCATTACGCCGGGACCGCACGGGCCGCAGGTCATTCCGGGCGTCTACACCATGAAGCTGACGGTGGATGGGCAAAGCTACACCCGGCACGTGACGGTGATCAACGATCCCCGGGTTGGGCAAGGACCAGCCGTCATGGCCGCGCTACGCGCCAAAATCAAGCTGATCCTGCAGGCGTACAACGCGGCAAAAGCAACCTACGCCGGCTACCGCGAAGTCGCAGCCGTGCGGGCGCAGATGGCCGCGCTGCCCAAGGCAAGCATGCCGGCGGCGCTGGCGTCGCGCGCCGCCGCGCTCGATGCTCGCCTGGGCACGATTGCCGGCGAGGTGCCGCACGGCTTCTTCGGCTTCGGACGCCGCAGCGCGCCGGGGCCGGTGGTGTCGTTTGTCGCACTCAACGGCGCCTTCGACAACATCGTCGCCACGCAGCAGGTGGGCATTGACGACGCGCCCATTCAGTCCATGAAGGACACCTGGACCGTGGATTGCCGGAGCTTCAACGCGACCGTCGCCGCCTGGAAGAAAGCGCAGACCGGAGCGCTGGCGGCCTTCAACCTGGCACTGACCCAGAACCGCCTGCAGCCGGTCGCGGTCCACCCCACCGCGCTCACCGCGGCGGTTTGCACCCAACCGTAAAGCGCTTTTCTACGTGCCCGGCGAACTCGCCCCCGCGTTTTCCTAATACGATCTTCTTCGCCATCCGTTCTACCGCGCCTCGGCGGCCGGCGCGCGGCGGCTTGGGCGCGTTGCTTCGGCGTGCGGTCCTGGCTCGATACGCGGGGGACGCGCCGTTGGCACCGTGGGCCAAGTCGGTGCGGAAGGCCGCGAAATTCACGGAGTGGGCGAACTAGAGCAAAGCTAAGGCTGCTGTAGCATCGCCGACCGTACCGCCTGCGGCTTTGACCCCAGGAAAAGCCGCACGCAACCGCCCGAAGCTTGCTACTCCGACGCTGTTTTTGCTCTAGCCAGTGGCTCGTTCGCGCCCCCCGAAATGCGTGCTGTGATCCACCGCCTGTGACCGCCGCTTGAAAGGCCGCGGAGAAACACGCGGTGCCCGTCGCCGGCGTTGAACCACCAGCTCATCCGGGGTTTGAAAGCTCGGGCTGTCCGGCGCAACTTTTATGACGCTGCACCCGAGCGCCTTGAAAAGACGGACAGGGTCAAAATGAGGCGCTCGGTGAACCCACACCTATTCGCGCGGGCCGGTACAATGGTCCAATAGTTTTGCCCGCCGCGTCTATGGTGTCATATGTGCATCGGATCAGATTGAAACGTAGGGAGCCATCGAGCTATCAATGGCGAGCACAAAGACCGTGATCGTTACCGGGGCGTCGCGCGGCATTGGAGCTGCCGTAGCCCATGCTTTTCTGGATCGCGACTATAACGTCGTGGGCACTTCGCTCAGCTTTTCCGGCTCTGGGGTTACGGCGTCGGCGAAGCTGGCGCTGGTGGATGGAGACATCAGCCTCGTGGCCACGGCGGAGACTGTGGTGCAGGCTGCAAGGAAAAAATTTGGGGCAGTCGATCATGTTGTCCACTGCGCCGGCATCTTCTCGTCAAAGCCTTTTGTCGATTACAGCATCGAGGAATTCCGCTCCGAGACGACCGAGCTTCGCGCAGACGACTGAAAAGAGCGGACCGGCCCAATCGGCCTGCGAGGTCTATCCTGGTCGGGAGGGCGAGGAGGCGGGGGCGAATGGCGGAAGAACAGCACACGAACGCTCGCCCCCAAACACGCCGGCAAATCGCAAATGTCGCCGCCTCGATCCGCGAGTTTGACTGGACCAACCCGGTTCTCGTCGGCGCGGGCAACGACGTCATCGCTGGCCATGCCCGCAGCCCGCAGCCCGCAGCCCGCAGCCCGCAAACCTGGGATGACGGGGGTTCCAGTCATCGTGCTGCGCCACTTGTTGCCCGAGCAGCGGCGGGCGCTGCTGATCGCTGACCACCAGTTGGCCACCACCAGATCCGGGTGGGGTCGCCGAAGCGCCACCGGAACGGCGTGCGCAATCTGTTTAGGCCGGCCATTATTCAGCGGTCAAGAAGGTCAACTGGCGACTTCAGGGCCATACACGGTTCCGGACCGCACCGCCTGGAAATACGAGCTGGCGCTTTATCGTCAATTGTGAATCTCTGACGAAGGTGGCGAGAAAGAGCGGCGCAGGAGGTAGCAAAGACCAGCTCGCGGGGATTTATTCGAGGGCTGATTTCGATTTCCCAAATGCGACTGCGCGAAAATTGGTTGGATCGACGCCGTAAGCTGTACGGAACGCAAGTGAAAAATGGCTGCGACTGGAGAAGCCCACGCTGCGGGCGATTTGATCTACTGGCGCATTGGTGGTGGCAAGCAGTTCACGCGCGCGACGTAGGCGCTCCGACTTGAGCAGGTTCAGCGGAGTTCTTCCGAAGGTTTGGGTAAAATGCGCGGCGAAGGCGGAACGGCTCATTCCGGCGATGGACGCCAGCGCTTCCACAGTAAACCGCTCCGAAGGGCTTTCGAGCATCGCCTGTAGGGCTCTTGCAAGGCCCGGCTCGGCCATCGCGCTCATCCATGGGATTGGTGCTGTGCCGCGGTCGATCTGCCGCCGCAAGAGCAAAATCAGGCACTGCTTCAGGAGAGCTTCGGTGAACGCCCGGGTTCCTAATCCGGGCCGGGAGGATTCTGCAAGTAGAACCACAAATTGATCGTGCAACCCCTCCCGTTTGTCGAAGTGCTCAACAATAGGTTTCTCCAGGGAAGCGAATAGATCCGGGGTCGAGGTGACTGCGACGCCTACTTCGCCGCACGCCGTCAATATGCCTGGCTCACCCTCCCCCGCATGGATTGTGGGAACGCTTTCCTTAAATAGGGGCGCCCGCAGCCGCCGACGTGGAAGGTTGAAAGACTCCTCCTTTTCGTTCGTGCCGATACTGTAGATCATGCCCGGCGGCAGAAGCACAAAGCTGTGCTGCCGCAGCGTGATGGTGGGCCCATTTTCAATTTTCAGCCTGCCTTGACCAGCAAGGCAGTAGTGCAGGCTCGCCGTGGAACAGCGCTCGAACGTCAGTTGGTATCCCAGTCGAATATCGCAAGACGTGAAGGCCCCGACGCCGACCTCCAGGCTGGCGAGAAATCTGTCGAGCAGGTCCAAGTTGGTATACCCCCTTGTGCCGTCGTGCCGTGTCTGGACGGATCAGCACCAATCCGAGATCAATTCGCACCTCCGGCTTCCTATGATAAGGCCTGAAATTGAAATCCACTGGAACCAGTTGTTCTCAGTAAAAAGCAAAAGGGAGATGAAATGGGAAGTTCAACGTATATTGCAGTTGCAGATGCGCGCGTGAAGATGGAAACCGGACCAAGGATCCAGGCAGTCGCATTCAATGTCCTGCGTTACGGTCTGGTGATCGTGATCGGCTGGATGGGAATGATGAAGTTCACCGCATACGAGGCAATGGGCATCCAGCCGCTTGTCGCGCACAGTCCATTCATGAGCTGGATGTATCAGATCATGACAGTGCGGCAGTTTTCCGCTGGGCTGGGAGTGGTTGAGATTGCCATCGCGCTCCTGATCGCCCTTCGAGTGTGGTCGCCAAAGGCGTGCACAATTGGCAGTGCAATCGCAGTTCTGATGTTCTTGACAACGCTCTCGTTCCTGTTTTCCACCCCCGGATGGGAACCAAGTCTCGGTGGCTTTCCAGCGCTTTCCGCCATGGTCGGGCAGTTCTTGCTGAAAGATGTGGTCCTGCTCGGCGCGGCATTGTGGTCGCTGGGTGAGGCATTGGCGGCTCTGGGTACGTCGCGTTCCTCTGTCAGATCCACACAATAAAAGGCGTGCCGGTACGCCCGCCTCGCGCCGTCGCACCAGCTCTGGGAGGAATACCGCTTGGATTCCTGGGGCAAGTCCGCGGCGGCGCAGGGAATCATGCCCACGCCATGCGGTCTGAGGCGGGGGGCAGCGGTAGGACTGGCCCCCGCGTAAACTCTTTGTGTATCATTAGGGTTGCCGCAGAATGCTGGAGTGGCGGAACTGGCAGACGCAGCAGACTCAAAATCTGCCGGGGCTTGTCCCCTTGGGGGTTCGATTCCCCCCTCCAGCACCAGAACTAAGCCATTTATAATCAATGACTTGTAAGCTGAAAGGGGGAGTGGCGTGCAACCTGGCAGTGGCCGATGAAGGATTGCCCACATGATTCGGGTGCACCTGCCCCTGTCCGAAATGAAATTTCCAGCCCACCTGCTTGGCGGTAATTCGTAATGGGCGCATGGCACCCGAGCGAACTATCGAGTCCGCCGTCTACTAGGCCAGCAACAGGGCATGGGGAAAAAACCACTTCGCCCCATGCCAGA
>JBOGKK010000083.1:0-4478 GCA_050745425.1 Terriglobales bacterium
GTCTCCGGAGGTGCCGGCCAGAGTCTGGCCGGCGAGGCGGCCCGAGCTGTCATGAGCACCGCCGTGGCCACCGCAGCGTAGATACTCTTGCCCGTCCCCGCCTGCGGCCCCGGCTAGGAGTGTGCGCGGCAGAAACTTTGTTGGCGGACAAACGTAAGTAGAAGTATGCCGACCAGCTTTCGCCCCTGCGCCCCGGATCAGAGTTTGTTGTTTCCGCCCTCGCCGCGCGACTGGCTGCCGGAGGGGCATCTGGCGTTCTTCATCGCCGATACCGTGCAGGCGCTGGATCTGCGGGCGTTGTACGCGCGCTACGAAGGGGACGGGCGGCGGAATGCGCCGTTTGACCCGCGGATGATGGTGACGGTGCTGCTGTACGCGTATGCGACGGGGACGTTTTCCTCGCGCCGGATGGCGCGCAAGCTGGAAGAGGATGTGGCCTACCGGGTGCTGGGGGCGGGGAACTTTCCGGCGCACCGCACGATTGCCGAGTTCCGGCTGTTGCACCTGGAAGCGTTTGAGGACATGTTCGTACAGGTGGTGCGGATCGCGCGCGAAGCGGGGGTAGGGCGGCTGGGCAAGCTGGCGGTGGACGGGACGAAGATCAAGGCGAACGCGAGCAAGCACAAGGCGATGAGCTACGCGCGGATGCAAGCGGCGGAGGAGCGGCTGCGGGGCGAGATTGCCGCGCTGCTGCGGCGGGCGCAGCGGGAGGATGCGGAAGAGGACGGCCGCTATGGGGCGGGGGTGCGCGGGGACGAATTGCCGCAGGAGCTGCAGCGGCGTGAGCAGCGGCTGCAGAAGATCGCCGAGGCCAAGGCGCGGCTGGAGGCGCGGCAAGCGGCGGCAGACCGGGGGCAGGGGCGCACGCCCGGCGACGGGAGGCGGAGCGGCGGGCAGCGGCGATTTGCGCGGGAGTTTGGGGTGCCGCCGGATAACACGCAGGAGAACTTCACCGATCCCGACAGCCGGATTATGCGCAGCCAGGGCGGCTTCGAGCAGTGCTACAACGCCCAGGCGGCGGTGGCGGAAGGCTCGCAGCTGATCGTGGCCCAGAGCCTGGGCAACAACGCCAGCGACCAGGGGCAGATGGTGCCGCTGGTGGAGGCGGCGGAGCAGGCGGGCGTGGCCGTGCGCGAAGTGCTTGCCGATGCCGGCTATCGCGCCGAGGCCAGCCTGAGTGAACTCGAGCGGCGCCGCATCCGGGCCTACGTGGCGCTCGGACACGAAGGCCGTTCGCTGGCCACCGGGGCGATAGCGGGCCCGGCCACGCGCCGTCTGGCGAGGCGATTGCGGACCCGCCACGGAAGCGCGCGCTATCGCAGACGCAAAGCCATCGTCGAGCCCGTATTCGGATGGATTAAAAATGTTCTCGGATTCCGGCGCTTCAGTCTACGCGGCCTGAGGAAAGTGCGCAGCGAGTGGGCGATGGTCTGCCTGGCCGTCAACCTCAAGCGCCTGCAGCGGCTGCAAACTGCCTGAGCCAGAACCGGATTCAGGCTCTGCTTCCCTATCCGCACTCCCGCCGCCTACCTGCGCCACCGCGTACCCGCTCCCACACGCCTTTTGCCGCCGGCAGCAACCGTTCGCTCCTGCCCTCATCCTCGCCCGTCCGTCCTGCCGCGCACACTCCTAGCAGGCTGCTGAAAAACTGGTCGACGGGCGTTTTCCCTTTCAGATTTTGAGCGGGCGGCGCGGTTAGCGGGTCACCTCAGCGACAGCGCTGGGTCGCAGCGGCGTTGGCGAACGACTCGGTAGTTGTTCGGCGGGTCTCAGGCGTGCATCTCCGCGAGGTTTCGCATGCGGACCAGGTTGTAAGCCGCCGCCGCAAACACGAACATCCACTCCACCCTGCGTCGGCCGCGGTGCCTCGTCTTGCGTAATAGCGCAATGGACTTCATCCAGCCGAAGACCTCCTCGATGCGCTTGCGCTTACGCTGGCTGATCCCGTACCCGGCATGGCGCGTGGTGCGGCCGTCGATGGCGGTTCCCACCTTCCTTTGCGCGACGTGGGCGCGTCCACCGCCCCTGCGTACACCCTGAACAAAGGGTCCGTTGTCGTAGCCACGGTCCGCGCCGGCGGTGATGCTTCGCCGCCGGCCCAGGGGCCGCAACAGCTTCAGCGCGCTTTCCACCTCCGCGCGGCCATGGGCACGGCTGAGCTCGGCCCCCGCCACCAGCCCGTTCCGGTTCTCCGTTACCAAGTGGCCGCGATACGCCAGCTTGGTTTCCTGCCCCGCCGCCTTCCGCGCCAGCATCGCCTCCGGGTCCGTGCGGGATTCGTGCGTGCCATTGCTCCGCTTCTGAGCGTGAAAGTTCACATCCGGGTTCCGCCCTCCCCCGCGCGGCGGCTCCTCGCCCCCGTCCTTGCGCCGCAGGCTCTTCTGCCCCGCCCAGGCCTCCACCAGTGTCCCGTCCACACTGAAGTGTTCATCCGACATCAGCCCCGCTCCTCGCGCCTGCTTCACCACCGCGGCAAACAACGCCCTCGCCACATCGCCCTGCAGCAGCCGCTCCCGGTTCTGGCTGAAGGTGCTCGCGTCCCACACCCGCTCGTCCATGTTCATCCCCACGAACCACCGGAACAGCAAGTTGTAGTCCAACTGCTCCATCAGCATCCGCTCGCTGCGCACCGAGTACAGGCATTGCAGCAGCAACGCCCGCAACAGTTTCTCCGGCGCAATCGACGGCCGTCCCATCCGCGCGTACATCCCGTCGAACCGCCGGTTCATGCCCCGCAGCGCTTCATCTGTCATCCTGCGGATCGCCCGCAGCGGGTGATCCGCAGGTACTCTTTGCTCCGGGTTGACGTAGCTGAACATCGCGGTTTGCTGTTGGTCGTTTCCTCGCATACTTCTCAGATCCGCATCCAGCTACTTTCGTTTCATTTCTTCCGGGTGTTTTTCAGCAGCCTGCTAGGGCTGTGCGCTAGTCTCCTGTTGCAGAAATACGTTTCGCAAGTCGTGCGATTTTTGTGAGGATGGAATCGGCAGTGGCAACCCAGCGGAACGGGGCTGCCTGGGCATTGTAGTGCCGCACAAAGAGGTCGATCTGGCCGCGGAGCTGGGAGACGCTGGTGAAGGAGTTGCGGCGGATAGCGCGGGCGGTGAGCAGGGCGAACCAGCTCTCCACCTGATTGAGCCAAGAGCTGTAGGTAGGAGTGAAGTGGAGGTGAAAGCGAGGGTGCCGCGCTAACCAGACCTTTACCTTCGCGTGCTTGTGGGTGGCATAGTTTTCAACGATCAGGTGGAGAGCCAATCCGGCGGGTGTCTGCGCATCAATTTGGCGCAGGAAGGCGAGGAACTCCTGGTGCCGGTGTTGCCGGCGCACACGGGAGATGACCTGGCCGTTGGCGGTGTTCAGCGCGGCAAACAAGGTGGCTGTGCCGTGCCGGAAGTAGTCGTGGGTTACACCCTCAATGTAGCCGAGCCCCATCGGCAGCACCGGCTGGGTGCGTTCGAGCGCTTGGATTTGGCTTTTCTCATCCACGCATAGCACCAGCGCATTCTCGGGTGGGTTGAGGTAAAGTCCGGTGATGTCGCGCACCTTCTCCACGAAGGCGGCGTCGTTGGACAGCTTGAAGCTGCGTGCTCGGTGCGGGGCAATGGCGGCGGCACGGAACAGGCGGTGTGCCATGTCCTTGCTGATGTGGGACTCGGCGGCGAAGCTGCGCACGCTCCAATGCGTCTGCCGCAATGGGCGTGAATGCAGCGCATGGTTCAGCAACGCAGCCACGCGCTGATCGTCCAGCGAGCGCGGCCGCCCGGACCTGACTTCGTTGCGCAGGCCCGCTAACCCGCTCTGTACATAGCGCCCGCGCCATTTTCGGATGGTCGGCTGCGATACCCCCAGGCGCGCGCCCACAGCGCCTGCCCCCAGCCCCTCGGCCGCCAACAACACAATCCGCACCCGCTGTACGACCGCCTGCGGGGAACGGCGCGCGCGAACCACACGGGTCAATTCCTGGCGCGCTCGCACGCTCAACTGAATCGAAGCATCCGCACGACGATGCATGCTCCACCTCAGGAGCCACTATAGACGATCCCCTCAATGATTGAAAGCTATTTCTGCGACAGTAGAGTAGAAGCTGTGCCCGAATAGCGCGGCAGTCTGCTTGGGTTGGCCGGCTTCGATCTCCGGCTTGACCGTGTCCATCTGCGCTTCCGCCTGGGTGATGGTCGCGCCCGGCCGCAGCCGCGCCAACATGTTGCCGCCGACGCCGCCCAGAACGTTCACATCCGCCCTTTGCGCTGCGTTCAACGTAAACGGCAGCCACACCTCGTTCCGTGCAAAGCCGCGATCGCCTCCGGGCGATTCCATCGAGTTGGGAAAGGCAAAATCCGCCGGCAGTACCCCCACGATGCGCGTGCGCTTGCCATCGACCTTCAGCACTTTGCCCAGCGCCGCCGCCGCGCTGCCGAAATCCGCCCGCGCGAGCGGCGCGCTGAGGATTGCAACCAGTGCAGCGCCCGGCGCAACGT
>JBOGKK010000084.1:0-6581 GCA_050745425.1 Terriglobales bacterium
TTTTTCAGCGGCAGCGCCATCAGGAACTGCAGCAACAGCGGCGCTTGCTGCTGCTCGCAGATGGCCACAATCGTGGCGCCGTGCTGGCGCAGGTAAGAGGCGACGAGCGGCAAGAGCGGGCCCGTCCCGGCGACCACGACGCGTTTGCCGGCAATGGGCAAGCCCGATTTAACCATCGCCTGCAGCCCGCCAGCGCCCAGCACATGCGGCATGGTCCAGCCTGGGAACGGTAAAAATCGCTCGCGCGCGCCGGTGGCGAGAATCAGTTTGCCGTAAGCGAAGTCCATGAGGCCGTCGGGGTTTTCCCCGCGCAGCAGGCCCGGGGCGAGAGCGTCGACGATGCGCGTCTGGCAGTGGAGTTCGATGCTGGGCGATACCCGCACGCCACCGGCACGCCAAATCTGTCCGCCCGCGGCGGGGTTGTCGTCAATGAGGATGGCCCGCTTGCCGGCGTTCACGGCCGCGGTGGCTGCGGCCAGGCCGGCCGGGCCCGCGCCGACGACCACGACGTCGGCGCTGCGGCGGCCGTGGCCGAGACTCGTGGCCGGCTGCTCGGGGACCGTGGTGGTGGAAACGCACATGCCTGCGGCGGCGGGAATCTGACAACTGCGCTGATGGGCGTGGCCATCGATGCTGACGCGGCACTCGAAGCAGATGCCCATGGCGCACAGCGGCCCGCGCCCTTCCCCGCTTACGGAATGCCGGGTCACGCCCTTCGCCGCGGCAACCGCCGCCGCTACGCTGACGCCGGCCTGAATTGCGACGGGCTGTCCGTCAACCGTGATGACCATGCGCCTCCTCACTGATGCGCGCGGGCAGATAGGGCGCGGGCGCGATGGCCGGCGGCTTGCCGGTGATGTGGGCCGCGATCAGCTCGCCCGTGGCCAGCGCCGTGGTGATCCCCAGGCCCTCGTGGCCCGCGGCAATGAGCACACTCGTGTCGCCGCCAGCCGCCAGCGGTCCGACCAGCGGCAAGCCGTCGGGCGTGGTCGCGCGCACCCCGGTCCAGGTGCGAATGGCGCTCAGACCCGCAAGAGAAGGCATGTACTGGCCGGCGCGGCGCAGCATGCGCGCCAGCATGGCGCGATCCACCTCCGGACGGGCATCCCCGAACTGGCGTGATGACCCGATGAGAATCTGCCCGGTCGGCCGTGGCTGGGCGTTGAAGGCGACCGAATCCCCATCCTGGGAGTGGGCGCTTTTAAGGTAACCGAGCTCGACCAGCTGGTGCTG
Source organism: Terriglobales bacterium (assembly GCA_050745425.1). Lineage (GTDB taxonomy): Bacteria > Acidobacteriota > Terriglobia > Terriglobales > SCQP01 > SCQP01. Next base: position 1,234 of record JBOGKK010000084.1, read on the forward strand.
CAACCAGCCCGGATAGCGCTCGGTGATCAGCAAATGGCCCTTGCGCGCGCGAATCGGCAGGCCGGGGCTCAGCGCCGGGGCAGCGATGCCGGCGGCGTTCACGATGACATCGGCGCGCAGCGTGGCGCCGCTGCCGAAGCGTACTTCGCCCGCGCCGATCGCCGCCACCGCCTCGCCCAACCGGACCTCCGCGCCGGAGCGCTCGAGCAGAAATGCGGCCGCCACCGGCGCATAGAGCACGCAATCGCCAGGCACCAGCAGACCACCCGCCAGTCCGGAGCGAAGGTTGGGTTCCTCGCGCGCCAGCCCCGCCGCATCCAGGATCGTGGTGGCCACGCCCCGCTCGCCGTAATAGCGGTGCTTGCGTTCGACCTCGGCCATCTCCTCCTCATCCGCCGCCACCCAGACGGTGCCCGCCGCGGCGAATTCGGCCGCCGGCGGCAGCTCCGGCGCCAGAGCGCGCCAGAGCGCTTGCGAGCGCTGGGTAAGGGCGAACTGCGCTTCGGAGTCGTCCATGACCACGAGATGACCCATCCCCGCGGCTGTCGCGCCGCCGCCCAGGCCGGCGGCATCGCACACGGTGACGCCCAGGCCGGCGCGCGCGCAAGCATCGGCGCAGGCGGCACCAACGATGCCTGCGCCTACTACGATCACTTGTCCCGTGCTCATTCTCTGCTTCGCTTTCGCTCAGGGACGGATTCCGTCGCGGAAAGGATCGCCCAGGCCGCGCAGCAGTTCCGCCTGTGCGGTGACGAATGCCCGGCCCTGAATAGAAGGATAGAGCACACCGTGACGGATTTCAATCGACCCTGCGAATTCGGTGTCCAGAATCCCCGCCTGGCGCCATGCCTGACCCGCCTGCAGCTTGCCGTCGGCGTAGAGACAGGCCAATTTGGCGCTGGTTCCAGTGCCGCAGGGCGAGCGATCATAGGCGCGGCCGGGGCAGAGCACAAAATTCTTGCTGTCGGCGCCGTGCGGCGATGGTCCATATAGCTCGATGTGATCAATTTCGGCGCCATCCTTGCCCGTGATGCCCGCCGCCGCCAACGCCTTCCGGATGGCCCAGCTATAGGCCGTCAGTGCCTCCACCTCCGCCAGCTCGAGGGTGAACGCATGCGTATGCCGCTTCACCAGAAAAAACCAATTTCCGCCCCACGCAACATCGCCCGTGACACTGCCGAAGCCGGGGACCTCCAGCTCCACTTCCGCGCGGTGGCGATAGCTCGCCACGTTGTCCACCGTCACTTCGCCGGAGGCATGCAGCGTCGTTTGCACCTCGCCCACCGGCGTTTCCACCCGATGCCGCCCTGGCGCTATGCGCCCCAAATGGGCCAGCGACGCAATTAAGCCGATGGTGCCGTGGCCGCACATGCCCAGATACCCGACATTATTAAAAAAAATGACGCCGGCAGCGCAGCCCGGATCCTGCGGTGCACACAGCAACGCGCCCACGATGACATCCGAGCCGCGCGGTTCGTTGACCACTGCCGAGCGAAACGCGTCGTGATCACGGCGGAAGCGGGCGAGCCGCTCGGCCAGCGAACCGGAGCCCAAATCCGGCCCGCCCCCCAGAACCAGACGCGTAGGCTCGCCGGCGGTATGAGAATCGAGAATGGAAATGGTTGTCACGGCCGCTACCCCTTGCCTGCTACGCTCAGGATACTGTACCTGCACCGTCGTTTGGGATATTGTATACGTATGAACTGGAGCGGCGTTCTTCCCGCCATCACCACAAGTTTCGATCGCGACCTGGCGGTGGATCATACGTTTTTAACGTTGCACGCGCGGCGGCTGATCAGCGCCGGATGCTCGGGCATCGTGGCGTTAGGCTCGCTCGGTGAGGCGGCGACGCTGACACTGGATGAGAAACGTGCCGTCCTTGGAACCCTGACCATCGCCTTGCAGGGCTCGGCGCCCGTGATCGCCGGCATCCCCGCGCTCAGCACGGTCGAGGCCGTCGCCCTGGCCAGGGACGCCGAACGCATCGGCTGCCAGGGCTTGATGGCGCTGCCGCCGTACGTATACCTTGGCGACTGGCGCGAAACCAAAGCCCACATCAGCGCCATTGTGCGGGCCACCACGCTGCCCTGCATGCTCTACAACAATCCTGTGGCCTACGGCACCGATTTTCTGCCAGAGCAGATTGCCGAGCTCGCCCATGCGCACCCGAATCTCGAAGCCGTCAAGGAATCGAGCACGGACGCGCGCCGTGTGACCGCCATCCGCGCCCTCTGCGGCGACCGTCTGCAGGTGCTGGTGGGGGTGGATGACTGCGTGCTGGAAGGCGCGGCGATGGGCGCGGTGGGCTGGGTCGCGGGCGTGACCAACGCCCTGCCGGAAGAAACCGTCGCGATGTACAGGGCCGCGCACAACGGCAGCGGGGAAGCCCTTGATCTGTATCACTGGCTGCTGCCGCTGCTGCGCATGGATACGGTTCCCAAGTTTGTCCAGCTCATCAAGCTCATCCAGCAGGAAGCCGGCCTCGGCAGCGAGCGCGTGCGCGCTCCGCGCCAGGTACTGACCGGCGCCGAGCGCGAGCAGGCACTGACCACGATCCGCACGGCCTTGGCGGCGCGGCCTCTGGCGACGGCGGGCAAGGAGTCCTAGTGGTGGTGCCGCAGACGTTTCCGACAGCATCCATCCTGGGACGGCACCTGGCAACGCCCGATGGCGACAGCTTTCAGGCGCAGAATCCGGCGACCGGCGCGCTGCTGGAGCCGCTGTTTCATGCGGCATCGCGCGCCGACCTGGAACACGCCGCAGCGCTGGCCGCGGCGGCCGCCCCCGTTTTTGCGCGCTGCAGCGGGCGCGAGCGCGGCGCCTTTTTGCGCGCTATCGCCGCTGCCATCGAAGCCGTTGCGCCGCAACTCGTCGCGCGTGCGGGCAGCGAAACCGCACTGCCGTCCGCCCGGCTGCAAGGGGAGACGGCGCGCACGACGGCGCAGTTGCGCCTGTTCGCTGATCTCATTGAAGAGGGCTCGTGGGTAGACGCACGCCTGGATGCCGCGGTTGCGCTCGAAGGCAAACCGCGGCAGCCGGACTTGCGCAGTATGCTCCGGCCCATCGGACCGGTCGCGGTGTTTGGAGCCAGTAACTTTCCGCTGGCCTTTTCCGTCGCCGGCGGCGACACGGCATCGGCCCTGGCGGCCGGCAATCCGGTCATCGTGAAGGCTCACCCGGCGCATCCCGGCACCAGCGCCCTGGTGGGCGATGCGATCCGCTCCGCCGCCGAGCGCTCGCACATGCCCGAAGGCGTGTTTTCGCTGCTGTTCGATGCCGGCATTGCCGTCGGCGCCGCTTTGGTGCAGCATCCCGCAATCCGCGCCGTGGGCTTTACCGGATCGCTGCAAGGCGGGCGCAAGCTCATGGATCTGGCGGCGGCTCGCCCCAACCCGATCCCCGTCTATGCAGAAATGGGCAGCGTCAACCCGCTCTTCATTTTGCCCCACGCGCTGGCCGAGCGTGGCGCCGCCATCGCTGCCGGGCTGGCGCAATCGGTGACCCTCGGCGCCGGCCAGTTCTGCACCAAGCCCGGCCTGGTCCTCGTGCCTGCCAACCCCGCCGGCAACGAATTCATGCAGACCCTGAGCGCCCAGATGGCGGCTGCGCCCGCCTTCACCCTGCTCACCGGCGCGATTGCCCGCAGCTTCCAGGCCGGCGCCGCCGCGCGCGCCGGCGCCGCGCATGTCGCCACCCTCGCCCAGCCCGCCGCCGGCGCGCTGTCCGCCTGGCTTTTCGAGACTTCCGCCGACCAGCTCCTGCAGCAGCCGCAGTTGGGCGAAGAGCTGTTCGGCCCCGCCACGCTTGCCGTCCGCCACGGCGGGCCGGAGCAGTTGCTGGCGCTGGCACGCACCCTGAGCGGCCATCTCACCGCCACCGTCCATGCCACCGATGCGGATTTACGCGAAAACCGTGAACTGCTCGATGTGCTCGCCGAGCGCGTCGGACGGCTGGTGATCAACGGCTTTCCCACCGGTGTCGCCGTCACCTCCGCCATGGTACACGGCGGGCCCTATCCCGCCGCATCGCTGCCGCAAAGCTCGGTCGGCACCCGCGCCATTGTACGTTTCCTACGCCCCGTGTGCTATCAGGATGTGCCCGATTTCGCGCTCCCCGAAGAACTGCAGGAGGCCAATCCGCTCGGCATCTGGCGCCTCCGCAACGGCAAGCCTTCGCGCGCGTAAGCGCGCTCTAGCCCTTGCGGCGGGACTCCAGCAGCAGCCGCAGCGACTCGCCGGCGTGGCGGACGTGCGCCACCAGCAGCGAGCAGGCGGCCTCGACCGCGCCCTCGCGGCACAGCTCCAGCAGGCGCTGGTGCTCGCCGATGGCGCGCTCCCGGCCTTCGGTGAGGAACAACTGCAGACGCGTATAGCGGTCGCCGTTGTTGTTGACGGTGCGCAACACCGACTTGAACTGCGGCATCGCCGCACCCGCGTACAGAGCCGCATGAAACTGGCTGTTCAGGCGTCCCCAGGCGCTCACCTCCCCGGTCACCATCAGCTCCTGGCGAAAGCGCTCGTGAATGGCCGCGGCCGCCGCCACTTCCTCGCTGCCCAGGCGCGGAATCGAGGCGCGCAATACTTCACACTCCAGCACCGCGCGCATGTGAAACAGCTCTTCGACGTCAACCGGCTCCAGCGCCGACACCACCGCCCCGCGGTTGGGCGTGATGTTGAGCAGCCCTTCGGCCAGCAATTCCCGGAATGCCTCCCGCACCGGTATCCGGCTCACCTGCAGTTCGGCGGCAATCAGATCCTGGCGCAGTTGTTGACCCTCCTGCAGTTCGCCTAGGATAATCTTGTCGCGCAGTTTCTCGGCGACAGCGGAGGCCAGGGATTGACGAGGAATAGGACCACCAGCCATCTGTGCAACCATCCCGGTAAGTGTATCGGAATTATCGCCGCGTTGCTGCTCGCACTTTCGGTGACCGCTTGGAGGAGCCCTGCGCGCCAGCGGGCGGACCCTGCCGGGAATCGAAGCCCGCACTCCCAGCGACCAACGGGAGCGCCCAGCGCAAAAAGTGGCGAGCCACCCGCCGCGCAACTCAGCCGGGCACTGTATGCCGGCTTGCACTGGCGCCTGCTCGGACCCTGGCGCGGCGGCAAAAGCACGGCCGTGGTCGGCCTGCCCGGGCGCCCGGCCATTTATTTCATGGGCACCGCTACCAGCGGCGTCTGGAAAACCGATGATGCCGGCCGCACCTGGCACAACATCAGCGATGGCGTGCGCCTCACCGGCATTGCCGCCCTGGCGGCTGCCGCACCCGGACGCGGCGGCCGGGCTGGGGCTCCAGGGGCCCCCGGCTCGGCCGAGCGTCAAGCGGGTGGCGTGGCGCACGTGCCCCGGCG
>JBOGKK010000085.1:0-17758 GCA_050745425.1 Terriglobales bacterium
TCAGATCCTCGTCCGTTGCATCAACATCGAGGGCAACAAGGTCAAGCTCAGCCGCAAGGCCATCCTCAAGGAACAGCGCGAGAAGCTCGGCCTGCCGCTGCCTCCCCCTCCGCCCGGCAGTGAAGACGGTGGCGGCGAGCGCCCGCCACGCCGCGAGCACAGCGACGAAGACAGGCCCCGCCGCGGCGGCTTCCGCGGTGGCCGTGGCGGCGGCCGCGACCGCCGGTAAGGCACACTGCTGCAGCTCAGTGGCGCCAGGGCTCGGCTCTGATCGCCCACAGATCGCCGGAAAATTTCTTCGCGAGCTCCTGGTCAACCTGCTCCAGCAGCGTATGGTCGTGGCTGGCGCTGTAGTCGGCGACCGAAGCTCTCGGCTTCCAGCCGAGCACAGGCTCCTCAAGCAGGAGCCGCGCTGAAATCGAGCAGCAACGGTTTGTGTTGCTCCCGGGCCCGCGCCAGCGCCACATCCACGTCGTCAATCCACTGGACTGCCATGCTGTCTCCCGGTGCTCAGCCTATCATCCACCGCCCGGGCTTCCCTGGCCCCCTCTAATGTCGCACGTCGCTGACGAGGATGCGCGTGTTTTTCCCGGAGCGCTCGGCGGCGATGGTCATGGTATCGCGCGGGTTCATCTGCACCAGCGTACGTCCGGTGGCGTTCAGGCTGACCGACGCGTCCGGATAGCGGATGTGGTAGTAATGAATGATGTCGGCGGGTGTGGCCGCGCTCGCAAACTCAATGGAAATAATCACGCTATGCGCCAGTTGCGCCTCCGTCCCCTCCACACTCGTGGCTCCGGGATAAACGTCCAAGCCGAGAGTGTGGGCCAATTTGGCCGGATTCTTGCTGGTGCTGAGCGTCCCAAACGGAGCTTCGGTGCGTCCCCCGTTTGTGCCGCTGGTGACGATCGTCGTGTGGTCGACGAAATAGAGGGCGCCGGAAATGAACAACACGCCGACCACGAAGACGGCAATGAGAAACCAGATCACGAATTTGCGGCCGTGCCACGGCGGCCGTGCCGGCACCAACGCCGGGGGCTCGGGCGTACCGGGCAGCCGCACACCACATTCCGGACAGTATTTGGCGCTGGCCGGTATCTCCGCCGCACACTGCGCACAGGGTTGCGTGGTTTGGGTCATCCTTATCCCGAATGCCGGATGTGCATCACTTCGCCATCCTGGACGATGTACTCCTTGCCTTCGAGCCGCATCTTCCCGGCCTGCCGGGCAGCGCTTTCTGTCTGCAGCGTCAGCAACTCCTGCCAACCGATCACTTCGGCGCGGATGAAATGCTTCGACAGATCGGTATGGATCGCCCCGGCGGCATCGACCGCCGCGGTGCCACGCTCGATCGTCCAGGCGCGGCATTCATCGTCGCCGGCGGTGAAAAACGAAATCAGCCCCAGGAGCTGATACATGGCCTGCGCCACGCGCGCCACCCCCGATTCCTTGAGTCCGTAGCCGGCAAGGAAATCGGCCGCTTCCTGCGCCGGCAGTCCCGCAATTTCGGCTTCGACTTTGGCGCAGATCGCCGTGGCACCGGTATTGGGCGACGCCAGCGCGGTTCCCAGTCCATGCCGCACGGGCGCCGTTGCCATCTCGCCGGCTTCACCTTCGCTCACGTTCAGGATATAGAGGATCGGCTTCTGGCTTAAAAACTGAAACCCGCGCGTGCTCTTGCGTTCGGTGGCGCTCAGAGCAAGGCTGCGCAGCGGCTGCTCGGTTTCCAGGTGCTGCTTCATGCGATCGAGAATACCGGCTTCTTCCTGGAGCGCCGCAGTGCGCTGCTTTTTCATGTCTTTGGCAACGCGTTCCAGGCGCTTTTCGACCTGGCCGAGGTCGCTGACGATCATATCGAACTCGAGGTTGCGCACATCGGTGGCGGCGGGATCGGCGCTGAGGCGATCAAAGGCGCGTACCACTTGCGCCAGAGCATCGACCGGGCGCAAGCCGGCAATGCCGGTGCCGTCGCGCATGGACTCGGGTGTCAGGCTGCCCACTTCGGCCAGCTCGATGGTGGCGTGGGTAAGTTTCTTGGGATGAAACAATTCGGCCAACTGGTCGAGCCGGGCATCGGGCACGGTGGCAATGCCGACTCGATCTTCGCGCCGCGCCAAGTGGACTTCAGCACCGGTCAGCATGCTGAATAAAGAAGTTTTTCCCACTTGGGGAAGCCCAATGATGCCTGTTTTCATGGTTCTGAAGCGTGAGCGTGGCGGCCACGGCCCCCTGCGCCCCCACGTTTGTGGGATTGGGGCATGCGAGGTTTCAGGATAGCATGCGCTCACATGGTTTCTTTTGGACAACCCCATAGCGCGCAGCCGCTATCAAAGCGAGTAGCTGTACAGCTGGCTGTACGCGCAGATCGGTACCGGCAAAGGGGGTATTCTGAACCATAACGCGTCTGCAGATCGAGTGCTGGTCAAGCAAAAAGGCGGGGAAGCAACCAACGCCGCTCTCCCACCACAGGCATGGAACGAGCCCGACGCCATTACGAGCGCAAAGGAGGGTTGCGCGGTGGCATTTGAATTTCTCTACCATTTGCATAAACGCCGGGTGTACTCGTTATGCCTGCGCATGACCGGCAACACCGCTGAAGCGGAAGATTTAGCCCAGGAGGCATTTTTGCAACTATTCCGCAAAATCGGCACGTTTCGTGGTGAGTCTGCTTTTTCCACTTGGCTGCATCGGCTGTCGGTGAACGTGGTACTGATGCACCTGCGCCGCAAAAGCCTGCCCGAAACGCCACTGGAGGAATTTACCGAGCCCGCGCATGAAGACGGCCCCAAACGCGAGATTGGCACCCGCGACCAAAACCTGGCGGGCTCCATCGATCGGGTGAATCTGGAACGCGCCATTGAAAGGCTGCCGCCCGGCTATCGTACAATCTTCGTTCTGCACGACATGGAAGGATACGAACACAACGAAATCGCGGCGATGATGGGCTGCTCGATCGGCAACTCGAAATCACAGCTCCACAAAGCCCGCATGAAACTCCGTGATCTGCTGCAATTGTCCCAATCCCGCCGCGCCCCGGCTTCGGTGGGCTTGCATAACGCCGCCACCGCTCAGGGTGGAGGAGAAATATCGTGAGCCGCCGTACCTCCACGCACGCCTCCCGTTCCACGCGCAAGGCGCAAAAGCCCGTGCTGGTGGGGTCCTCGTCCAGAAAGAGGTCCAATGTGGGTCTTCCCGTCGCCATATCTGCGGCGCCCTCGCCGCACGTCCCCGATCCCCAGCCGCTCGATTGCGCCGCCTTCGAGCTCATGCTGGCCGAAGTTCTCGACCGGGACCAGCTCCCGCTTTCGGCACGCCGCCACCTGCAAACCTGTGCCGCGTGCGCCAACGTTCTCGCCACCTTCGAAGATATTGCCGCCCGGGTTCGCCTGCTGCCTCCGGACGAAGCGGAACCGTCGGTCAATTTGTGGCCCCATATCGCGGCCCGGCTGCGCGCAGAGGGCATCATCCACGCTGATCTCGAAAGCTGCCGCGCCTCCGTTCCGGCGCCTCGATTAGTCTCACGCGGCAGTAAAAGTCACGCCCGTCAGTGAAGAGCCGAATCCTGTAGAATCAACTACTTACAGGAGAAAGCTCGCTGTCGGCGCGTGCGCTATTCTGGAGGCATGCTGCAGACGATACCCTCGCCGCTCATTCTGCTCGGGTTCATGGGCTCGGGGAAATCGACGGTGGGGCGGGAATTGGCGCAACGCCTGGGGTGGCATTTCTGCGATCTGGATGACCGCATCGAGGCCGCCTCCGGGCAGCCGATCAGCTCAATTTTTCGCGAGCACGGCGAGGCCGAGTTCAGGGAACTGGAGCGGCGCGAGCTGCTGCGTCTGCTCGGAGAAACCAGAAACCGGCGTACGGTCATCGCCCTGGGTGGAGGGACATTCGCACAGCCCGGGAACCGAGAATTGACACAAACCTCGGGCGGGTGCACCGTATTTCTTGAGGTGCCGCTGGAGCAGTTGCTGCTGCGTTGTGCCGGCATGAGCAACCGCCCGCTGTTTCGCGACGAGGCGAGCTTCCGCGCGCTTTACGAATATCGGGAGGCGTTCTACCGTCAGGCCGCGGTTACGGTCGCCGCCGGGGGAGCGGAGCCGGGTGTCATCAGCGAGCGGGTTCTGGAACAGGTGCGGAGCTGGCGCCCGGCGTAGCTCCGATCTCCTGATCCTTGTACTGCAGACGGTAGAGACGCCAGTAGATGCCGTGCTGGTGCAGCAATTCCTGATGAGTGCCGTGCTCGCGCAACGCGCCTTTGTGCATGACCAGAATCTGGTCGGCGCGTTGAATGGTCGACAGCCGGTGGGCGATGAGGATGCTGGTGCGTCCGCGCAGCATGCGCTCCAGCGCTCCCCGGATCTTCAACTCGGTTTCCGTATCCACGCTGGCCGTGGCTTCGTCGAGAATTAAAATCGCCGGGTTGGACGCCAGCGCCCGGGCGAAGTTCACCAACTGCTTCTGGCCGGTGGACAGACCGCTGCCGCGTTCACGCAGCAAAGTGGCATCGCCGTCAGGCAGGGAAGCAAGAAACTCTTCAAGATTGGCGTCGCGTTCGGCCGCCTGCACCTGGGCGCTGCTCACGGCCGGGTCATCCATGCGGATGTTATCGGCAATCGAGCCGCTGAACAGGTACGGATCCTGGAGTACGATGCCGAAACGCCGCCGCAGCCCACGCACGTCCCAGGCGCGAACGTCGACCCCATCGAGCAGAATACGGCCCTTCTGCACGTCATAAAAACGCAGCATGAGGCTGATCATGGTGGTCTTGCCGGCACCCGTATGCCCCACGATGGCAAGACTGGTGCCGGGCTCGGCCACGAAGCTGACGTCGCGCAGAATCCAGTCTTCATCTTTGTAGGCGAACCAGACGTGGTCGAATTCGATGCGGCCCGGCATCGCCACCGGGCGCTGCGGCTCAGCCGGCGATTCCATCGCAGCCGGAGTATCGAGCAACTGGAAAATGCGTTCCGAGCCGGCCATGGCCAACTGCAGCGTGTTGTACTTGTCGCTCAGATCCTGAATCGGACGGAAAAACTTCTGCACGTATTGGATGAAGGCAAAGACAATGCCAATCGTCAGCGTGCCGTGCAATACGCGCAGGCCGCCAAACCAGAGGATCAAGGCAATGGCGAGAATGCTCAGAAATTCGACCGCAGGATAGTACAGCGCATAGGCCAGAATGGCCGAAATCCAGGCGTCACAATGCTCCTGGTTGATGGTCTCGAATTGCCGGTAGGTGCGTTCCTCGCGGTTGAAGGCCTGCACCACCACCATGCCGGTGATGTGCTCCTGCAGGAACACGTTGATGCGCGCCACCAGAAGGCGGATCCTGCGGTAGCTGCGGCGCACCGCTTCGCGAAAGTAATAGGTGGCCAGGATGATCAGTGGCAGCACGCCCAGCGTGACCAGCGATAGCTGCCAGTTCAAACGGATCATCACAATGATGATCAGCGACAGCAGGAATACGTCATCGAACAGCGCCACCAGGGCAGTGGAAATGGTGTCGTTCAGCGTCTCGACGTCGTTGGTAACACGCGTCACCAGGCGCCCGGCCGGGTTCTGGTCGAAATAGGAGATCGAGAGCTTTTGCAGGTGCCCGAACAACTCTTTGCGCAGCGCGTACATTGACTTCTGTCCGACCCAGCGCATGGCGTAGCTCTGCGCAAAATCGAGCACAAAACCAACCGCCAGAATCAGCAGGAACAGGATGCCGACTTCGGCCACGCCGCGGAATGCGTTCCGGGGCAGCCAGGGCGTGAGCAGGCTGCTGGCATTCGGGTTGGGAAACAAATAGCGGTCGATGATGACTTTATTGAGGTAGGGACCGACGAGCTGCGTGGCTGCCTGCAGCGCCGCGGCGATGGTGGCCAGCACCACGATCCAGCGATAGGGCTTGACGTAGTGCAACAGGCGCCGGATCAACTGCCGGTCGACGGCTTTGCCGAGTTGTTCCTCTTCCTGCGGCATGGTCCCTCAGTCGGCGCGCGCCAGTTCCTCCTCCAGCAGTTGCTTCTCATACAGGCTTGCATAAAGGCCGCCGCGGCCGATCAACTCGGCGTGCGTGCCCAGCTCGGCAATCGAGCCCTGATCGAGCACCGCGATGAAATCAGCATTGCGCACGGTGGAGATGCGGTGGCTGATGAGCAGCGTGGTCCGCAACCCCCCGGTATGAAAGGCGACATTCTCGAGACCTTCGAGGATGCGTTCTTCGGTGATGGTATCGACGCTGGCCAAAGCATCGTCGAGAATCAAAATGGGCGACTGGCGCAGCACGGCGCGCGCCAGCGCGGTGCGCTGCTTTTGCCCGCCCGACAAGGTCAGGCCGCGCTCGCCGACCAGGGTGTCGAGGCCGTTGGGGAAGTCCGCCAGATCTTGACTCAGGCCGGCGATATCGGCCGCGTCGCGTACGTCGCTGTCGCTGGCGTCCGGGCGTCCGAAAGCGATGTTGGCGCGCAGCGTATCGCTGAACAGAAACGTTTCCTGGGGCACCCAGCCGATGTTCTGCCGCAGAACCGCGAGCGGGATTTCGCGGATGGGGCGACCGTCGATGAGCACCATTCCTGGCGCCGCATCGAGCAGACGAGGAATCAGCCCTGCCAGCGTGCTCTTGCCGCTGCCGGTGGCGCCTACCAGCGCGACCGTACTGCCCGCCAGAATGCGCAGATGCAACCGGTTCAGCACCGGGTTCGCATCGTAGGAGAAGGTCAGATCGCGGAACTCAATCTCGCCCCGAATGGCGCGGATATGCCGGTCGGTGCCGGGCCCGTCGGCGATGTCCGGCGTTTGCTCCAACAGTTCCTGTAGCCGCGCCAGCGATGCTGTGCCACGCTGCACCAGATTGATCACGTACCCCAGCGCAATCATGGGAAACGCCATCTGCGCCATGTACAAGTTGAAGGCGGCGTAGCCGCCGATGGTGATGCGGTGCTCGATCACGGCATGGCCGCCAAACCAGAGTACGAGCACAAACGCCACCCCGAGCATGAACTGCAGCAGCGGGTCAAACGCGCCGGTCAGCACCACCAAGCGCATGTTGCGCGCCACGTAATCGCGGTTGAGCCGGTCGAATTTATCGGCTTCAATGTCCTCGCGTCCGTAGGCGCGCACCAGCCGCAGGCCGCTGATATTCTCTTCCACCCGCGTTGCCAGGCTGCTGAACATGCTCTGAATCTTCTCGAAGCGATCGTGAATGCGCTTGCCGAACCATTGCACCGCAAGCGAGACGAACGGCGCCGGAATGAAGGCAATCAACGTGAGGATGGGGTCCAGATGCCAGAGGATAGTGATGACGTAGACGAACAGCACGATCGCCTGCGCGGAATACATGATTCCGGGCCCGACCATGTTGCGCACCGCCATCAGATCGTTGACAGCCCGCGCCATCAGGTCGCCGGTGCGGTATTTCTGGAAAAAGCTCGACGAGAGTTTCTCCATCTGCGCCAGCAGGTCATTGCGCAGGTCGAACTCGATCAGCCGCGATACGGTAATGAGGATGAGGCGCTGGTAGTAGTTCAGCACCGCGCGCGCGCTTACTGCCGCCATCAGCAGCAGGCAATACTTGAGCAGCTTGTCAACCGTGAGGCCGCTGCCCAGGTCGTTGATGGCCAGGTCAATGATGTAGGGAATCGAGACGAGGACGGCGGTATTGACCAGCAGGATGGCCAGTCCGCCCGCCAGCCGGCCGCGGTAGCGGCGTAGATAGGGCACCAGCGCCCGCAGTACCTCTTTCCTCATGCGGCGGGGGCCACTTCCTTATGCTTGCGCAACTGCTGCTGCGCGTGCGCGGCCCACTTGCTGCCGTGCGCGGCCTCCAGACAGCGTCTCCATTCGGTGCGTGCCGGCGGATCACGGCGCATCTTCCATAGCGTGTCGCCGGCGCGGCAGTAGGCCTCAGCCGAGGCCGGATCATGGTAGATGGCATCGTCAAAGCGGGCCAGCGCGCCCACGAAATCGCCGCGATTGTAGTAGAACTTGCCCACGTTCAGGTCGTGCGCCGCCAGAATCGGATCGGGCGCTGGTGGCACTAGGGGAGTAGATTCGGGAAACAGCGGTCCGGCTTCGCTTTTTGCTTTCGCCTTGGGATTTGGCACCACATTGGGCCGCGGCCCGGTCTGCCCGGGAGGGTAGATCCGCTGCGCCAGCAGTCCGCCACAGAATCCGACCGTAACCCATGCCGTCACCAGCAACGCTCGCAGCATAGTTCCATCCTACCGCGTATAAAAACAACAGACTGCGAAGCGCGCTGTGCGCTCCGCAGTCCGATTGAGGTCAGCTTGGCTGTGCTGGACTACTGGCCGCTGTTCTGGCCGCTGCTTGCCAGTCCGTTGCTCAGGATCGTCAAGTCGACGCGGCGGTTGAACTTGCGCCCGCTGAGGGTCTTGTTGGATTCGGCCGGCTGGTTCTCGCCGAGGCCGATCAAATAGATGCGATGTGGGGCAACGTTGTTGGCCTCCAGATAGCGCACCACCGCATTGGCGCGACGCTCGCTGAGCTTCAGGTTATAAGTTGCAGGTCCGCTGGTGTCTGTATAGCCCTGTACCTCGAGGATGCCGTGCGAGTCCTGCTGCAATTGCGCCACCACCTGATCAAGCTTCTGCGTCGCTTGCTTCGTCAGGTTGGCTTTGTTGAAGCCGAAATGCACCATCGTCTGGCCGGTCTGGTGGTAGTCATCCAGGTTCGCCACCGTCTTGTCGAGCGATTGAATCTGCCCTGAAGTCTGGTCGAGCTTGGAGCCGACCTGCTGCGCCTGCTGCTGCGCCTGCTGCGCCTGATCGACTGCCTTTTCCGTCGACTGTCTGACCTGCGCAATGCCCTGATCGGTTTGCTGTTTGGTCTGCCGGATGGCATTGGTGTTTTTAGCCGTTTCCGCGTCCAGTTGATTGACGTGGTTCATCAGCGGTGCGGTCTGCTGGCGCACGTACTTTTTCGTGGTGCAGCCTGCCGCCACAAACATTGCAACGGCCAAGCCACCGACCATCAGCAGCCGAGAATTGTGAGCGAGGGTTGAGTTCGGCATCGAAGCCTCCACTTCGCTTCACAGCACGCTCTATGCCAAACTGGAAAGCCCACAATCCGGCGCGTTTTCGGCTGCTTTGATCCCGGCCTTGATCTACAAGTCTTCGCGACGGCGGTAAAATTTACCAGACGCAGCGACATGGACCTCAGTACAAAGTCCCGCCTTTTGCCCGCACAGCCGGGCGTTTACCTGTTCAAGAATGCCGAAGGTGCGATCATCTACGTCGGCAAGGCGAAGGACCTGCGCGCCCGCGTCCGCACCTACTTTCTTGCCGGCAGCGCCGAGAACGCCAAAACCGGTTCGTTACTGCGCGAGGCGGCTGATTTTGAAACCATCGTGGTGGATACGGAAGCCGAAGCGCTGGCGCTGGAAAATACGCTGATCAAGCAGCACCAGCCCCGCTTCAATGTGCTGCTGCGTGACGACAAGACGTATCCCTACATCCGCCTGAGCCGCGAGGACTATGCCCGTGTTTACGTGACGCGGCGCGTGGAGCCTGACGGTTCGGAATACTTCGGGCCGTACTTTCCGGCTGGTTTTGCGTATCGTCTGGTGCACTTCATTCACAAGCATTTTCTGGTGCCTTCCTGCCGCGTGGATCTGACACGCTTTCATCCGCGTCCCTGCCTGCAGTTCCACATTCACCGCTGCCTGGGCCCGTGCGTCGAGGGGCTGACCACACCGGAGCGCTATCAGCAGGCGGTGCGCGATACGCGCCTGTTTCTGAGCGGGCGGCAGCCGGAGCTGGCGCGCGACCTGCGGCGCCGCCGCGATCAAGCCGCCGCCGCGGAGCGCTTTGAAGAGGCCGCCGGATACCGCGATCTGTTGAGCGTGCTCGACGACATGCATGAGCGCCAGAAAATGCATGCGGTCGAAGGGCAGGATGCCGATATCGTTGGTCTTTACCGCGAAGGCGCCCGCGCCGCGCTGCATGTGTTTCACCTGCGGCATGGCCGCGTGGTGGACCGCCGCGAGTTCTTCTGGGAGGCGTTGCCGGATGAGGATGCCAGCGAGGCCGACCTGCTGGGCGCCCTGCTGAAACAGATCTATCTGCAGCAGCCCTATCTGCCGCCGCGCATTGATGCGCCGGTGGATTTTGAGGATCGCGCCGCCCTGGAAGCGGTGCTGGCCCGGCAGCGTGGCGGCAAGATGGACATTGCCGTTCCTCAGCGCGGCGCCAAAAAAGAAATGCTGGCTCTGGCCGCCCGCAACGCCAAACTCTCGTTCGGCCGCCGCTTCCGGTCACCCTCTGCCGAGCAGCACTCCGCCGAACTATGGCAGGGGCTGGCGGATGCCCTGCGGCTCGAGCTGGCGCCGGAGCCGGCCCGGGTCGAGTGTTTTGACATCTCCCATTTTCAAGGCGCCGAAACCGTGGCCTCGATGGTGGTGTGGGCGGCGGGGGCGATGCGGCGCGGCGAGTATCGCCGCTTCCGCATACGCGAAGTGGAGGGCGTGGATGACTTCCGTTCCATGGCCGAAGTCGTGCGCCGCCGCTACACCCGCCGCCTTGCCGAGGATGCCGAATTGCCCGGTCTGATTCTGGTTGACGGCGGAATCGGCCAGCTTCACGCCGCGCAGAAGGTGCTGGCCGAGCTGGGCCTCGATTCGGTGCCGCTGGCCAGCCTCGCCAAAAGGGAAGAGCTGGTTTTCATTCCCGGGCGCGAAACCGCGCCGGTACGCCTGGATCCTCAGAGCGCCGAGCTGCGCCTGCTGCAGATGATCCGCGACGAAGCGCATCGGTTTGCCATCACCTTTCACCGCGAGCGCCGCGGGAAAGCCAATGTGCGGTCGGAGCTGCTGGCGGTACCGGGTATCGGGCCCTCCACCACGCGCAAACTGTTGCGCCATTTCGGCAGCCTCAGCGCCATCCGCTCCGCCGATGTTGCGGAACTGGCCACGATCCTTCCCGCTATCCGCGCCCAATCGCTCTGGGCTCATTTCCATGAGCCGGCGCCGGCGGGCCCCCGGCTCGATGCCGTGCCCAGCGCGGCGCCGGAAAACTGAAAACTGACCACCGAAGCCTGCGCTATCGGTGCTAGCATGACCTCAGTGGAGGCAATATGGCAGAATCCAGGGGTCTTTGGTTTCTCGTGGGGCTGAGTTTGGGTGCTTTGGCGGGCGTTTTGTACGCTCCACAATCAGGCGAACAGACGCGCGATTATTTGCGTGACAAAGCCGGTGAGAGCCGCGAGCGTTTGCGCACTAAATCCGGCGAGTGGCGTCAGCAGGCCGGCGGCCTGCGCTCCCAGGCCAACGATTACGCCGAGCGCGGAAAGTCGGCAGTGACTCGGCAAATTGATCAATTCCAGGCTGCCGTCGAAGCCGGCAAGCAAGCCTACCGCGAAGCCGCAGGACTTGATCCGCGGAGCGAGGAACGAGAGGAAGAACAGGAGCCGGGCTCGCAGCTTTAGGTCCCGCCCGGTCACTCAGGAGAGCTATGTCCACCACCGACATTTTGCTGATTATCTTCATTGCGGTTGCGGCGCTGGCGCTGCTGGCGCAATGGATCGTTCTAGCGAGCCTGGCCAGCCGCTTCGGCAAGCTCTCGGAAAAAATTGAACCCCTGATTCCTCAGGTCGCCCAGACGGCGGCCGTGTTGGGGCCGCTGGTGCGCGATGTGCATGCCATGGTCAGCGAAACCCGCCCGAGGATTGAGGCGGTTTCGGCCAACGTGGCCGAAATGAGCGCCCTCGCACGCGATCAGTTACGCCGCGCGGATGCGTTTGCGGGCGAGTTTGCGCAACGGCTGGAACTGCAGATGGTGCGTGTGGACGACGCTTTGGGTTCGGCGTTGGCCAGTGTCGATCAGATTGCCTCCACCGTGCGCGATACCGTGCTGCGTCCGGTAAACGACGTCAATGCGATGATGCAAGGTGTGCGCACCGGCCTGGATTTCTTCTTCCGCCGCCGCTCCGGCCCCCCGTCCCGTCCTGTCTATCAGGACGACGAGATGTTCATCTGAAGGGTTCATCAGCCGCCCACGGCTGCGGGCCGCTGCGCTTCGAGCGAGGGGATCGGTACACTAGGGGGCTATGAACCTCTTCCTTGCCGTTCTACTGTCGCTGGGGTTGGGCACGGGCTTGGGTGCGGCATCGGCGCCGCAACACACGGCCCACTTCCGCCTGGCCTCGACCTCGTTCCGCAATATGCAGCGCATTCCCGTCGCCCACACCTGTGATAGCCAGGTGCGCACTTCGGCCGAGCTGCATTGGTCAGGCGCACCCTCAGGAACCAAAAGTTTCGCGCTGATTATGTTCGATCCCGATGCGCGCCCGCCGCGCGGCTTTGTGCATTGGGTGGTTTACGACATTCCGGCCAGCGTGCACTCGATTCCGTCCGGCCAATACAGCGCCGCCGAGCTACCCGGCGGCGGCGTGGAAGGCGACAACGGGCGCCGAGGGCTGGGCTTTGTGCCATCCTGCCCCGGCGCCGGTGCGCCGCACCACTATACCTTCACGCTGTATGCGCTGCGCGCGCCAAAACTCGGACTGAAACCAGGCGCAACGCGGCAGCAAGTGCTCGCGGCCATCAAAGGCAAAGTGCTGGCGCGCGCCCGTCTGGTCGGTCTCTACAACCGCGAGCGTTAAATGACAAGCCGCATAGGCCGGACGGCGCTCCACATTGCTATAGCAGGGCTGATTCTGCTCTAAGGTCCACCGAGTGGCGTGGTCGCCGGCAGCGGCAGGGGCGAGTTGTGTGCTACCTGGAAAGCCAGGTAGGCGCCGCGCGCGGACCAATCGGTGTGCGGATAGCGTTGATCGAGCAGCGCTGCCGCGGCGGCGGCGCGCTGGCGGGCATCCGCCGCTTTGCTGGCGTCCTGGTTCTTGCCGGGCTGGCTGTAAATGGTCCAGGCGATGCCAGCGCGATAGAGCGCATCGTAGACTGCCTCAGCGGCATCGGGGCTCGCTGGGTATTTCTTCACGTAGTCGCGGTAGCGTTTTGCTTCTTTACCGATGCACTCCGGCTTCGCGAACCAGTCGCCGCAGGTGAAGTGTTCGATGATCAGCTTGAAAGCCGCGCGCTGGGCCCAGGGCGTGCCCTTGAATTTGTTTTCCACGCGGTGGAGCATCGTATCATCGGGAAACAGCCGCAAGGCAGCGTTGGGCAGCATGTCGGACACTTTGGTGTCCCACTGCAGCGCCGCACCGCGGTAGAGTGCTTCGCCCGCGCGCGCTGAGTGCGGCAGGTAGGTATAGATGTCCAGGTACAGCCGCACGGCCGCTTTGGTTTCCGCATCATTCTGGTCGTAGTTGGCTTTGCGTTGCAGTGCTGCGGCGGCGCCAAAGACGACTTCATCGGCATGGGGTGCGCTCAGGAGCACGAAATCGTGAGCGGTGACCCAGCCGGAGATGCCCGAAAATACCTGGGTGAACTTGCCGCTCGAGGCCTGCACGCCAATCTGCTCGCCGGCCTGGAGGGCGCCGACTTTGGCGCTGGTCGCATCCGGGCTGAGATAAACGGTTTGTTGACTGAGCGCGATCGCTTTTTGCAGCGGCGTGGCCTGTTGAGCGGCCAGCGTACCCACCGCCAGGAGCGCGATCCAAACGAGCTTCATACTTCGAGAATAACCGGCAAAATCAGGGGCCGCTTGTTGGTTTCCGCCTGCAGGTATTTTTTCAGGTCGCGGCGGATACGCTCCTTGATGAAGGACCAGTCGCCGGATTCCTCCCGCCCGGCGTTGGCCACCGATTCAGCCACCAGTTGCCGTGCCCGCGTCAGCAGTCCATCGGCCAGCACCGGGCTGACGAAGCCTGAGGTAATGATTTCGGGCTCGTTCTGCAACCGCCCGGTGGCCTTTTTGATCGCCACCACGGGCACGACGATGCCATCTTCGGCCAGGTGCCGGCGGTCGCGAACAATCAAGTCCTCGGCAACTTCATCGAGGCTGCCGCTATCAATGAAGACCCGTCCGGTGGCTACCGTGCCGGAGCGCACCAGTCCGGACTGATCGAGCTCGAGGACCTCGCCGTCTTCCACGACGTGCGCCTCCAGCCTGGGGATGCGGAGCGAGCGCACAAGTTGCGCGTGCAGCGAAAGCTGGCGGAACTCGCCGTGGACGGGAATGAAGTGCCGGGGCCGCACCAGGCTGGCCATCAGCTTCAGTTCTTCCTGGCTGGCATGGCCGGAAACGTGCACGGGCGGGTATTGATCGGTTTCATAGACCACGCGTGCGCCCAGCTTGTACAGGTGGTTGATCATGCGGTAGATGGCACGTTCGTTGCCGGGAATAATGCGGCTCGAAAGCACCACCGTGTCGCCGGGGCCAATTTCAGCGAACTTGTGGTTTTTCACCGAGGCGCGCGCCAGCGCCGACATGGGCTCAGCCTGGCTGCCGGAAATCACCACCGTCACTTTGTCACGTGGAAACGAGCGCAGGTCCTGCGGCCGGATGAGGATGCCGTCGGGCAGATGCAGAAAATCCAGCCGGTGCGCGATGGCGGTGTTGTTCTCCATGCTGCGGCCCAAAAAGCACACCTTGCGCCCAAACTCCGCCGCCATCTCGACCGCCAACTGAATGCGGTGCACCGAGCTGGTGAAGCAGCAGATGAACAGCCGCCCGTCGCCGGCGTTGGCGAAGACCTCCTCGAACCGCTCCCGCACCGCCAGCTCGCTCGGCGTGTGGCCGCGCCGGTCCACGTTGGTGCTGTCGCTGAGCAGCGCCAGCACGCCGCGCTTGCCGTAGCTGGCGAAGGCGTGGAGGTCGAACGGCAGGTTGTCGCTGGGCGTGGGATCAATTTTGAAATCGCCGGTGTGAATGACCACGCCCGCCGGAGTGGTGATGGCGATGGCGCAGGCGCCGACAATGCTGTGCGTGACGTGGATGTACTCGATCGAAAACGGCCCCAGCGTGAAGGGCTGGAGCGGTTCCACCACTTGCCGGCGCGTCGAATCGAGCAGCCCGTGCTCGCTGAACTTCGACTCCACCATGGCCAGCGTGAACGCCGTGCCGTAAATCGGCACGTTGATGTCCTCAATCACGAACGGCAATGCGCCGATATGGTCCTCGTGCGCGTGAGTGAGCAGGATCGCCCGCAACTGCGCCCGGTGCTCCACCAGGAAGCTGACGTCGGGCACAACGATATCAATGCCGAGCAACTCGGGCTCGGGAAACATCAGGCCGCAATCCACCACCACCATGTCGGTGCCATAGCGGATCGCCATCATGTTCAGGCCGAACTCGCCCAGCCCGCCCAAAGGAATCAGTTCTACAGAATGCATTCAGGCTCTATTCTAGCGGACCGCCGTCGAGATCCCTACTCCAGCGGCGTCCCGCACAGTGCGGGCCGCGCACCCGAGGGGCCACTGCCAAGCCATAGCTCAAAGCGTTTATGCTGAAAGTAGCAACTTGCAATGCGCAAAGGCGTGATCATCGTCCTGGTGCTGGTGGTCCTGGCTGGGGCCGGCGCTTGGGTTTGGCTCCGTTCGGCCAACGGCTTCAGCGCCGACGCCAAGCCGACGTGGATCGAAGCCTCGCTCGCCTCCCTCAGCCGGCGCTTGGCCCTGCCCGGCAACCAACGCAGCTTGAAGAACCCCTACCCCGCCACGCCCCCGCGCCTGGCGGCGGCGCAGCAGCTTTTTCATACCCAGTGCGCGCTCTGCCACGGCGACGATGGCCAGGGTCAGACCGCCATCGGCCGCCAACTCTACCCCCACCCCCCCAATCTCGGCGGGCCCACGGAGAACAAAACCGACGGCGCGCTCTATTACTCGATCCGGAACGGCATCCGCATGAGCGGCATGCCCGCCTGGAATCAGGATTCTGAGGAGGAAATTTGGAACCTGGTCAGCTATATTCGCAGTCTGAGGAAGCAGTGAACCGGTCCCGCCACGTTTGGCACGCTTGGGGCCCCCTTCTGGCGGGGCTCGCGGCTGTCGCCCTGATGTTCGGCGCCGCCCGGCCGCTCGCCGCCCAGGATCAAACCACGATCACTATCGTGGGCACCGCCAAGTACCGGCTGGCGGTCCCGTTTTTCCTCGCCGGCTCGCAGGTGCCGCAGAACCTGCGCACCACGTTCGATTCGGTCCTGTGGAACGATCTCGATCAATCGGCGGTGGTGACCATGGTGGGCCGGAGCCTGTACACCTCGCCCGCCCCCGCGGCCGAGTCCCAGATGAACAGCGCCGCCGTGCGCGCCGCCTGGAGCCAGCCGCCGCTCTCGATCCAGCGCCTGGTGTTTGGCCAGATCGCGGTCCAGGGCAAGGGCCTGCTGATCGATGCTTATCTCTACAACGTGACGCTGCCACCCGGCCAGGGCCGGCTGCTCGCCCGCCGCTACGCCAACCCCGCCACCGATGAGGGCGCCCGCTCGCTCGCTCATCGCCTCGCCGATGACATCATCGCCGCGCTCGGCTTCGGCCACGGCATCGCCGACAGCCAGATCGCCTTCATCAGCAACCGCACCGGCCATCAGGAAGTCTGGACCATGGACTACGATGGCCACAATCAGCAGCGCCGGACGCGGCTCGGGGCCATTGCCTATTCCCCCCGCATCTCGCCCGACGGCGCCGAGCTGGCTTTCATGAGCTTTGCCAGCGGCCGCCCCCAGATTCGCCTCCTCTCACTGCTAACCAATAAGTTTCTTCCGTTTCCATCCTTCAAGGGCGACCTCAACGAGACCCCCGCCTGGTCGCCCGACGGTCGCAAGCTCGCCTTCGCCTCCAAAATGAATGGCTCCAACCTGGAGCTATACACCATCAACGCCAACGGCGCCGGCCTCAAGCGCCTCACCTTTTCCCACGGGTACGACAACTTCGCCCCCGTCTGGAACCCCGCGCCCCCGCAGGGCAGCTCCGGCCAAATCGCCTTCGTCAGCACCCGCCTCGGGCTGCCCTCCATTTTCACCATGAACGCCGATGGCAGCAACGTGCAGCATCTGCCCATTTCCGGCTATGCCGTCAGCCCCTCCTGGTCGCCCAACGGCTCGTCACTGGCCTTTGCCTGGGTTCGCACCGGGGGAGGGGAAAACAGTGGCGCCTCGGATGTTTACCTCTGGTTTTTTGCTACGCAGAAATATGAGCAACTGACCCATAATGGTGACCGCAATGATTTCCCCAGTTGGGCGCCCGATAACCGTCACATTGTGTTTGAATCCGGTCCGCCTTACCACACCCAACTGTATACTGTGGCTGCCGATGGCTCCCATCCCACTATGTTGACCAGCCGGGGCGAAAACGAAATGCCTAACTGGTCGTGGCATTAATCTGCATCTGGAAAGGACAAAGACCATGAAGCAAACTCTCGCACCTTCACCGTTCATCCGAGCCATCAGCGTTAGCGCGGCGCTGGTGTTGAGTTTCGGTCTCGCCGCCTGCGGCCACAAAGCCGTCCCGCCGCCCCCCCCACCGGCGCCGCCGGCCGCCACCGCCAATGCCCCCACCATCACCCTTCAGGCGTCGCCCACCGCCATCGACACCGGCGCCAGCTCGACGCTCACCTGGACCTCGACCGACGCCGTCAAGGTCGAACTGAACGGCACCGCGGTGAACCTCAACGGCGACCAGCCTGTCAGCCCGTCCGAGTCCACCGACTATCAGGCCGTGGCCACCAGCGCCGACGGCCAGACCGCCAACGCCGCCGTCCGCATCACCGTCTCCCAGCCGCCGCCGCCCCAGCAGCCGCCGACGCCGGTCGTGAACAACGAGGGCACCTTCAACGAGGACGTCAAGGACGCTTTCTTTGATTACGACCGAAGTGACATTCGCCCCGATGCCCAGCAGGTGCTGCAGCAGGATGCCAGC